>NZ_BAGA01000087.1 GCF_000308595.1 Nocardia higoensis NBRC 100133 | reverse complement strand
GCATCCCAGCACCCGCAGCGCGGGCAGGCCCGCCGCGAGTTCCTCGGTGGTGACGGCCAGGGCGGCCGCGCCGTCGGAGATGCCGCACGAATTGCCCGCCGTCGCAGTGCCGCCGGGGGTGAAGCTGGGGCGGAGCCGGGCCAGTCGTTCGGCCGTCATCCCCGCGCGGATGCGTTGATCGCGCTCGATTCCGGCGATCGGCACGATCTCGGCGGAGAAGTCGGTCGCCGCGGCGCGGGCGTGGGAGCGGGCCGCGTAGGCGTCCTGGCGTTCTCTGCTGATCCCGAACTTCGCGGCGAGGTCGTCGGCGGCCGCGCCCATGTCCGGGTCGGGGAACTCCGGCGGCGCGAAGGGCGCACGGGTGTAGCGGACCGGAGCGGCGTCGCCGACCGGCGGCCAGAAACGCCACGGCGCGGTGCTCGCCGATTCGACTCCCCCGGCGAGCAGCAGGTCGTCGTCGCCCGCGCGCACCCTGGTCACCGCCTGCATCACCGCGTCCAGGCCGGAGCCGCACTGGCGGTCCACGGTCACGCCGGGCACGTCGACGCCGAGCCCGGCGCGCAGGGCCGCGACCCGGGCCGGGTCGCCGCCGGGGCCGAGACAATTGCCGAGCACCACATCGTCGACGGCGGCATCGATACCGGCCGCGCGCACCGCGTCGTGCACCGAGCGCAGCACCGGAGCGGCCAGGTCCGTCACGGTCAGAGCGGCGAAGCCGTGGCCCGCGTTGCCGATGGGCGTGCGGCGCGCGGCGATCAGGACGGGGGTGCGGCTCATAGGACCATATTCTTCAGTTCCCCGCGCGCGACCTTGCCGGAGGCCGTCCTCGGCAGCGCGGGCACGGTGATCCAACGGCGCGGCAGGGCCTCCTTGCTCAGCCGCGCGCGGGCCAGCGAGCGCACCGCGGGCACCGTGGCCGAGTCGTCGAGTTCCATTACTGCAGTGACGATTTCACCGAACACCCGGTGCGGAGCGCCGAGCACCGCGACAGCGCTCACGCCCGGCACGCCGCCCAGGATCCGCTCCACATCCTCGGCCACCACCGTGGTGCCGCCGACGTTGACCACACCGTCGCCACGCCCGCGCACGACCAGTTCGCCGTCGGCGCGCAGTTCGGCCAGGTCGCCCACCGGGAACCATTCGGGTGCGCCGAGCACCGTGTACGGCGATCGGACGTACAGCAGTCCTGCCCTGACCTCGACCTGCACGCCGTCGACGACCCGCAGCGGCTCGGGCACCCGGCGCGCGGCGACCAGCGACACCTCGGCGGATCCGTAGTACTCGACGATCCCGAGCCCGCCCGCGGCCTCGATGGCGCCGTCGTCCAGGGCGATGCCCGCGACGATCGCCGTCCGCAGTCGCGGGGCGCTCGCGACCACATCACGCAGGACGGCGGGCACCGCGTGCACGACCGTCGCGCTCTCGGGGTCGTCGGTGACGCAGGCTCCGCTCCACAGCGCGTGCACTGCGCCGAACAGGTGCATCGTCGCGTGCAGTGGTCCGGTCAGCAGCACCCGGTCGGTGGCTCGTACTCCGGTGATCGCGGTGAAGGCCGGGAAGCTGTCGTACCAGGAGCGCGCGGTCCGGGCCAGCGGGCGCGGCGCCCCGGTCGACCCCGAGGTGGCCACGAGCAGCAGCGCCCCGGCGGGCACGCTCTCGCGCACCGGGCGCACGTCCGGGTTCTCGACACGGACCGGGACCCCGCGGCGCGCGGCGGCGCAGACGCAGATCAACGCCTCCGGAACCGGCAGCGGGGACGCGTCGTAGACCTGGGCGGCGGCATGCGCGCTGTTCCAGGCGTCGATCGCCCGGTCGAGTTCGCGGTACGTGAGCACCCGCCCGTCGAGATCGAGGGCAGGCCGATCGTCGGCCCGGCCCAGCAGCGGATCAAGCACCGGTCACACCGGGATACGCCCGGTGCACGCCCTTGGCCACCACCGTGGCGACCACGACCTTCGCCAGATCGCCGGGGATGAACGCGCCGTTGGAGGTGATCGCCTCGAGCACGCCGAGGTCCGTGCGGAGCAACAGTCCGGCCGTACCGAAGGCATAGACCACGACGATCCCACCGAGGGCATTGATCAGAAATGCCGGGACCACCGGATATTTCGGCAGGATGCGCTCGGTGAGCCAGCCGATCACCAGCGCGGCCGGAATCCAGCCGATCAGATAGCCCGCGCTCGGCCCGGCCAGCGCGGTGAGCCCGGTCCGCCCGCCCGACAGCAACGGCAACCCGATGATGGTCAACGCGAGGAAGACCAGCACGGCCGCGGTCCCCTTGCGCGCGCCGAGCACGGCGCCGGCCAGCAGCACGCCGAGAGTCTGCAGGGTGATGGGGACGCCGCTGAAGCCCACCGTGATCGCACCCGGCAGGCCGAGTGCGGCGATCAGTGCCGCGAAGACGGCGATCTGCGCCATGTCCCTGCCGGTGAACCCGACCCGCCGCGAGTTCTCGACGCTGTCCATCGATGACCTTCCGTACAACCGACTTGAACGGCGTTCAAGGTAGCAGACCAGGACCGATCGGCTTGCTCGGCCTCGGCGGCCCGGCCGGATCGGCCCGCCGGAAGGACGTGTGGCGGAGCCTCGCCCTACTGCTCACATCGCAAGTAAGTCCACATCTTCACTCCAAAAAATCTACCGTGGCGAGTGTAGACATTTTGGAGCGGCCGTAATACAGTCGCTGTCGTCCGATTGACAAGTCCAGAGGCCGGGCAGGCGAGCTGCCCGGAACACGAAGTCCCCTTCCCTCCGGCGGAGGCAGAGATTCCCGGCGCAGTCGGCCGGGCCGCCGGAGGGAAGCGCGGGAACACCGAACATCGAGGAAACCGGCAGATCAGGAGGTGGTGGTCACTGAATAGTCACCTACCAGTTTCACGTTCCAGCCAGTGTGTCGAACGACACTGGTCGCCGGCCCTCCCGGTCGGCGAACAAGATTGATGTCCCATCCGTATATCCCAGGCCCCGGCGCCCAGCGCGCCGGGGCCTGCAGGCGTTGAATCCCGAGAGGTGCTGTGCAACAACCGAACACTCATCCCAGCGACGGTCCGAGTGCCACCGACAAGCTGGATGACGATCACTACCCCGCCTACAGCATGGGGCGGGCCGCCGAGATCCTCGGAGTCACCCAATCATTTCTGCGTGGCCTCGACGCCACCGAGCTGTTGACCCCGCAACGCTCCCCCGGCGGACATCGCCGCTATTCGCGCCACCAGTTGCATCTCGCCGGCCGCGTTCGCGAGCTGCTCGACAGCGGCAACACCCTCGAGGCGGCCTGCCGCATCATCACGCTAGAGGACCAGCTCGCCGACGCACGACGCGTCAACGCCGAACTGCAGGATGCCCTCGACGATCGAGCACCTGAAGGCTGAGACGGGTTCGGATCCGCATCGACCGGGCAGACCTCTCCCGGCGCGGGCTCGAGAAGCGCAGCGAACCCGCGGCCAGGGCGCCCGCCGGGCAATGAGGTCGGTCGGGGTCCATGGCGCGCGGCGGAAAGCCGGATTCACCCGGGTGTGAGCGCGCCGAGCCCGGGTAGCGCCAACTGCATGAGCATTCTTGCCTCGATGATGGACACCCACCCCGCCACCGGCGAACGGCCCGCGCAGGCGGAGCTGATCGCGTGCCTGGAGGCGTGCCGCAAGTGCGCCCAGGTCTGCGCGCTCTGCGCCGACGCCTGCCTGAGCGAGGAGACGGTCGCCGACCTGCGTGAGTGCATCCGCACGGACCTCGACTGTGTCGATATCTGCACCGCGACCGCCGCGGTGCTCACCCGCCGTGGCGCGGACGCGGCGCTCAGCAGGTCACTGCTGGAGGCCTGCGCGGTCGCCTGCGAGACCTGCGGACACGAGTGCGACCAGCACGCCGGGCACCACGAGCACTGCCGGATCTGCGCGGAGGCGTGTCACCGCTGTGCGGTTGCCTGTCGCGATCTACTGGCGGCGCTGGGCTGACAGGCGCCGGGCGCAGATCACGGCGACACCATGATCTGGGCCGCGTTCGCCTTCAACTGAGCGTTCGCCCAGCGCATCTGGCGCAGCGTCTGTGGATGGCACCGTTGCGCGGTCTCGAGCAGTTCCCGGTCCTGGCGCGCCTGCGCGGTCTGCGCCAGGATCTCCCAGTCGAGGGAGACGCCGGCCGCGGTCCGATGGATCCTGCGCAGGTCGGCCAGCAGCAGCAGGGCCGCGTCGTGGCGGCGGCCGAGCAGCTCACCGCCCTGCTGCCGGAGCACGGCGAGGATGCTCTGGTCGTCGTCCGGTTCGGCGTCGAGGTTCACGTCGTAGTCGCGGCCGACGCGGGCGAGTTCGCGCACATGCTGCTGCGACCAGCGGGCCAGGTCGCGGCCGAGATGGTAGATCTCGTGGTCGGCCTTGTGCCGGTCGGAGGCATGCAGCAACTGTGCGGCCAGGTCGTTCTCGGCGCGGTGGAGTTCCTCGATGGCCAGGCCGATCTTGTTCACGGCGCGCCTCCGATCGTCTCGAGGGCAGTGCCCGCCGTGCCGCCCGCGGTATCGGCGATGCCCGTGCGCACCGGCCGTGAACCGGTCGTGGTCGGCGCGGTGGCCGCGACGCCATCGCCTTCCTCGATCCGTTCGATGCGGGCCGCGCCCGCCTTGAACAGCGGTTGCTTGGAGGCGGGGTCCCAGTCGGTGATGGTGAGTTCGTTGGCCGCACGGCCGTCGCCGTCGGGCTCGTGCCCGGCCGGGGTGTCCCAGTAGCCGTAGTGGAACGGCAGGAACAGCACACCGGGTCGGATGCCGCTGATCCGCAGTCGTGCCGCCACCGACCCGCGCGGGGTGCTGATGCGCAGCAGGTCGCCCTCGGCGTAATCGTGGCGCGAAGCGTCCTGCTCCGACATCTCCACCCAGACCTGCGGCGCGGCGGCCTGCAGTTGCGGCGCCCGCCCGGTCTTCGTGCGGGTGTGGAAGTGGTAGAGGGTGCGACCGGTCACGAGGTGATAGGGGAACTTTTCCGACACGGTCTCGTGCGGCGGAAGGTATTCGGCGGCTTTGATGATCGCCTTCCCCGAGGGATTCATCGCACGGTATTCGGTCGGTTCCAGGGGAGCGCCGGTGACCATGTCCCTGCCGTAGCTCTCGCAGTAGTCGGGCGCGGCGAAGAATGCGCCGTCGGTGTACAGGCGTTCGGTCCCGTCGGGGTGCTCGTCGTCGCACGGCCATTGGATGCCGCCGCGGCCGCGCAGCTTCTCGTAGGACAGCCCCGTGTAATCGCACGGGCGCCCGGCCGAGCACTTCTTCCATGCTTCGAACGCCTCTTCCGGTGTCCGCCACTTCACCAGTGGCGCACCGTCTTTGTCGGTGAGGCCGAGCCGCCGGGCGTAGTCGAGGAAGATGTCCAGGTCCGCGCGGGCGAGGCCGGGTGGGTCCACCGCCTTCTCCGACAGGTGGACGGTCCGGTCGGCATTGGTGAAAGTCCCCGTCTTCTCGCCCCAGGTAGCGGCGGGCAGTACGACATCGGCCAGCTGCGCGGTCTCGGACAGGAAGATGTCCTGCACCACCAGGAACAGCCGGTCCTGGCTCAGGATGCCGCGCACACGAGCCAGCTCGGGCAGCGACACCGCGGGGTTGGTGCCGCTGACGTACAGGAAGCGAATCGAGCCGTCCTCGGCGTAGCGCATCATCTGCATGAGGTGCGTGGGCGCGGTGTAGTGCGGAATCCGCATCGGGTCGATATTCCATACCGCGGCCAGATCGCGCACGTGCGCGTCGTTCGCCCAGTTGCGGAAGCCGGGCAGGTCGCCGTCGGCGCCGCATTCGCGGGTGTTCTGGGCGGTGGGCTGGCCGTTCATCTGCAACACCCCGCACCCGGGACGGCCGAGCATGCCGCGCACGAGATGCACGTTGTTCACCTGCACCGCCGCCGCGGTGGCCTGATGCGACTGATAGAAGCCCTGCAGCACGGTGGAGAGCAGGCGTTGCGCCCGGCCGAGCAGGCGGGCCGCGGCACGCAGATCGGCCGGCGGCACGTCGCACATCTCGGCCGCCTTCTCCGGCGGGTAGGGCGCGAGCTGGGTGCGCAGTTCGTCGAATCCGACGGTGTGCGCGGCGAGGTAGTCGTGATCGACCCAGTCGTTGGCGATGATCTCGTGCAGCAGCGCGTTCATCAGCAGCAGATTGGTGCCCGGACGGGGCGCGAGGTGGACCGTCGCGGCGCGGGCGACCGGGGTGGCGCGCGGGTCGACGCAGACGACCGCGGGCGGGTTCGGCCCGGCGAGCCGGTCGAGGATGCGCGTCCAGAGCACGGTCTGGGTCTCGGCCACATTGTGGCCGTAGAGGGCGATCACGTCGGCGTGGTCGACATCGGTGTAGGAGCCGGGCTGTCCGTCGGAAGCGAACGACTCCTTCAGCGCCGCCGCAGCCGTCGCGGTGCACAGCCGGGTGTTGCCGTCCATGTGGTTGGTGCCGATGCCGCCGTGCCCGATCACCGCCAGCGTGTAGTACTCCTCCAGGAACAGCTGCCCGGTGGTGTAGAAGCCGACCGAACTCGGACCGCGCTCCGCCAGCAGCTCTTCCGTGCGTCCCGCCACGGCCTCCATGGCGGTGTCCCAGTCGGTCTCCACCAGCCGGCCGTCGCGGCGGATCAGCGGTGTGGTCAGGCGATCCGGCGAGCCGTTGGCCTGCCAGCCGAACAGATCCTTGGGACCGAGCCTGCCCCGGTTCACCCGATCGCCGGCGCGGCCACGCACCCCCACGATGCGACCGTCGCGCACCGCGATGTCCATGGCGTCGCCGTTGGAATGCAGCAGCGATGCCGACTGCACCCACGCGTCGACATCGGACTCGGCCACCCCCGGCTCGAGGTAGGTGTCCACTCGAACGGGCCATTGCTCTCCGGCGCTGTACGGGGTCCGGGAACCCCACGGCTCGGCGATTCGATCCACGTGGTTCACATCCCGGTGATGCCCCGCGAGCCGATGAGCAAACTACGCGGCTGCCCGGCGGTCGCCGAGGGTCACCGACGAGCCTGGGGCACGGCGTCGAGGGCCGATGCTCGTGGCAATCACCGCCCATCGTCCGATAGTCGGCTGCGGGCCGACTCTCAGCGGCCGGTCGCGCTCACATCGGGCAGCCGCCGGAGCCCCGCAGCGGCGGCGCCGCGAAGGTATCGAGGCCGACCCGGCGGTGCGCGCGGACCAGCTTCTCGTACTGCAACCGGTTGTAGGCCAGTGGTGCCAGCAGCATCCGGTCGGGCAGGATCTTCCACGCGGTCTGCAGAACTCGCGCGTAGACGGCGAATTCGAGGTCGTGGCGGCGGGTGAGTTCGAAGCCGACCATGCGGCGCACGCCGGGATGCATGGCCTTCGCCGAGCAGACCTGGATGACGTGGCCGGCCAGCGGGCGGATCAGCAACCACAGCGGCAGCAGGACGGTGCGGGCGAAGGGTGAGATGCCGAGGGTGGGAAGCGGCAGCCGGGTCAGCGCGGCGAATTTCTCCACCAGGAAGGGGTTGGCGGCCAGTTCGTGCTCGACCATGCGGTCGTAGTACTCGATGGCCGCGGCCAGGTCGGTCGGCAATTTGCCTGCCTGGGAGGACAATTCGAGGTGCGCGAAGGTCTCGCGCATCATCTGATAGGCGGCCTCCTTCTCCTCGGACCGCATTCTGATGCCGGTGCAGAAAGTGAAGGTGTTCAGCGGAACGAAAATGCCGCTGACGGCGATCCACACCCACGACTTCGGATTCAGCGCGCTGTAGCGGACCTCTTCGTACGCCCCGGTGCCGTGACCGTGGACCTCACGATGGCGCTCCTTCAGCCAGTCCGCCTCGGCCTTGCGGTCGACCGGGTCGCCCCACAGCGCGAGCACGGCGGAAGCGCCACTGCGCACACCACGATCGGCGAAATTGGCCGCGAATCTTCCGCTGCGATCGACCGCGGCGGCGACGGGCACCAGTGCCACCTGATCGAAGGCCGAGCCCGCGAAGACACCCGACAGCACACTGGCGGTGTGCTTGCGGAAGGCCGTCAGCACTTCCGGGCGCACCCGCGCGGACGCCGCCGCCTCCTCGAAGGGGGTTGTCGCGCTGCCGGATTCGGGTACGACGGACAGCTCCGCATGCGTTGTCATGACACATCCCTCGACATTGAGCGATAGATTACAGGCGTTCAGACTATCATTCTGGGCAGTTCCCGAGCGAGATCCGGCCCGGCGGGCGCTGACCGCTACACCTGCTTCGGCCGGACCTTGTAGGCAGCCGACTTCAGCTCCCGCTGTTTCATCTTCCGAATGCTCTCGTGATGTTTGCGGGCGTGATAGGCGATCGGAAAGTAGGTGAGCCGATCGGGCAGAACCCGGTAGGCGAGCCGGATACCGGCGTAGATCCGTTCGAGTCTGCGCTGCTCCTCCGGACTCCAGACCACGCCGATCATGGCGCGCAGGCGCGGGTCGAGCAGTCCCATGATGGACAGATAGGTGAACCGCAGTACCGGCCCCGCCACCGCTCGGGCCACCGGCCTGACCGGGAACGGCAGGGCGCGCAACTGCTCGCTGTCGCCCGCGCGCATCATCGCGTACTCCTCGCGCATGGCGTCGTCGGCGCGCAGCACTTCGGCGACCATGCGCTCGTAGTAGGCGTCGAACTCCGCGCGGGTCTGCGGGTAGCCCTTCATCGGCACCTGGAGGATCTTGGCGATGCGGATGTTGTCGGCGAGCAGTTCGTCGAGTTCGGCAGCGGTGAACTCACGGCCGACGAGCAGCGGGCCCGCCTTGGCGGTGGTGATGTAGGCGGTGGCGATAACCCATTGGTAGGCATCGGGATTGAGCGCGCTGACGCGCTTGCCCGAGGCGCCGCGCATGGTCAGCGGCTCGTGCAGCGAACGCAGCCTGCGCCCTTCCTGCACCGCTTCCAGGCCACCGTAGGTCCAGCGCAGCACGGAGTCGACCGAGCGGACGGCCCGGCCTGCCGGATCGGTCCGAACGATCGAGTAGCGGTCGGTGACCTCGCGGATCACCGAATGCATGCCCTGCATGGCGAAGGCGGCGCCTTCGAGCACGAGATAGGTCCAGTGCCCGACCATTTCGGCCGTCAGCGAATCCGGTGCGACGAGTTCGATCGGCTCGATGTCCTCGCCGATCCAGACCCGCGGGGCGGGCGTGTCCGCGCGCGGGCCGCGCGGGGCACGCGGAGCGGTGGGCAGGGACTTGTCGGCGGCTGTGGTCATCGTCGCGTCCACTTCTCGAACACCATCGGATCCCGGCCCCCGCCCCGACGATCGACGTATGCCGGAAGAGAACACGGAACTGATAGTTCTATGCGGTCTAATCTATCAATCGTGAGAGTACCCCTGGAACCCTCGCGAGAGAATGATCGATTCGATCCGGGCGCGGACTCGGGTTGTCGGTCCGCGCCCGAATCGAATCGGATTCGGCGGTGCGAAGTGGGCGCCTGGTGCACCGCCGTCGGCCGGGTGCGCTCAGGCAGACTTCCGTTCGGCGACCATCGTCAGAGCGATGTCGACGATCATGTCCTCCTGTCCGCCGACGAGACCACGCCTGCCCGCTTCCATGAGCAGCGACCGCACGTCGATGCCGTACCGCTCCCCCGCCGCCTCGGCGTGACGCAGGAAGCTGGAGTAGACACCCGCGTAGCCCAGGGTCAGGGTCTCCCGGTCCACCCGGACCGGCCGGTCCTGCAGCGGGCGAACCAGATCGTCGGCGGCGTCCTGCAGGGCGAAGATGTCGCAGCCGTGCTTCCACTCGAGCAGGTCGGCGACGGCGATGAACGCTTCGATCGGGGTGTTGCCCGCCCCCGCGCCGTGCCCGGCCAGGGAGGCGTCCACCCGGACCACGCCGTTCTCGACGGCGACGACCGAGTTGGCCACCGACAGCGACAGGTTCTCGTGGGCGTGGATGCCGATCTCGGTGCCCTCGTCGAGGATGTCGCGGTAGGCGCGAACGCGATCGCGAACGCCGTCCATGGTGAGCCGTCCGCCGGAGTCGGTGACGTAGACACAGTGTGCGCCATAGCTTTCCATCAGCTTGGCCTGCGCGGCGAGTTCGGCGGGCGGGGCCATGTGGCTCATCATGAGGAAGCCGGAGACGTCCATGCCGATCTCGCGGGCGGTCGCGATGTGCTGGGCGGAGACGTCGGCTTCGGTGCAGTGGGTCGCCACCCGCACGGAACGCACGCCCAGGTCGTAGGCGCGTCGCAGATCGTGGACCGTGCCGACGCCGGGCAGCAGCAGGGTGGTCAGCCTGGCGCGGCGCACATTTTCCGCGGCGGCCTCGATCCAGGCCCAGTCCTTGTGCGATCCGGGTCCGTAATTCACCGAGCCACCGGCGAGCCCGTCACCGTGGGCGACCTCGATCGCATCGACACCGGCCGCGTCGAGGGCGGCGACGATCCGGCCCACGTTCTCGGGGGTGATCCGGTGGCGGACGGCGTGCATGCCGTCGCGCAGGGTGACGTCCTGGACGAATATCGTCGGGGTCGAGCTCATCGGACCGTCTCCTTCTGCTGGGTGTTCTGCGCGATCCGTTCGGCGACCCGCAGGCCTGCCGAGGTCATGATGTCGAGATTGCCGGCGTACGCGGGGAGGTAGTGCGCGGCGCCTTCCACTTCCAGGAACACCGACACCCGGTGCGTCGGCACGGTGGCCGCGTCGTCGGCGAGCAGCGTGTGGACGGGTTGATCCGACGGGATCGCGTCGATCTGCACTTCCTGCTTGAGGCGGTAGCCGGGCACATACGCAGCCACCTCCTCGATCATCTTCGTCACCGAGGCCCGGATGCGCGCGTGCGAGTCTTCGTCGGCGGCGTTCACCAGGCAGAACACCGTGTCGCGCATGATCAGCGGCGGTTCGGCGGGATTGAGGATGATGACCGCTTTGCCGCGCTCGGCGCCGCCGACGGCTTCGATGGCGTGCGAGGTGGTCTCGGTGAACTCGTCGATATTGGCGCGGGTGCCCGGTCCGGCGGACTTGGAGGCGATCGAGGCCACGATCTCGGCGTAAGCCACGGGCACGACCCGCGACACCGCGGCCACGATCGGGATGGTGGCCTGGCCACCGCAGGTCACCATGTTGACGTTCACCGCGTCGAGGTGATCCTCGAGGTTCACCGCGGGAACCACGAACGGACCGATGGCCGCGGGCGTCAGATCGATCAGGCGCTTGCCCAGCGGCGCCAGCAGTTCGTGATTGACCTGGTGGGCCTTGGCCGAGGTCGCGTCGAACACGATCTCGATGTCGTCGAAGCCGGGCATGGCGATCAGCCCCTGCACGCCTTCGTGGGTGACGGGCACGCCCAGTCGAGCGGCCCTGGCCAGGCCGTCGGACTCGGGATCGATGCCGACCATGGCGCCCATCTCGAGGAAGCGGGAATGACGAATGACCTTGATCATCAGGTCGGTGCCGATATTGCCCGATCCGATGATCGCGACCTTGGTGCGATCGGTCTGCTCACTCACTGGGAACCTCCGGTGGAGAAGGACGCCGACACCGTGCCGACGCCGTCGATGGTGGCGGTGACGCTCGCGCCGGGGTGCAGCGGACGCATCGGTCCGAGGGCGCCGGAGAGGATCACCTGACCCTTGCGCAGGGGTTCGCCGAACTCCCGCGCCTTGCGCGCCAGCCAGGCCAGCGCGTTCAGCGGATCGCCCAGGCACGCCGCGCCGTTTCCGGTGGAGACCACCTCGCCGTCGATGCTCATGCTCATGGTGACCTCGACCGGCTCGAATTCCGCGAGGCTCACCCGCTCGGCGCCGAGCACGTACACGCCGCTGGAGGCGTTGTCGGCGACGGTGTCGGCGAAGGAGATGTCCCAGTCGGTGATCCGGCTGTCGACGATCTCGAGCGCCGCGGTGGCCCAGCCGACGGCGGCCCGGCACTGCGCGACATCCAGCGGGCCTTCGGCGAGATCCTCGGCGAGGAAGAACGCCACTTCGGCCTCGGCCTTGGGCTGCAACAGTCGCGCGATGTCGATCTCGTCGCCGTCGTCGTAGGCCATATCGGAGAACAGCACGCCGAAGTCCGGCTGATCCACGCCCAGCTGCTGCTGCACGGCTTCGGAAGTGGCCCCGATCTTGCGGCCGACCACCGTCGCGCCCGCGGCGAGCCTGGCCGCGTTGAAGCGTTCCTGGATGCGGTAGGCGGTGGCGACGTCGTCGGGGCCGATCAGCTCCCGCAGGGGCGCGCACGGCTGTCCCGTCGTGGCCGCGGTGATCAATCGGTCCGCGGCGGTGGCGACGACGGAGTCGTCGACACGTGCGGCACCGACGGTATCGGCGCTGGTTGGCATCGGGCTTCCTCTCCTTGCTTCGAGTCGATGCCGATCAGTCCACTACGCCGCCGCGCGGGCGCCCAGTACTGTGGTCCACTGAGTGGACCACGGACAAGGAATCACCGACATGGGCACACCACAACTGGATGACCGATCCGTCCTGGGCCGGGTGGTCACGATCCTCGAAGCCTTCGCGCCCGACGACACGCCGGTCGGGCTGTCGGAACTCACCCGCCGGACCGGGCTCCCCAAAGCCACCGTGCACCGGGTGTGCCGGGACCTGGTGGCGGCGCGCTGGCTCACCGCCTCCCCGCGCGGCTACCGACTCGGCCGCGGCCTGTTCGAACTGGGCATGCGCGCGGCCGCCGAGCGGACGCTGCTCGAGGTGGCGGTGCCGTTCATGCAGGATCTCTACACCCGGACGCAGGAGACCGTGCACCTCGGCGTCCTCGACGACGACGAGGTCGTCTATATCAGCAAGATCGGCAGTCACCGCCAAGCGCGCGCACCCTCCCGGGTCGGCGGCCGAATGCCGTTGCACTGCACCGCCATCGGCAAAGCGCTGCTGGCCCATGCCGATCCGCCGACGGTCGACCGGGTCCTCGCCGGACCGCTGCGGCGGTACACCCCGCGCACGATCACCGGTCCGGGGCTGCTGCGCGGTCAGCTCGACCGGGTCGTCGAGCAGGGCGTCTCCTACGAATACGAGGAATCCACGCCGGGCATCGTCTGCGTCGCGGCGGCGATCCTCGACAGCGAGGACCATCCGCTGGCGGCGATCTCGGTCACCGGCCCGAGCAGCCGGTTCCGCCCCGAGTCCCACGCGGTGCCGGTGCGGGCGGCGGCCGCCGGTGTGGCCTCGATCCTGGCGCGACGGGCGGGACCGGCCGCGTTGTCGCCGTGACGCGAGCGAAGGACGCACGCTGCGCGCGGCCGAGAAAGCGAGTTCGCCCGTAAGCGGGACCATTGCGCCCCGCGCCGTCGCCGGCATGCGCAGAGTGCCTACGGCTGCCACGGTTCCACCGGACTGCCGGACTGCCGGACTGCCGGACTGCCGGACTGCCGGACTGCCGGACTGCCGGACTGCCGGACTGCCGGGAAATCGTGGCCCGCCCCGGCCGTCAACCGGTCACAGGTCGCCGTCCACGATGGACTGCACGATGGCTCCGTACCGCCGGATGAGCACCTCCCGGCCGATATCCGCCGAGTCGAAGAGATCGAGATGCCGCACCGCCGCGGCCAAGCCGAGCAACTGGGCCATCACCAATTGGGAGCGGTGCCGTTCGGCGGTGGTGTCCCCGATCCGGCGGGCGGTCGCGTCCAGATAGCGGCTCCGGATATCGGCGCGCGTCTCGTCCGGATCCGTGGACTCGCTGACCAGGATGGGGACCATCGCCCACGGCTCGGGCTCGTCGTTGTCCCGGCGGTCGATGATCCGGCGCACGAGGGCGAAGCCCGGCGGCTCCTCCGCATCCACACTCTCGTCGAGAGCCGACGCCGAGGGGTCGGCCACGGCGAAGAGTTCGGCCTTGCTCCCGGTCAGCTTGATCACCAGCGCCGGGGAACATCCCGCGGCGGCGGCGACGTCCTTGATGGTGGTCGCGGTGTATCCACGGCGCGCGAAAAGGTCACGCGCCGCGGCGATCACGATGTCGCGGGTCGAGGGCTTGCTCATGGTTGGCTCGCTTCGCCGGGTCGCCGCTTCCCGAGGCGACGCGTCATCGCGCTCCCGCCGCCTGCAGCTCCTCGGCGAGGTCGATGTCGACCGCGGCCGGGCGGGACAGCACCGTCACCTGACGCGTGACCGTGCGCAGGTCCGCGCCGAGCACGGTGATCAGATAGCGGCCGGTCGGTGGCTGCGTGAATTCGTACGCACCGTCGGGCCCGGTGACGGTGGTTCCCACATATTCGCCGGTAGCCTTCACCAGACTCACTCTGCCATCCTCGCACGGCATCCCGTCAACCGTGACCCGCCCGTAGAGCCGCAGCCGCTCGGTGAACACCACCCGGTGCGCAGGCGAGTCCTGCCCGAAGTCGACCACCTGCGAACGCGGCGCCCATCCGTCGGCGCTCGCGATCACCAGATAGGGACCGGGCGAGGGCAACACGACCGAGAACTCCCCGGCGTTGTCGGTGCGGCTCCAGTCCACCGGTTCACCGGTCAGCCGCAGCACCGTGACCACCGCCTGCCGGATCGGATGGCCGCCCGTGCCACAGACCATGCCGCGGGCGACGAGCTCGTCGGGCACCTGCTCGTCCTCGGCCGCCCCGGCGCCGGGCGCGGGGACCGCCACGGGCGCGCCGGCATTCGGCAGGAAGAACGCCACCGCGCCCGCCGCGAGCGCGACGACCGCCGCGATCACGTACACGGCTTGGAACGCCGCCAGCGAGGGCAGTTCCTGCCCAGCGACATTCATCGTGACGACGGTCATCAGCGCGGCGATCATCGCGCTCGAGACCGAGGTGCCGATCGAGCGGAGCAGAGCGTTGATCCCGTTCGCCGAGGCGGTTTCGGTGATCGGCACCGCGCCCATGATGAGGATCGGCATGGTCGCGTAGGCGATCGCCGTGCCGCTGGTCACGCACATGGCGCCGAGCACGATCAGCGGGACCGAGCCGGTCACGAAGACCCGCCCGAGATAGGCGACGACCATCACGCCACAGCCGATCATCAAGGTCTTCTTGGCGCCGATCCGCCCGACGAGCCGTCCGGCTATCGGCGCGAACACCAGCATGGTGAGCCCGGCGGGCACCATGCACAGCCCCGCGTGGAACACCGAGAGTCCGTGCCCGTAGCCCGTCTCGGTCGTCATCTCCAGCTGCTGGGTGCTCGACAACATGTTGCCGTACATCGAGATTCCGACCAGCAGGGCGGAAATGTTGGTCAGCAGCACCGGGCGGCGCGCGGAAGTGCGCAGGTCGACCATCGGCTGATTGACCCGCAACTCGAACGGGAACCACACCGCGAAGACGACCGCGGCCACCGCGGCGGAAAGAAGCGTCCGCGAGTCGGTCCACCCCCACGTCCCGCCCTTGGATATCGCCAGCAGCGCCGCCGCGAGCCCAGTCGACAGCAGCAGCGCACCGGTGATGTCGAACCGCCCGGGAGTCCGCACCGGCGACTCCGGCACCACGGCCAGCACCGCCGCGAAGAGCAACGCGCCCGCCAGGGCCGACATCCAGAAGATGGCCTCCCAGCCCAGGTGCTCGAACACGACACCCGACAACGGAAGGCCCAGCGCCGAGCCGATTCCCAGCGTCGCGCTCATCAGCGCGGTCGCCCCGGCAACCTTGGCCTTGGGCAGTTCGTCGCGCAGGATGCCGATGCCCACCGGCACGAGCGCCGCCGCCAGACCCTGCATTCCGCGACCGATCAGCACCATCAGGAAAGTCCCGCCCACCGCGGCCAGCACCGATCCGACCACCATCGTGGCCAGCGACACCAGCATCATCCGGCGCTTGCCGAACATGTCCGCCAGCCGCGAGACGATCGGCGTGGCCACGGCGCCGGCGAGCAACGTGGCGGTCACCAGCCACGTGGCGGAGGCATAGTCCACGCCGAGGATGGCGGGGAATTCGTGCAGCAGCGGAATGACCAGGGTCTGCTGGAGCGCCACAACGACGCCGGACAGACACAGGACCGGCGTGAGCAGCCTGTTGGCCGACCGCGCCGCCGGTTTCGCGTGAGTGGCCAAGGAGATCTCCGAATCGCGCTATGGGGTGAACGTGCGTTTACCTCGGTAGGTAAACACACGTTCACCCCATAGCGCAAACTGGAATCGACGGCACGAGCACCGCACCAGCAACCGAATTCCGGGCGCTGCGGCCACGGGGAACGCTCGACCGATTCCACAGTTGCGCCATGCCCGCACCGACCAACGGGACCGCGCGCGTGCACTGCCCACACCTGTATATCGGCGATCGAGCACAGGGCTCTGTGGTAGGGATGATCTGCTCCGAAAGGCCCCGGCCGGTTCGTCCGGTACTATTCGGAACATGACGGCTCGTAGCCGTCCTCCTCCCACACGCGCCGGGCCAGCACCGCCGTGCCGAGGCCGAACGCGCCGAACATCGGCTGCAGCCAATGGAATCGGCCGATGATGAACGGCTGGACAGTGACCCAGCCCATCAGCAGCAGACCGCTGCCGACACCCACCGGACCGGCGGACGGGTGTGACCGCCCGGCCAGCACCGCTGTCGCGGCCATCGGAACGCCGACGATCGTGGCGAGCGCCGTGCCGGCGAACACCCTGCTGCGGAAGGGCAGCCGCGCTTCGACCTCGCTGCCCAGGTCCGCGCCGCCGCCCGCGAGACCGACCGCACCGGCGAAGGCCCAGAAGGCGACGAAACCCGACGTTCCGGTGAGAGCGGCTCGCAGTCGGCGCGCCCGTTTGCGCTGCGCATGAGATGTCATCACGCCTCATTGTCGGCCGCGCTCGGTCCAGCGGACGCTGTCCCACGCCGAGTAGCCGGCCCATTGTTACGCCCCGGCCTCGTCGACCGCGCGTGCGTATTGCCGAGTCCCGCAAGGCACCATGCGAGGCAAACGAAGCGCCCTGCCTACGGTCCCGGACTGCTCACCCACTCCGGTCGCGGCCGGCATTACGCGCGGTCCCCCGGTGGGCGGGCACGGTCGCGGGGTCCTCGGGCCAAGCGTGTTTGGGATAGCGGCCCCGCAGATCGGCGCGAACCTGTGACCAGCCCGAGCGCCAGAACGAAGCCAGATCCGCGGTCACCGCGACCGGACGCTGCGCCGGGGAGAGCAGATGCAGCACGATCGGAACGCGGCCGTCACCCAGCCGTGGCGCCTCCGCCCAGCCGAACACCTCCTGCACCTTCACCGCCAGCACCGGCGGATCGGCCGAATAGTCGAGGCGGGGACGGCTGCCCGAGGGGACCTCGAGACGTTCGGGCGCCAGTTCGTCCAGCCGGGCCGCCTCGGGCCAGGGCAGGATCCGGCGCAGCGCCTGCCCGGCGTCGACGCGTTCCAGGTCGGCGCGCCGGCGGGCGGCGGCCAGTTCGGGGCCGAGCCAGATCTCGGCGGCGGCCAGCAGCGCGTCGTCGTCGACCGGCGGCCAGGGGTCGCCGAGCGTGCGGTGCAGAAAATCGAGGCGTTGCCGGAGCGCGATGGCTTCGGCATTCCAGGACAGCAAACCGAGACCGGAAGAACGCAGCCCGCGCAGTACCGCCGCGCCGAGCATCCGCGGATCGGGATCGGGAATCGGCTTCTGCGACAGCAGGATCGCGCCCAGTCGTTCCACGCGCCGGGCCACCACATCGCCGTCGACCCAGTCGATCTCCTCGACACTGCTCAGCAGGCTCGCGGCCGCGCGCCGCGCCAGCGGCTCATCGGCCGCCGCGGCCAACCGCACGACCCCCTCGGCGCGCCCCGGATCGCGGGTCGCGACACCGACCGCGAGCCATTCCGCGTCACCGACGCCCGCGCCGGGCGGCACGGTCACCGCTGTGCCGCCCGCCATGAGATAACTCGACGAGCCCGGGGCACGCCGCCGCGCCAACCGCTCGGGATAGGCCAGCGCCACCACGTAGGCCGGATCGTCGCGTCCCTCCGCGCCTTCGACCAGCCGCTCCAGCCGATCGACTTCCCGCCGCCAGCGCGCGGGCCGCTCCCGCCGCAACACCCGCAGACCGGTCACGAGATCGACGCCGGAGACATAGCTGTCGTCATCGAGGACCGTCACCACTTCCGCGGCCGCCCGCGCACCCACCACCTCCGCCCCGTCGAGCAGCGCGCGCGCCAACCGCGGGTGCAGCCCGATCCGCGCGATCCGCCGGCCTCGATCGGTCACCACCCCGTCGCCGTCGACCGCGCCGAGGGCGCGCAGCACTTCCCGCCCGGCGTTCAGCCCGCCCGGCGGCGGCGCATCCCACCAGCCCAGGCCGTGGCCGTCGGTTGTGCCCCAACAGGCCAGCTCCAGAGTCAACCGGGTCAGGTCTGCCGTCCGGATCTCCGGCTCGGGATAGGCGGGCAGCGTCGCGTGCTCGTATTCCGGCCAGCAGCGCCACACCTGTCCCGGCCCCTCCCGACCGGCCCGACCGGCCCGCTGCTCGGCCACGGCCGCCGAAACCCGCACCGTCGCAAGCCCCGACAGTCCGCGGGCCCGATCGATCCGCGGCACCCGGGCGAGCCCGGAATCCACGACCGCCCGCACTCCCGGCACCGTGAGACTCGACTCCGCGACCGCCGTGGCCAGGACCACCCGACGTCGAGTGCCCGGTCGCAGTGCCGCGTCCTGCCCGGCCGCGGACAATCGGCCGTGCAGGGCAACGACATCCACCTCGGACAGGTCGGCCAGCTGGGCGGCGGTCCGGCGGATCTCGGCCACCCCGGGCAGGAAGACCAGCACATCGCCCTCGCTGTCGGCGAGTGCGATCCGGGTGGTGCGCGCGACCTGCGCTTCGATCCGTTCCCGTGGCAGCGGCGCGACATAGGACGTCGTGACGGGATGGGTACGGCCGTGCGCCTGCAGCACCGGCGCCGGCTGATCCCCGCCGAGCAGCTCCGAAAGTCGTTCGGCGGCAACGGTGGCCGAGGTGGCGAGCACACGCAGATCCGGCCGCAACCCGGCCCGGGCATCGAGCAGTAATGCCAACAGCAGATCCGCGTCGAGATGCCGCTCATGGCATTCGTCGAGCAGCACCACATCGACGCCCGCCAGTTCGGGGTCGTCCTGCAACCGTCGCACCAGCAACCCGGAGGTCACGACCTCGATCCGGGTCCGCCGCCCGGCGCGCCGATCTCCCCGCACCGAATAGCCGACGGTTTCGCCGACCCGCTCCCCCAGCAGCGCCGCCATCCGCCCGGCCGCCGCCCTGGCCGCCAACCGTCGCGGCTCGGCAACGATCACCCGGCCCGCAACGGCCGCGGCCAGCGCCAGCGGCACCAGGGTCGTCTTCCCGGTTCCCGGCGGTGCGACGAGCACGGCAGTCCCGTGCTCGGCCGAGGTCGCGACAACACGGTCGAGAATGCCGCGGATCGGCAGATCGGGAAGCTCGGGTAGGTCCATAACCGACCAGTTTGAAGCCTCGGCTCGCCAATGCCGGGATTCGGGCAGGTCGGGCGACAGAATATGGCGATGCGAACCCTCACTCGTGTACTGCCGGCGGTCTTCGCCGGGATACTCGTCGTATTCGCTCCCACCGTCGCGGCAGCCCCGGTCCCGGGCAGTTCGCAACCGCAGCTCCCTTTCCCGCTGGCCATGCAACCCGACGGCGTGCAGGCCACCTCGGCGGCGCTGGCCGAGGGCAACACCGGGCTGCTCGTCTGGTCGCGCCAACCCGCCACCCGGGTCCCGATCGCCAGCATCACCAAGGTCATGACGGCGATCGTCGTGCTCGAATCCGGCGATCTCGACCGCCCCGTCACGGTGTCGCGGGCCGCGCTCGACTACGCGGCGTCCGAAGGCGGAAGCACCGCCGACCTCGCCCCGGGTGAAGTGCTCACCGCCCGCCAACTGCTGTACGCGATGCTGCTGCCTTCCGGCTGCGAGGCCGCCTATGCGCTGGCCGAGGCCTACGGCCCCGGTCAGGCGGCCTTCCTCGCGAAGATGAACGACACCGCGCGGCGCCTGGGCATGACCGACACCCATTTCGCCGACCCCAGCGGCCTGCCGATCCCGGACGACTACGCCACCTACTCCACCGCCGCGGATCTCGTACGCCTCGGCCGCCACGCGATGTCGATCCCGGTCTTCCGCGAGATCGTCGGCTCACCGGTCCACCATCAGCCCGCGGGTCCCGCCAACAGCGCGCACACCTGGGAGAGCACCAACGATCTGCTCGGCCGGTATCCGGGTGTCACGGGAATCAAGACCGGCAACACCGACGCCGCCGGAACCTGCCTGCTGTTCGAAGCCTCCCGAGGCGGGCAGCGGCTGATCGGGGTGGTCCTCAACAGCTCACCCTTCGACATGGCCGCCGCGACCGCCGATGCCGAACGACTCATGAACTGGGGTTTCCTGCCGATCCTCAGCACCCTGCCGATCGGCTGATGCACGTGGCGTCGACGGAGGAACTTCCTGTTTCGGCAGCTACGCCCGTGCCAACCATCCGACTTGATGTCGATATTCGCGCCGAGAAATCCGGCGTAGCCCTCACGGGCGCCGGGAGATAGATCTTGTGCACCTTCGCGACATGCCGCCGGAAATGTCTACCAGACCGGTCGAACAGCATTGATCATGCGACTGAGCTGCGATAACCGCACAGAAAATATCACGATCATTCCCCGAGAAATGCCGCGCTGTTATCTTCCTGTGGCCCTGCTCATGCTATCCGTCGAGCTTTGAATTCAGCGGCCTCCTCTTGCAGCGGACCCGATTTTCCCTGGCACGGCAACAACCGACCGAGTAACGTCTGAGCACGTTGCACGGTGAATACTCCCGCGCAATGGAATGGAAAATATCTTCGGGAGGATCGGAAGTGTTCGCAATGAGCAGGCAAACGGTGGCGCGGGCCATCCTCGCCGGCGCGATCGCGGTGGCTCCGGTCACCGCCGTGACCGTGCCGGCCCAGGCCGATGTGGTGGTCGCCCACCACACGGCCGTCCAGGTCGACAACGGCAGGGGCAATGGGAAGATCATCCCGCCCGGCTGGGGAATTCCTCCGGGGTGGTGGAAGAAATTGCTGCCGTTCGGTTCCTTCGGTTCCTTCGGCAGCGACTAGCCCTACGGGAGAGCGCTTCGGACACCGCGAGCGGTGCGGGGCAGCGCCCAGTCATCGATCGCGGTACCGGTCGCGGGCACGGCGGAGGCGCCGATGCCGGCGGAGCCGAGGGCCAGGACCAGTGCGATGGCGGCGCGGACCGGCTCGACCACCGCGACGCCGAGCCGTTGGGAGACCTCCTCGCCGAGCCCGGTGAAACCGCCGCAACCGAGCACGAGCGCGGAGCAGGTGTGCCGGGCGAGGAAATCCTGCCCCAGTTCGACCAGACGGTCGGCCGTGGCGGCACGGTCACGCATCATCTCGGGAACGCCGAGTCCGGTCGCGACGACACCGGCGCATCGTCCGGCCAGCCCTAGCGTGATCAGACGGTCCTCGACCAGGGGGATGACGCCGTAGGAGCTGGTGATGATTCCGTAGCGGCGGCCGAGGAGCAGCCCTGTCAGCGGGCCGGCCTCGGTGATGTCGACCACCGGAACCGGGACGGATTCGCGGAGCGCTTCGACACCGGGTTCGGCGAAACCTGCCATCACGACACCGGTCAGCTCACCGTCGTAGCGAAGCACTCGATCGAGTACGCCGGTGGCGCTGAGTTGCGCTTCGAGTTCGCCCGGCAATTCGGCCGGGCCCCACAGTGGATTCACCACACGCACGTCCAGATCCGGGAACCACTGGTCGGCGGCGGCTTGGACATGGCGCGTGTTCGCGTCGATACGGTTCGGGTTGACAACCAGGATCGTCATACATGGACTCCTTGCGGGTGAGGATCAGGCCGCCACGGCCGCGGCCACGGCATGTGGGTCGGGGACGACTCGCCTGCGGGTCTCGCGCCACGCTTGCAGCCGGGGAACGAGGGTGGCGCCGGCTCGATCCAGGGCGGCGGCCAGCACCAGCGCCAGACCGGCGGCGACGGTCTGGACGTACGGCGTGACATGCAGCAGCACGAGACCGTTCTTCAAGGCGGCCAGGAACAGCCAGGCGACGAAAACACCGAACAGGTTGCCGCGGCCACCCGCGAACGCGACGCCGCCCAGCAACGCGATGGTCAGGACCTCGAACTCCATACCGTCGGCGGTGGTCGCCGGGGATACTCCGTTGAGTCGGGCCATGAACACGATGCCGGCCAGCGCGGCGCAGATGCCGGTGGCGACATACAGCACGAACGGGATCGCCTGCACCCGCAGTGCGGACAGATAGGCGGCCTGCGGGTTGGCGCCCAGCGCGAAGATGTGCCGTCCCCAGGGTGTCAGCACGAGGAAGAGACCGCCGACGACGAATGCCAGCAACGCCAGCACGGTGGTGAGCGGGATGCCGCCGAGATCGGTCGACCCGAGTGCTTCGACCACGGGCCCGATGCCGAAGATCTGGTCCTGCTGAATCAGCAGCGTGATTCCCCGGACTGCGCCGAGCATGCCGAGCGTGACGATGATCGGATTCCAGCTCAGGACGACGCACAGAAAGCCGTTCATCGCGCCGATGGCCGCCCCGATGGCCAGGGCCAGCGCCAGACCGGCCGGCTCGGACCATTGCCACTGAGTCACACCGACCGCGGCCAGGGTCGCGGCCAGCGCGGCGGCAGAACCGACCGAGAAGTCGATGTAACCGGCGATGACCAGCATGGTGAAAGGCACCACCATGATTCCCAAGGCGGCCGCGTTGTCGACAAGGGTCATCAGATTCGTGCCGGTCGCGAATCGCGACGTCCGGGACATGAAATAACAGCACATGGCAATCAGGGCCAGCACGAGCACCGTATTGGAGATCGCCTGGGGCCTGGACAGTCGATCGAAGAACAATCGCATGGTGGGTTCACCTCGGAGATTCGACAGGGACGGGCCGGTCGTCCGCGGGAATGTTGACGTATGGATAGGACTCGAGCGCTGCCGCGGACGGCGCGGCGACATCGGCTTCACCTGCGTGCGCCAGCCTGAGAAGCCCGTGCTCGTCCAGACTCTCGTGGCCGAGCTCGCCTGCGACGCGGCCACGAGCGAGGACCACGACCCGGTCCGCGACGGCCATCAGTTCCTCCGGCTCCGACGAAGCGAGCAGGACAGCCCCGCCTTTGCCCGCGAATTCGCGGACAGCGGCATACAATTCGTCGCGAGCGCCGACATCGACACCGTCTGTGGGTTCGTCGAGCAACAGCAGACGCACTGTGCCGATGCCGTTGAGCCAGCGACCGATCACGAGCTTCTGCTGATTGCCGCCGGAGTAGCGGTTCGCATCCAGATCTCCGCGCGACGGCCACAATCCGAGGGACTTCGCCGTCCGCGAGAAGGTCGCGCGTTCCGCTGCGCGGGAGCGAACCAGCCCGTAACGAGCCGTAGTCGACAGCCGCGAAACCATCACATTGGTCTCCCCGGACAGCGTCGCGAAGATGCTCTTGCGCAACCGATCGGAAGGAACCAGGGCGACCCCGTCGGCGATCGCGTCGCCGGGACTGCGATGAGTGACCCGCCGACCGTCGAGGAAGACTTGCCCACCGCTGCGACGACGGGCCCCGGCCAGCGTCTCGAGCAGTTCGGTCCGACCGGCCCCCACCAGCCCGAACAGACCCACGATCTCGCCCGGCGCCACCCGCAGCCGCACGGGTCCCACACCTGGTCCGCTGAGATCGCGCACGTCGAGCCTCGGGGAGGTGTCCACCCCGGCGGGCCGCCTCGCCCGCCGCGAGAGGACCGAGGCCGACCGCGGCCCGACGATGGCGGCGACCAGGTCGTCTTTGGACAACTCCGCCGCTGCGGAGTTCAATACGACCTCGCCGCCGCGCAGCACCGTGACCCGGTCGGCGAGCTCGAGCGCCTCGGTGAGCCGATGGGTGACGAACAGCAGCGGCAGGCCGCGATCGCGCAGTCGACGCATCTGCACGGCCAACTGCACGACCTCGCGTTCGGTAAGTGAGGCGGTCGGCTCATCCAGGATGAGAACCGCGGGCTCACGAGCCAGCGCCTTGGCGATCTCGATGACTGCCAGCTCGGCATTGCCCAGCGAGCGCAGATCGGCGTCCGGTGCGATATCGGAGCCGAGTTCGGACAACAATTCCGCCGACCGCGCCACGGCCCTACGGCGATTCCGCAGCCACGGTCCCCGAGTCGGCTCGTTGCCGAGGAATATGTTGTCGGCGACGTCGAGGGTCAGGGTGAGGCTCGGCGTCTGGTGGATGACAGCCACGCCCGCCTCCCGCGCCACCCGGGGCGTCAGGTCGTGCTGTCGCCGACCACGAACCATGATTTCGCCCGCGTCGGGGCTCTCGGCGCCGCTGAGGCATTTGATCAGCGTCGATTTGCCCGCGCCGTTGGCCCCCAGCAGGGCATGGATCTCGCCCGGCTCGACCGTCAGATCCACACCGCGCAGGACCGGAAGGCCGCCGTAGGACTTGCGGAGTCCGTGGACGGCGAAACCACCACCCCCTGTAGTCATTTCCAGACCGCCTGCATCTGCTCGAGCTCGGGGCTGCCCGCGGTGACCGGCACGTAGGTCACCCGGTAGACGGCGCTCTCGGCGCCCTCGGCGGCGTCGATGGCTGTGGTGACCAAGCCCTCGCCGAGTGCGGGAAGATCCAGCGCCGCCGAGCCGCGGTAGGCCCCGCCGGCGGCGATCGCTTCGATCGCCTCTCTGTCCCCGTCCATGCCTCCTACGTACATGTCGGCCGAGTACTTGTCGGGAAGAGCCGAATAGGCTCCGACACTGGCTGATTCGGAGATGGCGAGCACCCCGTTCAGGCCGGGGTGGGCTTGCAGGATGTTCTTGGTGGCGTCGAGTCCTTCGGTCTCCGACAACGCGTCCTGACGCGCGACGACCCTGACACCGGGAGCGGCCGCGGCGAGAGTGGCTTCGAGCGACTCCCGGCGTTTGCGAGCCCACTCGGCTTCCTCGTAGGTCAGGATGGCCACTTCCCCTGTGCCGCCATGCTTCTCGTTGAACCAATCGGCCGCCAGCCGGCCCAGCGTCGCCCCGGCTGCCTCCTGCTGCATGTCGATCTCACCGCTCTGGTTCTGCAACGACGAGCCGTAGGTGATCCACTTGGTGCCGCTCTCGACGACCTTGGCGGCGATGCCTTCCAGCGCGGTGGCGTCGAGAGCGACTGCGACGATCGCGTCGTACTGCTGGGGAATCCAGGTGCGGATAGTGCTGACCTGTTTGTCGATGTCCTGGCCCGGGTCGTCGAGAACGATTCGGTACCCGCGCTCGGCCGCCCGCCGCTCGGCCGCTCTCATCTCGACCTGCAACGCAGGCGTGCGCGAGTAGTTGGGGAACGAGACGGCGATAGTGGGGGCATCCGCGTCCCCAGCGTCACCGTCTACCGAACCGCAGGCAACCGAGGTCACGGTCACGCACAGCGCGAGGGTGGCAAGGACCGCACGCCGGGCGACGACGCGGTGGAATCGATGGAGGGACATGATTGCTCCTTTGATGGAACGGAATTCGGAATTCGAACGGAACGGAAAGGAGGGGGCGTGAGCCGCAGTCACCGGTGCCCGCGGGCAGACGACGGCGAGCGATCCACCCGTCACGCGGGCCGATCGGTCGCGGTGGTGAGATCGAAGCTCGTGTAGGTCTTGCGCAGGATGTTCTCCCCCGAAGTGATCGGCTCGTACTTCGCCGGATGCGACTCGTCGATGCAGGAAGGCAACGCCTCGATGACGGCGTCGTAATTGGGCTGGCAGAAGAACGGCAGCGAGATCCGCCGCAGATGCCACAGATGCGCCGGCGGATTCTGCACCCGGTGCAGGGTGGATATCCAACGGTCGTTGGTCCAGCGAGCCATCAGATCACCGATATTGACGACATACGCCCCGGGAGTCGGCGGAATCGGGGTCCATTCGCCACGGACGAAGACCTCGAGGCCGCCGACCTCGTCCTGCTGGTAGAGAAGCGTCAGCGTTCCGTAGTCGGTGTGTTCGCCGACCCGGATCTGTCCCTCTTCGGGCGGCGTCAGAATCGGAGGGTAGCAGTTGGCGAAGAGGTTGCTGATGGGTCTGTCAATTTTGTCCGCGAAGAAGTCCGGGCGCAGGTCCAGCGCTTCCGCGAAGAGACTCATCACCTCTTCCGAGAGCGCGGAGACATGCCGATAGTATTCCGTCCATATCCTTTCCATCTCGGGCACCTCGGCCGCCCAGACA
>NZ_BAGA01000088.1 GCF_000308595.1 Nocardia higoensis NBRC 100133 | reverse complement strand
CCGTCCGACTCACTTGCGCGGCAACCCCATCACCAGGGTCGCGATCGTGTTGAGCTGGATCTCCAGGGTTCCGCCGCCGATCACCCAGGTGGGGATGTCGAGTTCGTGATGCACGACCTCGTTCACCGTCTCGCTCAGTGCGGCGGCCGGGCCGATCAATTCGAGCGCCGCCGCCGCGGCGTCGGTGTGCAGCATGGCGGCGGCGGCCTTGGCGATGCTCGTGCCCGGTCCGACCGGCTGGCCGTCGAGCCTGCGGATCGTCTCGCGCAGGTTCATCGCCGAGATCGCCGCGCCGCGCGCGCTGATCCGGCCCAGGGTGCGCAGCGCCGCGTCGCGGCTGCCCGCGAACTCCTCGCGCTCGATGATCCCCACGATGCGCTTGTTGTGGCCGGGATCGCGGACACCGCCGATGAAAAGCCGTTCCTGGGCAAGGGTTTCCAGCGTGAGCGCCCAGCCCTGTCCCGGCTCGCCGAGCACCATCTCGTCGGGGACGAAGGCGTCGTCGAAGAACACCTCGTTGAACTCGGCGTCACCGCTGGACTGGGTGATCGGCCGGACGGTGACGCCCTCGCCGTGCATGTCCACCAGGAACACCGTCAGCCCGCGATGACGCTCGGCCTCCGGGTCGGTGCGGGCCAGCAGCAGACCCCAGTGCGAGCGATGCGCCAGCGTGGTCCAGATCTTCTGGCCGTTGAGCCGCCAGCCGCCGTCGGCCCTGGTGGCGCGCAGGCTCAATGACGCCACATCCGAACCCGCCTCGGGCTCGCTGAACAGCTGGCACCAGATCTCCTCGCCGCGCAGCGCGGGCGCGGCCAGGCGGGCGAGCTGTTCGGGGGTGCCGCGCTGCAGCACGATCGGCACCACCCACTGGCCGATGCCCATCGACGGCTGGGCGATGCCGTGCTTGTCGAACTCGTCCTGCAGGATCAGCTGCTCGAGCGGCCCGGCCTCGATGCCGTAGGGCTTGGGCATGGGCGGACAGACCAGGCCGTGGTCGGCGAGCAGAGTGCGGCGCGGGCCGATGGCGACCATGTCCAGGTCGCCGAGCGTACTCGGGTTCGGATTGTCCAGTGCCGCAGCCTGATCCAGGATGCCGGACACCCAGTTGCGGAATGTCGGGTCGGTCTCCGGCAGCGGCACGGCGAAGTTGCGCGGACCGTCCATCGCGACCTCGCCCAGCCTGCGCTCCCAGATCTCACCCGGCCCCGCCAGCCCGGCCAGGGTGATGGCGCGGCGCCAGTACAGGTGCAGATCGTGCTCCCAGGTGAAGCCGATCGCGCCGTGCAGGGCGAGGCATTCCACCGCGGCGTGCACCGCGTTGCCCAGCGTGGTCAGCGCGGCCGCGGCGACGGCGTGCACGCGCTGACCGGGCTCGTCGTCGAGACCGCGCACCGCGTCCCAGGCGGCGGCGGTCGCCAGTTCGCTGGTGATGAGCAATTGCGCGGCCCGGTGCTGGACGGCCTGGAAGGCGCCGACCGGACGCCCGAATTGCTTGCGCGCCTTGATGTATTCGGTGGCGGTGTCCGAGCACCAGCGGATCACGCCCGCGGCCTCGACCGCCAGGAAGGCGACCACCAGGTCGGCCGCGCGGTCGCCGTCGACGCCGCTGAGTTCGGCGCTCGGCGTCGCGTGCGTGAAGACGACCCGCCCGATATCGCGACCGAGGTCGGCGCCGGGCTCGGCGGTCACTGTGACGCCTGCGGCGTCGGAGTCGATCAGGAACCAGCGCCCGCCCGCCGCCACGACGAAGACCTGCGCCGCGACCGCGCCGAGCACCGGTCCGGTGGTCCCGGTCAGGCTCGCCGCATCCTCGCCGAGAGCCACGGCGTGCTCCGGGGTGACGACCGCACCGGTCGCGCCCTCGGCGAACCGGCGCAGCGCGGCCTCGGTGTGCTCGCCCGCCTCGGCTCCCGACACCACGGTGCTGGCGAGCACGCTGGGCAGCAGCGCGCCCGGCAGCAGCGCCTTACCGAACTCGGCGATCACCACCGCGATCTCCTCGAGCGAACCGCCCTGCCCGCCGACGTTCTCCGGTAGATGCACGCCGGTCAGTCCGGTCGCGACGAGTTCGGCCCAGAACGAGGGCAGCTCACCGCGCCGCAACTGCTCGGTGTTCTTCCGGGTGTATTCGCGGGTGGCGTGACGCGCGGCGAATCCGCCGACGCTCTCCGCCAACGCCGCTTGATCGGCGGTCAGGGCAACAGGCACGTTCACTCACTCCCGGTCGGGGGACCGGTTCGGTCCCGGCTCGCTACGGCTCCCAGATTAGAACAGGTTCTAGAATCGTGGTGCCGTGTTGAGCCGGGCCGTTCGGGTCAGTGACCCATGCCGATGCCGCCGTCGACATTGATGACGGTGCCGGTGATGTAGGCGGCGCCGGGGGTGAGCAGGAACGCCGTGGTGGCCGCGACCTCTTCGGGCTTGCCGAAGCGGCCCAGCGGAATGGCCTGCAGGGCGATCTCGGCGACCTTCTCGTTGACGCCTGCCGCCATGTCGGTCTCGGTGAAGCCGGGCGCGATCACGTTCGCGGTGATATTGCGCGAACCCAGCTCGCGCGCCAGCGAGCGCGCG
Source organism: Nocardia higoensis NBRC 100133 (assembly GCF_000308595.1). Lineage (GTDB taxonomy): Bacteria > Actinomycetota > Actinomycetes > Mycobacteriales > Mycobacteriaceae > Nocardia > Nocardia higoensis. The sequence continues at coordinate 27,429 of NZ_BAGA01000088.1, read as the reverse complement.
ATGCCGACGACACCGGCCTTGGCGGCGGTGTAGTTCACCTGACCGGGCATACCGGCCAGACCGGAGGCCGAGCCGATGATGACGATGCGGCCCAGCCGGTTGCGCACCATATTGCGGGTCGCGCGCTTGATCACCCGGAACACGCCGGTCAGGTTGGTGTCGATGACGCGGCTGAACTGCTCGGTGTTCATCCGCATGATCAGGGTGTCGTCGGTGATGCCCGCATTGGCGATCACGGCCTCGATCGGACCGTCGGTCTTCTCGATGTGGGTGAACGCGGCGTCGACCGAGGCGTCGTCGGTGACATCGCACTCCACGCCGTGCACCCCGTCGGGCACCGTCGACCCCCGGTGCGTACCCCAGACGGTATGCCCTTCGGCGACGAGGTGGCCGGCGATCGCGGCTCCGATTCCGCGATTGGCGCCGGTGACGAGCACGCGCATGGGGTTGCCTCCGAAAATATGTCGTACCAGTAAGGATTGGATCGGCCGCCCGGCCCGGTTGTGCCGTCGACCGCCGCCGACAGCATAGGGGTGCGGGTCACACGCGCTCCCGGCGGCGCATGCGTGGCGTGTGCGGCGGCGCCGGTCGTTCCACCGACAGAAACCGACCGCTCACAACGGTAGGGTCACCGTCGCCGGACGATCACGCCCGATTTCGCCGTGTTGTCCGGTGTGCAACCCCACCGCCGACATGCTGGCGACCGCGGGTACCGATGACAGCCTCATCCTCTGGAACACCGCGACCCTCCGGCAGATCCGCCGCATCGACCACGGCCACATCGGAAACGTCAACGCCATCGCGTTCTCCCCGGACGGCGCCATCATGGCCACCGGCGCCTTCGACGGGGCCCTGCGGCTCTGGGAGAGCGCCAACGGCAAGATGATCGGCGAACTCGGCTTCCCCGACTCGATCTTCGGCCTCACCTTCGCCCCGACGGCAAATCCCTCGTCGCGATGGGCTATTTCGACGGCGCCGTCCTGATCCGCGACACAGCCGACGGTCCGGTCGTGGACGGCCCGCTCGACCCCGGCCCCGAGGGCGCGGTCGACATCGCCGCCTACAGCCCGGACGGCGGCACCGTCGCCACCGCTGTGGACGGCGTGATCACTTTCTCGCCCCTCCCGGCGCGGTAGACCGCCGCTCCACCGGACCGCCGCCCGAGGAGCTCGATCAGGATGCCGCCGCGCCTGCGCGACGTCCCCTCACGTGGTCTCGGATTCGGCCGAGCTGCCGGCAGGCGTCCACCCGGTGCTCGGCGACGATCCCGTCCGGACCCCGACGCCGTCCATGTCCTTCGGTCAGGCGTCCGGCGGAAACATGCCGGGCAGGTCGAGCGCGTATTGCAGGTCGGCGCGGGTGCCGAGGACGGGGAGCAGGAATCGGATCATGGTGAGCCGGGCGGCGTCCACGACCTCCGGGGCGGGCTCGCCCTCGGCCGCGGTGGAGATACGGAAGATCACGTACTCGCACAGGTGCAGGGCGGCGTCCAGATCGAGCGGCGCGGGGGCGGGTCGGCCCAGAGCAGCGAATCTAGCCCGGACGGCGGCGCGGATGTCGTCGAGGGCGCGCTCGCGGTAGGCGGAGACGGGGGAGGCCGGGTCGTGGAACTCGGCGAACAACGGGCCGAGCATGCGTCCGTGCCCGCGCGCCCAGTCCAGGTAGGCGTCGATGAGGCCGACGGTCAGCGGCACCGGATCGGCCGAGGCGCGCAGGGCGGCGTGGATACCGCCGGTGAGGCGGTCGTTGGATTCGGTGAGCAGGACGTGCAGCGGTTCCTCGGCCTTACCGAAGTAGCGGTAGAACGTCGGCCGGGCCAGCTCGGCCTGTTCGAGGATGCGTGCGACCGTCATCCCGCGAGAACCGTTGCGGCTGAACACTTCCGCGGTGGCGCGCACGATGCGGGCGCGCACCTGTTCGGCCTGCCGCTCGCTCTGCGGCGGTCTGCCGCGGCGGGCCGCCCTCGGTTCGGGCCGGGCGGCGTCGCGCTCGTCGGCGCCCACGCCTGCCGCGGATACGTTCGCCTCGGGCTGCGCCGCTCCGGCCGCCACCAGGCCGGGACGGTGGACCCCGGGTGCGACCTCGGCGGTGTCGGGCGAGCTGGTCTCGGATGGCATGGTGCAACCTCACAGGACGACGGCGGCGGCCGCGGTGCGCCGCCACGAGAAGCTTGACACCGGGCCGTGCTGCGTCATTAATCTAACACTGGTGTTCAGTTGAACACTCAACGATCCCCGCCCCCACATGCCGGAGAGAGCGCCGATGACGACCGTTACCCCGCCCGCCGCACTGTCCGCCGACCTGGTGAAGCCGCTGCTGGACCGCGCCGTCGCGGGCGGCGCGGGCACCGTCGAGGTCTTCGCACCCGTCACCGGAGCCAAGATCGCCGACCTGCCGCAGTCCTCGGTCGAGGACATCGACCGGGCCTTCGTCACCGCCCGCGCGGCACAGCGGGAATGGGCGCAGCGGCCGGTGCGCGAGCGGGTCGCCGTGCTGCGCCGCTTGCACCGGATCGTGCTCGCCGAGCAGGACACCGTCCTCGACATCGTGCAGACCGAGACCGGCAAGTCCCGCGCGCACGCCTTCGACGAGGTCGCCGATGTGGCGGTGAACGCGAGATACTACGCGGCGCAGGCGAATCGACTGCTCGGCACGCGCAAGCCGCGCGGCGTGCTGCCGGTGCTCACCACAGTCGATGTGCTGCATCGTCCCAAGGGCGTGGTCGCGGTGATCTCGCCGTGGAACTACCCGCTGGCGCTCTCGGTCTCCGACGCGCTGCCCGCCCTGGCCGCGGGCAATGCCGTGGTCGCGCGCCCGGACAACCAGACCGCGCTCACCACCCTGTGGGCGATCGACGCCGCCGAGCGCGCCGGGCTGCCGAAGGGCCTGTGGCAGGCGGTGCTCGGTCGCGGCTCGGTGATCGGCGGGGAGGTGATCGACCGCGCCGACTACGTCGACTACACCGGTTCCAGCGCGACCGGCCGGACCATCGCCCAGCAGGCCGGGCAACGGCTCATCGGCTACTCGCTCGAACTCGGCGGCAAGAACCCGCTGCTGGTGCTGGAAGACGCCGATGTCGGCCGGGCGGCGAAGATCGCGGTGCGCGCGTGCTTCGCCTCCGCGGGCCAACTGTGCGAATCCATCGAGCGAATCTACGTCCACGAGGCCGTCCACGACCGTTTCGTGCGCGAATTCGTCACCGCGGTCGAGGGCATCGAACTCGGTGGCGGACTGGACTATCGCGCCGACATGGGCTCGCTGACCTTCCAGCGCCAGCTCGACACCGTGCGCGCCCACATCGACGACGCCGTCGCCAAGGGCGCGACCGTGCTGGCCGGCGGCCGCCACCGCCCCGACCTCGGCCCGTTCTTCCACGAACCCACCGTGCTGACCGGCGTCACCCCGGAGATGACCGTGCACAGCGAGGAAACTTTCGGCCCGGTCGTCTCGATCTACAAGGTCGCGAGCGAGGACGAGGCCGTCGAGGCCGCCAACGACACCCCCTACGGTCTCAACGCCTCCGTCTGGACGAAGGACGCCGAGCGCGGCAGGCGGGTCGCCGCCCGCATCCAGGCCGGATCGGTCAACGTCAACGAAGGGTTCATCGCCGCGTGGGGCAGCGTCGACGCGCCGTCGGGCGGCCTGGGGATCTCCGGCACCGGCCGCAGGCACGGCCCCGAAGGCCTGCTCAAGTACGTCGACACCCAGACCATCGCCACCCAGCGGGTGCTGCCGGTCGCCCCGCTGCCGGGCATGTCCGAACAGCTGTGGGCCCGGGTCATGACGCTCTACCTGCGCATCATGAACATCCTGCGCCAGAAGTGAGAAGAGCTGCCGGGCAGCAGTTTCTGCCCGGCGCACGCTGATCGAGGCACACGCTTTTCAGCGCCTAACGGACCCCGACCACGGCCGTCGCGAACAACGCCTCGGAATCGACCCGCCGAGCCGACAACCCCTCGTCGGCGAACGCCGCCACCGCAGCGGCCGCCTGATCCCGGCTCGTCTCGCACAGCACCGAGCCTCCCGGCGCGAGCCAGGAGGGCGCCGCCTCGGCGACCCGGCGCAGCACGGCCAGGCCGTCGGGCCCGCCGTCGAGTGCCACGTGCGGTTCGTGGTCGCGCGCCTCGGTGGGCATATCGGCGATGGCGCCGGTGGGTACATAGGGCACATTGGCCAGCAGGATGTCGATCCGCCCGCGCAGCGACTCCGGTAGCGCCTCGAAGAGGTCACCGGCCACCACCGTGCCGTACTCGGCGAGATTGCCACGGGCGCAACGCACCGCGGTCGCATCGACATCGGTGGCCACCAGCTCGATCTCACGCCCGAGCGCGCGTATCCGGACCGCGAAGGCCAGCCCCAGCGCCCCGCACCCGCAACACAGATCCACCACCCGCAGTACGCCCGGCCGGTCCGCGGCCATGGTCACCGCCGTCTCCACCAGCAGGGCCGTGCGCTGCCGCGGCACGAACACCCCGGGCTCGACAGCGATTCGCAGCCCGTCGAACTCCACCCAGCCGAGCACGTGCTCCAGCGGTGACCCCGCGATCCGGCGTTCGGCCAGTTCGTCCAGTGACACGCCGGAGGCCGCCGCTGCCCGGGCGAGCAGGGCGGCCTCCTCCTCGGCGAAGACGCAGCCGGCCGCACGCAGCCGGATGGTGAGGTCGGCGAGAACTCGTTGCATCCGTCCATAGTCGACGCACGACCGGCGCCGAGGCCAGTGAATTCCGCGACTGCCGAGGCCGATGGAGTGGTCAGCGCGAGGTGCTCAGCTGGAATGTGCGGGTGGCGTCGAGATAGATGCCGCGCTGGGACGAGCGTGCGGGCGGGGGCAATTGTGACACCAACTGCTCGAGCGAGGTCATCGCGCCGACCACGTGGGTGCCCGCGACGATGAAATCGGCGACCGCCCGGCGGATGTGGTTGGGCGAGGTGACCACCACCGCGCTGTTCGCGCCCACATTCCGCAGCAACTGAGTGCTGAACAGGGCGTTCTGCACGGTCGAACCGGCGCGGTTCTCCACGTGCACGCGGGCGGCCGGAATGCCGCGGCCGACCAGCCAGTTGCGCATGGCTTCGGCCTCGGTGATGCCGTTCTGCGGATTGCCACCGGTCACCACGATGGGGGAGAAGGGCGCGGCGACGGCCTGGATCCAGGCGGCGGTCAGCCGGTTGACCAGCTCGGGGCGCAGCGCGCCGTCGGGCAGCAGACCGTAGCCGAGCACCACGATGCCGGTCTGCGGCCCGATCAGCGCGGGCAACGGATTCGGCAGGGTGCCGACCGCGGCGCCGATCGCGCGGAACACATTGTCGGTACCCGCGGCCAGACCGGGATCGACGGCCCGCAGGCGGTTCATGGCGTCGTTCATGGCGATGAGGTCGTTGTCGAAGTGCGACCAGATGGCCTGCAGCGCGAGCGCTTCGGCATCGGCGGGGTCCATGCCGATCAGTGCCCGCAGGTCCGCGCGGCCGGCACCGGGATCGCCGGAGGTGAAATGGCGCTGCGCGGAGTTGTAGAGGGCATCGGTCTCGGGGGACGCCTGGGCGGGGGCTCCCGCCAGACCGGACAGTGCGACGGCGACGCAACCGGCCGCCAGAAGGGTCTTGCCTTGCCGGGGGAATCTCACTTCGGTCGACACCTTTCCACGAGTGTGAACGGGTCTACGGTTCGAGCGATCGGCCTCGGAGACAGCGGAAACAGGGCCCATTCACCATACGGCCGGTCGCGCCGAATCCCTGGTAATTCGTGACCGGTCACGGCGACACGCCGGACGCGCCCGAGCCGCCTGCGGGGCGGCTCCGGGGGCGCCGCACACCACGAGGATTAGGCTGTCCCGACGTGGATACCGTTTCGCTGACCGGCAAGGAACTCGCCGCCGCCATCAATGCCGACACCAAGCAGCGCGCGCAGGCGCTGACCGCCGCGGGCACCGGACCGCGGCTGGCCCTGATCGTGGCAAACGACGACCCGGCCAGCGCCTGGTACGTCAACTCGCTGCGCAAGGCCGCCGAGCGTCTCGGAATCGACTGCGACCGCATCGATCTCGGCGCCGACGCGTCGGCCGAACGCATCCGCGCCGAGCTCACCGAGCGCAGCGCCGACCCCGCCTTCGACGCGATCATGCTGCAGACCCCGCTGCCCGCGGGTGTCACCCTCGACGACGTGAGCCCCGCGATCGCCGCGGACAAGGACGTCGACGGCGTCAGCCCGCTCTCGCTCGGCCTGCTCGCCGCCGGCCTCGACGGCTTCGTCCCCGCCACCTCGCAGGCCGTGGTGGAACTGCTGAAGCATCACCGGATCACGCTGTCGGGGCGGCACGTCGCGGTGGTCGGCCGCTCGAACGTCGTCGGCAAGCCGCTGGCCCAGCTGCTGCTCGCCGAGAACGCCACGGTCACCGTCTGTCATTCGCGCACCACCGACCTGCCGTCGGTCACCTCGGCCGCGGACATCGTGGTCGCCGCGGTCGGCCGGGCCGGGCTGATCGCCGCCGAGCACGTCAGGGAAGGCGCGGTCGTGGTCGACGTGGGCACCAACGAATCCCCGGACGGCGGCATCGTCGGTGACGTCGACGCGGCCTCGGTGCAGGGCAAGGCCGCGAGCCTGAGCCCCGTCCCCGGCGGCGTCGGCCCGGTCACCACGGCCCTGCTCATGCGCCACGTGGTCGAAGCGGCCGAAAAGCACCGCGGCTGAGCCCAACCGATTCGGGCGGCTGAGCTTCAGGCGGCGGAGATGCTCGTGATGAGCGTGCGGCCGCCCGAATCCGCGACGCTGACCAGCTGCGGGTTGTAGGAGACCGGCGTCTGCCCCGGCCGGTGCTCGGTCACCACCACCCGGTACTGGCCCGCGAACGCGCCCGGGTTGATCGCCACGCAGTGGATCGTGCCCACCGGCACCGAGTCGATGCCCTGCTGGATCTCCTCGTCGGTGGGCACCGAGGCGTTCGGCGCGACCATGGCGCGCGCCAGTTCGGCCGAACGCTGGACGTAATAGGCGTATTGGAACGCGAAGATCACCGCGGGCCCGGAATCGGTGCCGCCCGAGCCGTTGCCCTGGATCCGATTACCCACCCGCTCGGCGGGGCACTGGGTGGCGGGGGAGGCGTCACCGGGCGCGGTCGGCACGGCCTCGGTGGTCGACGCCTGCCGCGGGGCGCCGTCGTCGCGCAGGAAGATCGTGGCCGCCGCCACCAGCGCCACCGCGGCCAGGCAGCCGAGCACCACCGGCGCCCAGCGCAACAGCGGGCCGCGCTTGGGTGAGCGGTCGATCATCCGCGCGAAGACGTCCTCCTCGGGAAAGAGGTCGGTGGTCCGGCCCGCGCCCGTCCGATCGACCACCTCCGGAGCCTTCGCCCGCGCCGTCCCCGGCAGCCGGTCCTGCCCGTCGAAACGGCCGCCCCCCAGCGGCTGGGTGTCCGGCGATGCGGACTCCGGTGCTTGCGGTCGCGCGCCCGGATCCCATCGATTCATGTCCCCGCCCTTCATCCGATGCGCCACCGCGGCACGCCTCGAAACAAACTCCCCGGGCACGATACCGCCGGGTAACGCGGATCAGCCAAATACGGGCCTTGACGCGCGAGCACGTGCGCAGCGCCACACACCGCCGCCGGAACGCTCTCGTGCCGGCACGGCCGCGCATGCCGCACATCGCCGTCGGCGGGATCTTCCCGGCGCACTGCTCCGGACGTCGGCGGGGCTCACCAGTGGATGTAGACCGGGTCTCCGACGCCGACGGTGTTGTAGTACCAGGCGGCATCCTCGGTGGAGAGATTGATGCAGCCGTGGCTGACATTGGCGTAGCCCTGCGAGTCCAGCGACCACGGCGCCGCGTGGACGAAAACGCCTCCCCAGGTGAGCCTTTCGGCGTACTCGCCGTCGATGAGATAGCCCTCCGGCGAGCTGAGCGGGATGCCGATGGTGCGGGAGTCGAACACGATCGAGCGGAACTTCTCCAGCACGGGGAAGGTGCCGGTCGGTGTCTCCCGGCCCGGCTTACCCATCGAGGCGGGCATGGTGCGCACCACCTGGCCGCCGATGCTCACCGTGAAGGTGTGTGCGGACATGTCGGCCTCGGCGTAGACGCCCGCATTGGTGGTGAATTCGGTGCGCACGTCACCGGCGCGCACGCTGATCACCGAGTTGGTGGGCAACAGGCCGTCCGGTGTCCACGTGAGCGAGCGGTCGCTCGCCCAGGAGAACGTGCCCGGCAGCGGCTCGTCGGCGGTGACGTGCACGGACCGCTCGGCGCGAGCCCTGTCGGTGACCGCTTCGGCGAACTCGACCGTGACCGGCTGGGCGACGCCGACCATCCGTCCGCCGGAGGGGGAGATGGTGGCGCGCAGGCCGCTGGATGTGGTGCCTACGGATATCGCGGACGCGCCGCCGGAACCGAAAACCATCAACGCGATGACCGTGATCGCGAGTAGAACAGGCCGGACGCTCCGCATGGGCGGCCACCCCTTTCGAACCTGGTGGACCGGGATAGACCAGTTTACGCCCGCATGATCAACAAGGCCGGTCGTGTCCGAAACCCGCCGACCGCCGCCGGCGTCCCACCGTCAGAGCGGCATTCCCGGTTCGCGGGTGATCCGGCCGCCCACCCGCTCCTGCACGGTGAACCCGTGCCGGCGGCACCACGCCGCCAGTTTCGGCACCGCCGAGTCGTCGTGGTAGATCGGTACCAACCGGGCGACGATGCGCATCCGGTGCTCGTCGGCCGTCCGGCACAGGTGCATCAGATTCGCGCTGCCAAGCCCCATGCCGCGCAATCCCGGCGTGACGGTGATGCTGTCGAGCTCGATCGTGCTGGTCCGCACCTCGAAGGCGACCGCGACCGGCCCCGCACCCGAACGGCGCAGTGCTGTCACCTCCGCGGGAATCGGCCGCAGCTCGCCGGGCAGGAAGCCGAGCAGCCGCTCCGCGGCCCGCTCGTCGGGCGCCAGTCGCACCGCGGTCAGCAGTCGTTCGGTCAGCGCCCGCACCTGTGCGCGGTCTCCGTCGGCCGCGGCCTCCCGGACCTGCGGTCCCGAACGCGCGATCGCCGCGAGCTCGGCGGCCCAGGCCGGCGCGGTCGCGCGGTAGCGGGGGACGAGCCCGGCGATGGCCGACTCCAGCGTCACCACGCCCTGAGTGCCCGGCAGCTCCCCGCCGGACAGCGGTCCCCAGCGCCGCTCCTCGGCGCCGACCCCGTGCCGGGACAACTTCCCGCGCAGCTCGACGAGCTTGCGATCGGCACGCTCGAGCTTGCCGCCGGGCAGCATGTGCACCCAGGTCGGCCAGCCGTCGAGATTGGTGCGAATCCGCAACTCGCTCAGTTCGATTCGCGCGGCGCGGTAGTTGCTCCATGCTTGCTCGCGGCCCTGGCGGACAGCTAGCGCAGGATCGTCACCGCCCCCCTGCGAGGCACTGATCTCCTCACTCATGCCCGTCAACGGTAGCTCGCGCGCTCCGACTTCGCCGAAAGTTGCTGTGACCGTCGGTGTCGATTCCTGCGATGAGCAGCTACCGACTTCGTGTGCCGCGCGATTGCCGGGGGCGCCGGACGCGTCGGGTCAGCGCAGGCGCACGGCGTGCAGTACCTCGTCGTGCAGGCTGTCGGCGCGCGCGGCGATCTCGTCGATACGCATCAGCACCGGCGCGAAGAGATCGCCCTCGGCGGCGGGCAGCGAGGCCACGTTGATCTCGATATTGAGCTGAGAGCTGGTGGCCGCGGCGCGCGCGGCATCGGCGGCCGCGCCGATATCGGTGACCACATTCGGGTTGCCGATCGGCAGCAGTTCCGCGGCCAGCGAGAGCACCTCGTCGGCCTGATCCACCACCGCGGCCGGCACCCGGGCGGCCTCGACCAGTGCGGCGTCGATGGCCGCCTTGCGGGCCGCCACCTCGGCCTCGGTGCCCTTGGGCAGCTTGTAGGCCTCACCGACGGCGGTGAACGCGGCGGCATCGGCGTCGGCCAGGGCCAGCGCCCGCTCGCGCGCGGCATCGGCGGCCTCGATGATCCGGTCGATCACCGGGCGGTGCTCGGCGTCCTTGGCGCGGGTGGTGTAGCGCGCCACCATCGCGACCAGCGCCGCGCCCTGGGCGGCGTGCAGCGCGGCGACGGCGCCGCCGCCGGGTGCGGGCACCTTCGCGCCCAGATCGGACAGGTAGCCGGCGAGCGTGGCCGTGCCGAAAGACCCGGCCGAGGCGGGCGAGGTGCTTTCCGGGGACGAGGTGGTCGGCTGCGACACGGAATTTCGGCCTTTCGATGACGGCGAATGACTACGGCCTCACGCTACTCGGCATCGTGACCTCCACCGCACGCGACACCGCGTGCCAGCCGGTGCGTGGCTCATCGGTTGCCGGGGTTATGTTGGGCACTATGCGGATCGGATTGGGCATCAACTACTCGGGCGGCTTCAAGGAAGTCGCGGCCGAAGTGGCCGACCTGGAGAAGGCCGGACTCGACATCGTCTTCGTGCCCGAGGCGTATTCCTTCGACGCGGTCAGCGCGCTGGGCTACCTCGCGGCCAAGACCGAGCGGGTCGAGCTGGCGTCGGGCATCATGCAGATCTACACCCGGACCCCCAGCCTCACCGCGATGACCGCCGCCGGCCTGGACTTCGTCTCCGACGGCCGCTTCCTGCTCGGCCTCGGCGCCTCCGGCCCGCAGGTCGTCGAAGGCTTCCACGGCGTCCCCTACGACGCGCCCATCGGCCGCACCAGGGAACTCGTCGAGATCTGCCGCAAGGTGTGGCGCCGCGAACGCCTCGAATACCAGGGCAAGTACTACCAGATCCCGCTGCCCGCCGACCGCGGCACCGGCCTGGGCAAGCCGCTCAAGCTCATCAACCACCCGGTCCGCGAGAACATCCCGATCCTGCTGGCCGCGCTCGGCCCGAAGAACGTGGAACTGGCCGCCGAGGTCGCCGAAGGCTGGCAGCCCATCTTCTTCCTGCCGGAGAAGGCGAAGGAGATCTGGGGCGACTCGCTGGCCGCGGGCAAGGCCAAGCGCGACCCCGCCCTCGGTGACCTCGAGGTGTTCGCCGGCCCCGCGCTGGCCATCGGTGAGAACGTGACCCCGCTGCTGGAGTTCGTCAAGCCGCACCTGGCCCTCTACATCGGCGGCATGGGCGCGAAGAGCAAGAACTTCTACCACACCCTGGCCACCAAGTACGGCTACGGCGCCGAGGCCGACCGCATCCAGGAGCTCTACCTCGCAGGCAAGAAGGAAGAGGCCACCAAGATCGTTCCCGACGACCTGGTGCGCGACATCTCCCTGATCGGCCCCGCCGGTTTCGTCAAGGAACGCATCGCCGCCTTCAAGGAAGCGGGCGCGACCGTCCTCAACGTCGTCCCCCTGGCCGCCACCCCCGCCGAGCGCGTCGGCCTCATCGAGCAGCTGCGCGAACTCGTCTGACCGGCTCCGAACACGCCGACGGCGTCCCGGCTCGTGCCGGGGCGCCGTCGTTGTGTGAGCTCAGTTACCGCCGATTGCGATCAGCGCCGCATCCAGCGTGGCGTAGAGCGCGAAGACCTGGTCCAAGCTGGTCATCTTCAACTGTCTGCTGGTGGCGGGCCCGTCCGCGACGATGGCGATCGCGGTGTCCTCACCGGCGCGCTGATGCGCACCGACCAGCGCGGCCATCCCGGCCGAGGCAAGGAAGCTGACCTGCGTCAGGTCGATGATGAGGTGCGCGGGCTTGTCCGCGAGCACTCCGTCGATCGCATTCTCCAATGCGGGAGCGGTCGCCAGGTCCACCTCGCCGTCCACCGTCAGCACCGTCGCCGCGTCGTGCACCGCGACAGAGGTGGTCATCGTGTCCGCCAAGGGGTACGCGTCTCCGGAAGTGTTGGTCACCCATCAACAACACACAAAATGTGTGGATTTTGCAAGGCGAACGCGTTCATGCGGCGGCACGGTACACCGGTCGGTGGCCCTTTTCGGGAGCGTGAAGGTCGCCACACCTCGGGCTCGACGATCGCTGTCGCCGACGAAGGCGCGGGCGGCGGCCATTCCGAACTCGCGTTCGACCCGGGTCGACGTGGTGTGACGGATCCGATGCGCGCTGACTCCGAGCGCCGCCCCCACGGCAGATGCCCGCGGATCCGGTCGATGAGGACGTCCTAGCGCCTGTTCCGCTGTCGCCGCTTTCAGTGCACCCCCTGCCCAATTGGGCTGCGAGTGCCGCAGGGAGTGCATAACCGGCTATCGGCTTGTGGTCGACGTGCATGATCGGACTCCGCTTCCGGGTTCTACTGGCGCAGATTGCGGTCGAACAGGGCCAGCAGCTCATGGTAGTGCCGTTCGGCGGCCTCGGGGTCGTGGGCGGAAGTATCGGCTTGGGTGAAACCGTGTCGGGCCCCCTCGTAGACCTCGGTGCGGTGACGGACGCCGGAGGCGGCGAGTGCCTTGTCGAACTGGGCGATGTGTTCCGGCGTCATGTGGTCATCCACGCCGGCGTGGGCGAAATACAGCTCGGCCGTGATGTTTCCGACGGCCAGATGCGGACTGTCCGGGGTGTCGGTGACGAGCGGTCCCCCGTGGAATCCGGCCACCGCCGCAACGCGATCGGGGAACATGGCGGCGGCCAGGACGGCCAGCCGCGCACCCATGCAGTAGCCGGTGAGGCCGACCTTCCCCGCGGAGACCTGCGGCGACGCCGCCAGCCATTGCAGGTAGGCGCCGGCATCCGAACGCAGGAGCGCTGGTGTCAGTTCGCGGATCATCGGGAAGACCTGGTGGAAGATCTCCGGCCGTTGCGCCGGGTCGATGAAGTCCGGTAGCTCGAGCACCGGCGCACGCCCGTGCCGGTAATAGGCGTTCGGAAGCAGGACGGTGTAGCCGTGGGCGGCGATACGATCGGCCAGCGCCTGCAGGCTGGGCCGCAGTCCGAAACCGTCCTGAATCACCAGTACTCCCGGATGGGTGGCATCGTCGTCGGGGTAGGCGAGATATGCGTCGGCGACACCATCGGGTGTCCGCACGTCTACCGAGATACCGTGCGTTGCAGTCATCGTTGAATCCTTCTGTCGTGGTTGATGTCCTGTGATCAACACGACGAAGGCGGAGCCCGCGCAATACCGCAGAGTCCTCTTTCGACAAGCGGCCCGACACCGGCCCGCACGGCGCTCAGAACAGCACCGGGTAACCCATCCGTGTGTGGCGCAACGCCGTCCCGGTAGTCATCGCCTCACACCGTAGCCCACCGGGCAGGACCGATGTCAACCCCGAGGCCGGGCGCAGTCCAACAGTCCGACACCCTGATCGAGCAGATCATGCACCGCAGGCCGGCGCTGCAACATCGTCGTCTCCCGGGTCGGAGTCTGCCGTTTCGGGCCGGACGCGGCCCGGCATCGGCCCTGCGCGCCCACGACCTGCCTCACCGATCGTCGATTCTGCGCCGCAGCGCGAGCACACCACTGGGCCAGGTGCCGTCCTGGCCCGCCACCACGACGCGCATACCCTCATCGACGCTTTCGTTGGACCACCCGCGCCGACAAACCCGAGAACGCAGGCTCGACAGCGGTATTCATCACCTACTCCGAGTGATCTTGTCCTCGGATCATCGCGACGAGCCGCCGGAAGTGAGCCAGCGCCGTCGACTGGACACTGGACACTCCCCGACCCGGGCTGTGGCTTCTGGAGTCACTCGGTGCCGAAGTCGCTGCTGCGGAGCGCTTTTCGGATGTCGGGTGAATGGCGGGGTTGCGCTGTCGATGATCCCGAACCGGTGCTGCGGGAGATCGAGCGGGTGTTGCGTCCCGGCGGTCGGCTGCCCTTCCTCCAGCACGTTCGCGCCGGGTCGCCGCGGCCGGCCCGATGGCAGGACCGGCCGGCCGAGCCGTGGCGCCGGTTCGCGGAGGGCCGCCACTGCATCCGTGCCACGCTCGAGCCGGTCCAGGAATGCGGGTCGAGCTCGACGAGGTCCAGGAATCGTCGTGGCGGGGAATGCCGCCGATCGTCCGCCCGCTGATCATGGGCACGGCCACCAAGGGGGTATCCGACCGGAGCCGCGCCGCACGGCGGCCGGAATCGCCCGGCCTTGCGTGCGGTGAGCGTGTAATCTCCAGGCACAGCGAGTTTTTCACACCCGAGGAGTGAGCGTGCCGGACGGAATCAGCGTGGATCTGCGCCAGGACCAACCGCACTCGGCCCGGATCTACGACTACTTCCTGGGCGGGAAGGATTGGTACGAGGCCGATCGGGCGGCCGCCGAGCAGATCGAGCGGTCCATACCCAACGTGCGTCTGCTGGCCAGGACCAACCGGGAGTTCATGCACCGCGCGATCCGGTTCCTCACCGATCAGGGCATCCAACAGTTCCTCGACATCGGCACCGGCATCCCGACCGCGCCGAATCTGCATCAGGTCGCTCAGGAGATCGCGCCGCAGGCGCACGTGGTGTACGCCGACAACGACCCGATCGTGCTGGCTCATGCCAGGGCGCTGCTGGTGGGCACGCCCGAGGGACGCACCGAGTATCTGCACGCCGACATCACCGATCCCGAGTCGATCCTCGGCGCAGCGCAACTGCGCGAGGCTCTCGATCTCTCGCAGCCGGTCGCGCTCAGCGTGATCGCGCTGGCACACTTCGTGACCGGCGAGCGGATCTACGACGTGATCGCCACCCTGCTCGAGCCGCTCGCGTCCGGGTCCTACCTGGTGATGACCCACTTCACGGCCGACGCCGACCCCGAGGGCGTCGCCAACACGGTCGAGGCCTACCGGCAGGGCGGGATCGACATCGAACCGCGTGACAAGGCCTCGGTCGCCCGATTCTTCGATGGCCTGGAGATGGTCGAACCCGGCATCGTGCCGATCCACCGCTGGCGGCCGAGCGGCATCGAGCCGCCGAAGTCCTACGACGACAAACTGCCGGGCTACGCCGTCGTCGGTCGCAAACCCTGACCTACAACGGCCGCCGCGTCGGCGCGGCAACGACACTCGGGTGCGTGGGTGGCCGCGGCGGCCGGCCGTACGACGCCCCGTCCCGAGCCGAACCCGGGTCGGACAGAGAGAAGCCGATCATCGTCGTCGGTATGCCGCGCTCGGGCACCACCCACCTCGTCAACTGATCGCCGCCGATACCCGGCGTCGCGCGCTGCCCTCCCGGGGGAGTCAGGAGCCGATGCCGCTGCCCGGTCATGGCCCCGGCCTCGACGGATCGCTTCCCGGAAGCGATCGAGGAGGAAGTGGAACTCCTCGGACCTCGATTGCGCGAGTCATGTCCTGGAGTGGTACGCCCGGGTGCCGGGCCGGCGGGATTTCCACCTGGAGCCGGATCAGCATCAGTACTACCGGTTCCTGCGGAAAGCGCTCCAGGCGTCGACCTCTCTCCGCGGCCCACGCAGCTGGGTGCTCGAGTCGCCGCAGCACAGCGAGCAAGTCGGACCGCTGATGGGGGCCTTCCCGCGAGCAGTGCGGCGGCCGTGACCCGTCCTGCCGGCGCGTTCGCCGGCCACGGTGACCGCGCACGCTACGAGTCGCGACCTCCACCTACATCCGGATCCGGTGTGGGCCGACCCGGAGCGCCGTCGCCCACGGCAGATGCCCGCGAAGCCGGTTCGCCATCCCATGCGGGCGGGTCCACGACCGCCGGTTCGGCCGGCCTCGCAGGTCGATTCGTCCATACCGCCGCAGCTGCTCGTTCGGCCACCATCCGACTCCATTGCCACACGCTGTCGCCCCCTCCGCCTCGCCCTACCAGTCAACTCGCACGGGCCGCAGCCGGACAACGGTGCCGGATGTCCCGATCTGTCCCGATGCCGTACGCGTGGAACGGCATCGGCATCACTCCTCGGCCTCGGGTGCTTGGCCGCGGGATTCGTGGAGCACCGGTGGCGACCCGGGCTGTGGCTTCTGGATTCACGCGGTGCCGCGGTGCCGGAGTGAATGCTGCGGAGCGCTTTTCGGATGTCGGGTGAACGTCGGGATCGGCATGCGCTCGGGCTGGCTCGGCTGTCATTCGTGATCAGGGTTCGGGGCGAAGCGAAGCCGGGCGGTTTCCGGGGGCGCCGTCCGGGTAGCTGCTGGGAAAGCGACCGGTGGCCGGATGGTGCTGTCGGCGGCAGCGGGAAGGGTGTGGTTGTGAAGGTGATCGGTGCGATTGTGTGTTCGGCGGCGGTGGGAGCGGTGGTGGTGCTTCCGGGGGTCGCGTCCGCTGCCCCGGTGCATTGTGTGGCGGAACGCGAGGTCGATGACACCGTTGTCGAAGGTGGTGCCGGCTGCCGCGCGGCCGTTGACGAGGCCGGGCACGCGCGGTCGTTCGG
Organism: Nocardia higoensis NBRC 100133; assembly: GCF_000308595.1. Taxonomy (GTDB): domain Bacteria; phylum Actinomycetota; class Actinomycetes; order Mycobacteriales; family Mycobacteriaceae; genus Nocardia; species Nocardia higoensis. Next base: position 11,185 of record NZ_BAGA01000088.1, on the reverse strand, counting down.
GCTCGGGGGTGTGGGTTACGCCCGTGCGGAACACGGTGCGGACGCGCTGGGCATCGGGATCGCGGGAGGTGTCGGAGCCAGTGAAGGTCGCGGCGGTGTCCCGCTCGCCTTCGGACTCGGTCGTGATGCGATGGCGGTGAGCAACGCCGTCGACGAGGACGCCGGTGATGGGGCGTCGAGGACGCTCGCGGTCGCTTTCGAAGGTTCGTTCGCCGAGGTCACCGCAGGAGCCGGGCAGTCGGTGGTGTGTCTGGGTGCGGGGGCATTCGCCTGGGATGAGCGTAGTGGCGCCGCCTGTCTGGCCACACCCTTCGGCGTGTGGACTCAGCAGCCACAACGGCCTTCCGCATCGTTCGCACCGTCGTAGCGGCCGCCCGACTCCCGGCCCGCACCGCGGCGTCTCCGGTGAGGATGAGTCCAGGCGCCCACCGCTGCTGCCACCGCCGTGGGTTCTGCGCGGGAGAGGCGGGCCGTGGTGGCCCGAGGGGCGGCCCAACGGCCCCGGTTACCAGTCGAGTTCGTCGCAGCCGGTCTGGTCTGCCGGTTCGACTTGGAGTGTGGCATGGGCTATCCGGTGGTCGTCTCGCAGTAGTCGGCGTGCCTCGGTCAGGACGGTGCGCGTGTCGCCGTGGCCGGGGACGACGAGGTGGGCGGTGGCGACGTTCATCCCCGAGGTCAAAGTCCACAGGTGCAGGTCGTGGACCGAAGCCACGCCCGGGATGCGGGCGAGGTCGGATTCGACCGCGGCGGGGTCGACGCCCTCGGGCACGTGCTGGGCCAGGACCGCGAGGACCTGGCGGCCGAGCACGACCGCGCGGACGACGACGAAAGCGCCGATCGCGAGGGCGATGATCGTGTCCCACAGCGGGTTTCCGGTGGCGACGACGAGCCAGCCCGCGGCGATCACCCCGACGGAGCCGGCGGTGTCGGCGACCACCTCGAGGTAAGCGCCTTTGACGTTGAGGCTTTCGGAAGCGCCCGCCCGCAGCAGCCCCATCGCGGCGATGTTGATCAGCAGGCCGAGCGCGCCGACGATGAGCATCGGTCCGGTCTCGACTTCGGGCCGGCTGCCGATGCGTCCGAGCGCGCCGATCACGATGTAGGCCGAGACTCCGAGCATCATCAGGACCGCGAATCCGGAGGCGAAGACCTCCGCGCGATAGGAACCGTAGGTGCGTCGCCCGGTGGTGTCCTTGCGAGTCGCGATACCGGTGGCGGCCAGCGCGGCGGCCAAGGTCACGACGTCGGCGGCCATGTGTCCGGCATCGGAGATCAGCGCCAGGGAGTCCGACAGCAGGCCGAAGACGAACTCGACGACGAAGAACGCGGAGATGAGGGCCAGAGCCAGTGCCAGGCGCCAACGGTGTCGTCCCGCGGCGTGCTCGCCATCCCCGCTGGTGGGCGCGTGACTGTGTCCGTGACCCATCAGGCCACACCTCCTCGGTACCCGATCACATGAGCGACAATACATAAACAGATGCGCATATGTCCAGGGAGGTGTGGGGACGGCGCCGGCCGCGTCCGCTGGTGGCGCTGTCAGCGCCGACATATCGAATCCCGAAGTTGTGTGGGCGACGGTGGTGATGACCGGATCGTTGTTGCCGGGGTTGGCCACCGGGCTGGTCGTGTTCCACGGTGCCCGGATCAGGTGCACACGATCGTGGGGCTCGGGTGCGGCAGCGGGTACACCACGTTCGGTACCGCCGGTTTCGAACCCGTTCGGATGATCCGACGTCAACGGTATCGAGCGGCGGCGACCAAGGCGTTCGGCACCCCGGTGCCGACCGTCGTCGCCGGTGCGGCCGGGGTCGCCGTGGCTGGGTGGTGAGGAGGAAATGATGCACGAGGACCGCGAACGCCCCGGTCGGCGGCCGCAGAATCGGCGTGATCCGGCGCAGGTGCACGGGCCGGCGGGACCGACCGCGCCGAGCACGCATCTGGTGGTTGGGTTCGACCGGCACAACGCCAGCCATGTCGCCCTCGATGTCGCGATCGGGTTGGCGCTCGCCCTCGACGCGCACCTGCATGTCGCCCACGTCATCGACAACGACGATCTGCCGATCGACCCCGACGCCGCGGACTGGGAGCGGGTCATCACCGAAGTCGTCGCGGATGAACGTGCGCAGGCCTGTGCGAAGCTGGCCGCGCTCCCGGGCAACTGGACCTATCATGCCCATCACGGCAATCCCGCGCAGCTGCTGAGCTCGATCGCCGACGCCCACGACGCGTCGATGATCGTGATCGGCGCCCCTCGCCACGGCGTGATGTCGCTGGTCGAACGTCTGCTCGGGGAGTCGGTGTCGGCCCAGCTGATCCATCACGGGCACCGCCCCGTGCTGTTGGTGCCCGAACACACACCTGCCTCGGCCCGACTGCAACGGAACAACTGAGTGACGCCGCCCCCGCATCCGCACGCGTCGACCCATTCCGCACCGCTGCGCGCGCCGATGAGCGCGTGGCGGTTCGTGTTCGCGTTCGGAACCATCAGCCTGCTCGCCGACTTCGTCTACGAAGGGGCACGCTCGATCACCGGCCCCCTGCTGGCGTCCTTAGGGGCGAGTGCGTTCGTCGTCGGCGTCGTCACCGGAATCGGGGAAGCCGCCGCGCTGGCCTTGCGCCTGGTCTCCGGGCCGCTGGCCGACCGCACGCACCGGTTCTGGGCGTTCACGATCGCCGGCTATGCGCTCACCGTGGTCACGGTCCCGTTGCTCGGCGTCGCCGCGACCTTGTGGGTCGCGTGCACGCTGGTGATCGCCGAACGCGTCGGCAAAGCCGTGCGCAGCCCCGCCAAAGACACCCTGCTCTCCCACGCCACGACGGCCACCGGCCGTGGCCGCGGGTTCGCTGTCCACGAAGCCCTCGATCAGATCGGCGCTCTGATCGGACCGCTGACCGTCGCCGCCGTCTTGGCCGTGACCGGCGGGAACTACGGCCCCGCTCTGGGAATCCTCGCTCTGCCCGGGGCGCTGGTGATGGCCCTGCTGGTGTGGTTGCGCGCCCGCGTCCCGGACCCGACCCGGTACGAAACCGATCGAACCGAACCGTCCGAAACCTCCTCCTCCGGCGACACCGATGACACCGGCCGATGGATGCGATCACTTCCCGCATCGTTCTGGGTGTATTCCGGATTCTCCGCGGCCACCATGATCGGCTTCGCCACTTTCGGAGTCGTGTCGTTCCACCTGATCGCCCGCGACCTACTGCCCGCGGCCGGGGTGCCGCTCGTCTATGCCGCCGCGATGGGCGCCGACGCGGTCGCGGCACTGCTCACCGGCTGGGCATATGACCGCATAGGCGTGAAAGTCCTGCTCGCCCTGCCGATTCTGGCCGCGCTCGTGCCCGCACTGGCCTTCACCGAGACCGTGGCGTCGGCGGTGCTCGGCGCGCTGCTGTGGGGTGCGGCGGTCGGAGTGCAGGAATCCACGCTCAAAGCCGTCGTCGCCGACCTGGTCGCGCCGGGGCGCCGCGCCACCGCCTACGGCCTCTACGCCGCGGTCATCGGTGTCGCCACCGCGGTCGGCGGCGCGGTCACCGGACTGCTCTACCAACTGTCGATCCCGGCGCTGATCACCACGGTCGCGGTGATCCAGCTCGCCGCGATCGCGGCCCTGTCGACCACGATCCGCCGGACCGGGCGCCCGGTGAGAGGCCGACACCGCTGAGCGCTGTCGGCCTCGGACGGCAGCGGCCGCGGCGCGGCCTCCACGATGGTCACCTCGGCGTCGAAAGATCGCCACACACCGGCGAATTCACGCTTCGGTAGCACAGTTGTGGTCGAGGGTGGTTTTCGGAATGTGGTCGTGCCACGATCGAGGGGCTGTTGATGCGTGCCGTTTCAGGTGGGAGGCCGCCGTGACTTCCGGGCAGACGATGTGGCGGGTGGTGGTGCCCACGGCGTTGACCGCGGTGCTGTCGACCGGCTCGGCAGTGGCGGTGAACTATGCGACCGGCGGTGATCACTCGGGGTGGATGTGGGTGGCGGTGGCAGTGTTGACCGTCGGGGTGTTCGCCGTGTCGCTGTGGACGCAGGCTGCCGGATCCTCCACGGCCTCGCAGCCGATGGCGCCCGGGGTGGTCGCGTCGGGTGCGCGCAGTGTCGCCGTTCACGGTAGCCCGGCCGGGCCGATCCGAACCGGTGATGACGGAGTGTCGGCTGCGGCCCCCCACGCATCCTCGCCGTCGCCCGTTCCGGGACCGGCCCCGCGGCCCGCACCCGGTGCGGTGGCAGCGTCGGGGGAGCGAGCGGTGGCGATCAGCGGGGATCCCGGCGCGGAGATCACCACCGGTGACCGCCACGTCCCACCGGCTCAGCAGTGAGCGCCCGGCGGCCGGGCCGCGACCATCCGGATGAGCCGAATACGCCGGAACAGCCTGCAGAAGAACATCTTCGGAGTCATCGGGGTGGCACGTTCGCCTCGGGACCCCGGTCCGTGGCGGTCGACACCGGCGGCGGAATCTTCGCAGGCACAGTGCAAACCGGCGACCACGCCCGGGTGGTGCAGTTGCCTGCCGAGGCGTATCGGCCCGTCGCCGAGATCGACGCGCCACCCGGTATCGACAACGTCGCGCCGTGGCCGGGGTGGTTCGTCGGGCGCGAAGCCGAGCTGGATCGGCTCGACGCTGCCGTCACAGTGGCTGACGGGCCGGTGGTGACAGCTGTGGTGCACGGGCTGGGCGGAATCGGAAAGTCCAGCCTGGCCGCGTACTGGGCCGGCACCCGCGCGCACGGGTGCGCCCCGATCGTGTGGGTGAGCGCGCACTCGCACGCTGCTGCGCGGCGAGGGCTGGCGAACTTCGCGACGCGGCTGCAACCGGCCCTGGCCGAAGCCCTGACCGTCGAGCAACTGGCCGAGCGGGCGGTGCAGTGGCTGGCCACCCACCGCGGTTGGCTGCTGATCCTCGACAACGTGGAGCGCCCCGGAAGCCGTCGACCGCGCCCGTGCTCGCGCCACGATCACTCTGTGGGCCCGCATGCCCGGACATCGGGATCCGGTGGATTGGCCCACCGGGCGAGCGCTGCTGCCGCACATCGAAGCGCTGACCGGCTATCCGATCGACAGCCGTGCGGGGACCACGATCGCCGAGATTCACCAAGGCCGCGTCCTTCCAGTTCGGTCAAGGCCTCCACGCCGATGCACTGGCCAACTTCCAGCGGGCTCTCATCGACTACGAGCGTCTGCTGGGCATGTACCCGCTGTTCGAGCACGCCGTTTCCGATCAGGCGCGGGTGCTCGGTGACGATCACCCCGAAACTCTGGTCACCAGCAACAACCTCGCCGCCGCCTTCCGATCTGCGGGGCGGATGTCCGAAGCGATCGCGCTCGGCGAGCGAACGCTCGCCGCCCGGCAGCGGGTGCTGGGTGATGATCATCCCGAAACCATCGGGTCGCGCAACAATCTCGCCGCCATCTACAGCGGGGCAGGACAGGTGCAGAAGGCGATCCTGCTCTACGAGCAGACCCGCACCGATTTCGAGCGCACCCTCGGCACCGGGCACCCCAGCACTCTGGCCGTACGCAACAATCTCGCTACCGCCTATCAGGCGGTGCAACGCCTGGACGAAGCGATCGCGCTCTACGAGCGTGGTCTCACCGACTGCGCGCAGACCCTCGGTCCCGCACATCCCACGATGGCGTCGGTCCGCCGCAATCTCGCGGCCGCGCGCCGTCACAGTGACCACGGTTCCCGGGCAGCAGACGGCAACCGTAGAGCGACGGTGCTGGCCAGGTGTCACCGAGTTCGATGACACTCACCGCGGCAATTGCGAATAGTTGTTCTGAACCAACGTATTCGATTTTCCTGCAGGGCATTTCGATCGGTCCGCGTAGGGGCCTGAGTCATTCGAATCCGGGACTCGAGTCCTGATTCGGCTGGATCTCGGCTATCGCATCGTCCCGATGTGGCCCGACCTGCGGCTCGAGTATTCCGGCGGCGAACAATCGCCGCTACGATCGCCCGAGAGTGCGATGTGATCCCGATCTGTGAATGCCTCGATTACAGGAGGTTCCATGAGTGAGCACGAAGTCAAGATGATCATCCTGTCGACCGACGACCTGGACGAATCCATCCGGTTCTACAGTGAAACCCTGGGAATGCCGCTGAAGTTCCGCGACGGCGCCCACTTCGCCGCGCTCGACGGCGGTCCGATCACCCTCGCCCTCGCGACCGCGGTCGACCATCCCATTCCCGGCCAGGTCGTCGTCGGCATCAAGACCGCCGACGTCGACGCCGCGGCGAAAGCGATCGAAGCCGCCGGTGGCGGCATCGTGCAGGGGCCGTACGACGACGCGCACGAACGCCGTGCCGTGGTCTTCGACAACAAGGGCAACGGCGTGGTCTTGTACAGCCCGCTGGCCAGGTAGGGCTCCGATGGAGGCGCGCTGTCCCGGGACATGGGCCGGTGGCCGATCATGACCCTCGATGCCCGTGCCCGGGATCTCGGGTACGCGGCCGGCTGGCGGCTGGTCCGTGCCCTGCCGCAGCGGCAGGCGATGCGACTGTTCCAGATCGCCGCCGATCGCGCAGCCCGTGATGGTGGACCGGTTCAGTTGCGGCTCAATCTGTCCCGGGTGCTGTCCACCACCCCCGCCCGAGTGCCCGATGAACTCGTCCACGCGAGTCTGCGCTCCTATGCGCGGTACTGGTGCGAGGCATTCCGGCTACCGTCGATGGACCCGGTACGGCTGGGCGCGGCCATCGACTCCGCGGCCACCGGGCTCGAACACATTCACGAGGCGGTCGCGCGCGGACGCGGGGTCGTGCTGGCGCTACCGCACAGCGGCAACTGGGACCTGGCCGGGGTGTGGGTGGTCCAGCGGATCGGCACCCCGACCGTCGTCGCCGAGCGGCTGCAGCCGGAATCGCTGTTCCGTCGCTTCGTCCGGTTCCGTGAAGGTCTGGGATTCGAGATCATCCCGCTCACCGGAGGCACGCGGGCGCCGTTCGAGCACCTGACCGCCCGGCTGCGGCAGGGGCGGGTGGTCGGACTGCTCGGTGAGCGCGATCTGTCCGGTGCGGGTGTGCCGGTCAGCTTCTTCGGTGAGCCGGCCTACATGCCGGCCGGTCCGGCGCGGCTGGCGATCGACACCGGTGCGCCGCTGCTGCCGGTGCACTGCTGGTTCACTCCCGACGGTTGGGGATTCCACGTCGGCGCGCCGATCGACACCGCAGGCGGAGTGCAGCACACGACTCAGGCGCTGGCCGACCGGTTCGCCGCAGGCATCGCCGCCCATCCGGCCGACTGGCACATGCTGCAACGGGTGTGGATCGCCGATCAGTAAGGGTCCTATGGCCGCTGTGCAGCCCGGCGCGCGGGAGTAGTGTCGCGAACGAAGCCTCGTCCACACCGAGAATCAACGACATCTCCAGCGCGAGGAGAGTCATGACCGACACCCGGATCGGTACCGAGTCCCGAACGGTCGACCGCAGCGGCGATGCGGCCGCGGCGGAGAATGCTCCCCCGGTCCGAGGACAGCCGGTCCGCCACGACGAGATCGACGCAATCGTCGACACCGCCGCCACCGCCGCGGCGGCCTTCCGGACGCTCGATCAGCAGCAGGTCGACACGATCGTCGCAGCGATGGCGCGCGCCGGGATCCGGGCGGCGGCGGAACTCGCCGCGGTGGCCATCGAGGAGACGGGCTTCGGCGTTTTCGAGGACAAGGTCGTCAAGAACTACGTGGCCACCGAGTTCCTCTACGACTACCTCGAGGACAAGAAGTCCGTGGGAGTGATCGAGGAGGATCTCGAGCGCAGCATTGTCCGCGTCGCCGAACCGATCGGCGTCGTCGTGGCCGTCACCCCGGTCACCAATCCCACCTCCACGGTGCTCTACAAGGCGATCGTCGCCGCCAAGACCCGCAACGCGGTCATCTTCCGGCCCTCGCCGTACGCCGTGCGATCGTGCGAGCGCACGGTCGAGATCCTGCGCGCGGCGGCCGAGGCCGCCGGCATGCCTCCCGGCGCCCTGCAGGTGATTCCCGACGCCGAACACGAAGTGACCCACTACCTGTTCAAACATCCGCGGGTCGATTTCATCTGGGTCACCGGCGGACAGAAGATCGTCTCCCTCGCCAATGCCGCCGGAAAGCCGGCCCTGGGGGTGGGGCCCGGTAACGCCCCCATCTATCTGCATCGCACGGCCGATATCAAGGGCGCCGTCGTCGACATCCTGATTTCGAAGACCTTCGACGCGTCGGTGATCTGCCCCGCCGAACAGACCTGCATCATCGACGACGAAATCTATGACGCCACCGTCGCCGAATTCGAGAAGATGGGTGCTCACCTGCTCAGCGACGAGGAAGCCGAGGCGCTCGCGGACTTCGCGTTCGGCTGCGGCGACAAGGTGAACCTCGAAGCCCTCGGTCAGCAGGCCCCCGAGCTCGCCAGACGCGCGGGCTTCACCGTCGACGAGTCGGTCAAGGTGCTGCTGGCGTCCCTGCCCGCGGATCTCGACCGGCTCGCCGCGCACCCGCTGGTGCAGGAGAAGTTGATGCCCGTGCTCGGGTTGGTCCGCGCCCGCGATGTCCAGCACGGTATCGATGCCGCCGTCCTGGTCACCGAGCACGGCGGTCTCGGCCACACCTCGGCGATCTACGCCAAGGACAAGGCCGTCATCGACGCGTACGGGTTGGCGGTACGCACCGGCCGGATCCTGGTCAACGCTCCCACCGCGGTCGGAGCGCTCGGCGGGGTGTACAACAACCTGACTCCGACCTTCTCCCTCGGTTGCGGCACATGGGGTGGATCCAGCACCACCGAGAACGTCAACTACCTGCAACTGCTCAACATCAAGACCGTTTCGTACCGGCGCACACCGCCGCAGTGGTTCCGGGTGCCGTCCAACATCTACTTCAATGCCGGCGCGTTGGAGAATCTGCGCGAGATCGCCTGCACCAGCGTGGTGGTGATCACCGATGCGCTCAGCGAACAACGGGGTGTCGTCGACGAATTGCGCGGCCATCTGCGCGCCCAGCACATCAAAGTGTTCAGCGAGGTCGAGCCGGAGCCCGACGAGGCAACCATTCGCCGCGGCGTCGCGCTGCTCGGGGAGTTTCCTCCGGATCTGCTCGTCGCCATCGGCGGCGGCTCGGTGATCGACGCGGCCAAGGCGATCAGGCTCTTCTACGAGCATCCCGACAAGGAACTCGAAGAGCTGACCCTGCCGTTCCTCGACCCCCGCAAGCGCATGGCCGACTACCCGCAGGATCCCCACCAGCTTCGGCTGGTGGCGATTCCCACGACCGCCGGGACCGGGTCGGAGGTTTCGCCCGCGGCTGTCCTCACGGTCGCCGGCCGCAAGGAGACCCTGGTCGACTACTCGCTGGTGCCGGACATGGCGGTCGTGGATCCACTGCTCACGATGTCCATGCCGCGCACTCTGACCGTCGACACCGGCATCGACGCGCTGACGCACGCGCTGGAGGCGGCCGCGTCGATCTTCGCCTCGCCCTACACCGATGCCTTCTGCGTCCAGGCCGCGCGTCTGATCTTCGAGGCGCTGCCGAGGGTGTACGACGATCCGAACGATCTGTCCGCGCGCACCGATATGTCCAATGCCGCGACGCTCGCCGGCCTGGCTTTCTCGAACGCGTTCGTCGGGACCAATCATGCGCTCGCGCATGCCGTCGGCGCGCGATTCGGCATCGCCCACGGCCGGGTGAACGGCGTGTTCCTGCCCCACACCCTGCGGTACAACGCGAGCTTGCCCACGAAATTCATGCCGGCGCCCGGCTATTCGGCTTACATCGCGCCGGACAAGTACGCCCAGCTCGGGCGGATCGTGTTCGGTGGTCACGAGCCCGAGGAGAGCCGTCGTCGGCTCTTCGAAGGCGTCGAGGATCTGCTGCGCCGGATGGGCGTGCCCCGGACCCTGAAGGAGATCGGCGTCCGCGAGGACGATTTTCTCGCGGCGCTGCCCGAGCTGGCGATGACCGCTTTCCAGGATCTCAGTAATCGCACCAATCCGCGGATGCCGTTGATCAGCGAGATCACCGCCCTGCTCCGGCTCGGTTACTACGGGCAGGGAGACGATGCCCACTGACCGCACCGCCCAGCGAAATCGACTCGAAACATTCCGTTGATGGCTCGGTCACAGTCGGCGGCAACTATTGAGCGAAGGTTGAGCCGGATGTGAGGCGGTGGAATATATGCGAGCGAATCTCCTTGTGCTTTCGCGTATCACGTTCACCGTTGCCGACTGCCTGCGCGCATTCACCTTGCGGCAGCCGAGGCTGGCTCTGCTCTCCGTAGAGATCAGTCGTTCACGAACCAGGTCTTTCGGGCTGCGCTGACCGACGGTCGGCAAGCCGATCTCATACCGGCGTCCGGCAAGCAGGCGGATCGTGTTCGCCTGCGCCGTTGCTCGTCGCAATTCTGTGGTGCGTGCGGCATCGTGTGGACCGCGGCCGGCCGGCTTTCAGGTGCGATACCCCCGGCCCGCCGCCTGTTGCCGGAACCGCCGGTGTGCCGGCGTGCGCCGCCACCGCCATTTTCGTGAGAAATCCAGTTCGTGAAAGTTGTTGTGATGAAACGTGCTAGCGACCGGAACAGCGTGGCCGCCGCGGGGGAAAACGACCACCCGCCGATGTCTGCTGTCCCTGTGGTCGACATGGCCATGGCTCGTGCCGGTGGCGACAGCCGTCGGCGAGTCATCCGATCCATCGACCGTGCCAATCGTGAGGTCGGTTTCCTGACCTTGATCAATCACGGCGTCGAGCAGCGGTTGCTCGACGACCTCTATGCTGTTTCCGCGTCATTTTTCGATCTCCCGGAGCAGGTGAAGCTCCGGTATGTCCGCGATCGCTCGATCAGCCGGGGTTATGTCCCGCCGAAGCATCGGGCGCTGGCGAAGACTCGCGGCAAGATGACGCCGGGCGACCTCGTGGAACTGTTCGCGATGGGACTGCCCGATGTGCCGCAGGAGGAATATTTCACCTCCGAACGCGCCGGCGCCAACTTCGAACCCAATGAGCCTTTTTCATCTTCAGGCAGCGGCTTGAAGCTCTCGATCATGGAGAACGTGGACCGCCCGGACCAGCAGCCCGGTCTTGAACGGGCAGCACCGCAGTTTCTGCAGGATCTTCCACGTCTTCAACTGCGCGAACGCTCGCTCACCGCGGGCTCGTAGCCGTGCGTGTGCACGGTTGGCGTTCTTCTGTGAGGCCGGTTTACCACGGCCCTTGTG
>NZ_BAGA01000089.1 GCF_000308595.1 Nocardia higoensis NBRC 100133 | reverse complement strand
CGAGCTGGATGATCGGCGGGAAGGCGATGGTGACGATGTCGTGGAAGGTCTGCGGCAGTCCGCTGACCACCGATTCCGCGGTGCCCCAGCTGGCGCGGGCCCGGTGGGTCAACGCGGCCAGGGCGTCGATGAGGGTGCCGATCCGGTCGATGGCGGCGTGTGGCGCGGCCAGCGCGCGGGCCAGTTCCTCGATGACGGCGTTGATCTGTTCGCCCGTGCCGGAGGTGGCCTGATCGAGGGCGGTCAGGCCGGCGCCGACCGCACCGCGCCCATCCGGATCGTCCGCGCCGTTCACCTGGTCGGCGAGCCCGGCGAGCGCGTCGAAGGTCTGCGAAAGACTCTGTGGCGTCAGTGTCCTGGTGATGCAGTGCGCCGGGTCCCAGCCCGGTCCGTCCGGTTCGGCGCCGACGAGCTCGAGCCTGCGGTCGGCGAGCAGGGTGTCGTTCACGGTCACCGCGCCGACGTCGGTGGGCAGTGCGCGGTCGGCGCGGACGGTGAAGCGCACCCTGGCCGAGCCGCCGATCGACTCGACGCCGGTCACCTCGCCGACCCGCACCCCGAGCACGGTGACAGCGCTGCCCTGATAGAGGCCGATGCTGTCCGGCATGTCGGCGCAGTATCCGCGGGTAGCGGGGGAGGGGCGGGCCAGGCTGAATCCGGCGACCGCCACCAGAGCCAGGGTGAGCAGCATCGCGATGGACATGAACCCACGGGACGCCAGCACGCGAGTCACCATCAGCATCCTCCTCCCGGCACCGGCACGCACAGGCCGGGAAGTCGCACGGTCGCACCGGAATGGTCCACGGCCACACCACCTTCGGCCGACATCAGCGGCAGCAGGCGTTGCCCGAGCGCGTTCAGCGACTCGAACAGCGCGTTCATGCGGTCGCCGAGTTCGGTCAGTTTCGGGATCAGATCCGCGAGCGGCCGAGCGCGTTCGGCCAGTGTCTCGTCCCAGGCCCAGCCCAGCGGCGCGAGGCCGCCCAGGACCGCCGAGACGTCGTAGAGCGCCTGCGCGACCTGCGACTTGTAGGTCTGCACGATCGTCTGCAACGTCCCCAGGTTCCGCACCAGCTGCGCCAGCACCTCGGAGCTGCCGCTCATGGCGGTGAGGTATTCCTCGGCGAGGGCGATCGCGCGGGAGATGTCGGCGTTCTGCCGGTCCAGGATTCCCGCCAGATCCCCGGCCGCGCCGACCGCGGCGCGCACGGCGTCCGGGCTGCCGCCGACCGCCGCGGCCAGGGTGTCGAGGTTGTCCCGAAGCAGCGTGCCGTCGAGTTCGCGCACCGGTTCGATGGCGGCCTGGAAGACCTGGGTCAGGTTGTACGGCAGCGTGACCCGATCCTGCGGAATGATCTGCGACCCCAGCGGTTCGACGCCCGCCGGTTCGAGCGCGAGGTAGTAGCCGCCGACCACGGTCAGCATCCGCACCGCCAGGGCGGTGCGGTCACCGACGAAGACGTCGTCGTCCACGGTGAAGGTCATCCGCACCCGGTCCGCCAGCAGGGATAGGGTCTTCACCGTGCCGACCGGGATGCCCGCGAGCCGGACGTCGTCGCCCTCCCGGATCTGCCCCGCCTGGGCGATATCGGCCGCATAGGTCCGCACGGATTCGGTGCCGCGCAGGTACACCACGCCGATCCCGGCCACCAGCAGCACGGCCAGGCACATGCCCGCGATGCCCCAGCGCAGATCCGAGCCCTGCTCGTCCGGCCCGGAATACGCGCGCGGCCGGCGGCGCAGCGGCAGCGGCAGGCGTGTCAGGAATGGCACAGCACGACCCCCTGTCCGGCGAACACGATTTCCAGCGGCCCCGGTGCGCTCGCCTCGCCGTGCGCGCAGGTCGGCGCTGCCCGGGGGCCGGTGGCGGGCACGACCGCCGCGATCGACTGGATCAACCCGGGCAGCCGGTCGAACACCTCGACCGCGGTCGCGGGTTCGGGAAAGGCTTGTCGCAGCAGGGCATCCAGATCACGGCCCGGCTCGCCGGTGACGCCGAGCGCGGCGAGCATGTTGCGGACCGGCTGGATCACCGGCGGGATGGCGATCGAGAATTCGACCAGTCCGGGCAGCTTGTCGGCGATGGAGGTGAACAGGTTGGTCAGGTTGGTCAGCATCTGCACCGCATTGCCCGACTTGCCGCCGAGCAGTTCGGCGGTGCGGGCCAGATTGCTCACCAGGATCGAGAGCACGGCCTGGCGATCGGAGGCGTACCGGCTCAGCCGCTCGATCGCGTCGAGCGCGGGCCCGATGCCGCTGCCGTCGCCCTGCAAAACGGCCAGGATGCTCTCGGTGAAGTGATTGAGCTCGCCGGGCGAGAGCTGGGCAAGGACCGGCTGTAATCCGTTGAACAGGGCGGTGATGTCGAAGGCGGGCACTGTCTGGGAGGTGTCGAACACCTCGTCCGGCTCCCGCTGCGCGTCCGGCTTCTCCGGTTGCACGATCTCGAGATACCGGAATCCGGTGAGGTTCTGGTATTTGATGGCCACAGTGCTGTTGGTGAAGACGGGCCGCCCGCGTTGCACGGTGAAGCGGGCCCGCGCGAGTACGCCGTCGAGTTCCAGCCCTTCGACCTTGCCGACCTGGACTCCGTACAGGCGCACGTCGTCGCCGACCCGCAGGCCGTTGGCATCGGTGAACAGCGCGGTGTAGGTGACGGTGTGACCCTCGACGGGCCGCTGTACCAGCTGGAACACCCCGGCCAGGGCGATCCCCATGACCGCGACGGCGGTGGCCACGCGCAGGAAGAGCGCTCGCGTCGTCATCAGCGTTCTCCCGGTGCGGTGAGGATCGCCGCCAGGGGCGTCGCGAGGCCGGGGACGGTGTCGAGTTCCACGGCGACGCCGACCGCGGGACCCTGTGGGGTGTCGCGCACCGTACGCCCGAGCCGGTCGAGCACTTCGGTCAGCCGTTCGGCGGCCACCTCCGGATCGCCGACCGCGTCCGGAACCCGGTCGAAGATCGTCGTGGCGATCGGCAGCAATGCCGCGAAGTACTGTTCGGCGGTGGTGAAGGTCCGGGTCACCTCGGGCAGCAGCTGATACTGGATGCCGTCGAACATCTCCCGGAACCGTGCCATGTTCTCCGGCTCGGCGAAGTACTCGTTCCGGTAGGCCGCTTCCAGCAGATCGAGGCCCCCGGTGAGCATGGGCGGCAGGCCCGCGAGTGCGGAACCGTACTGCCTCAACAGGAACGACGGCGGATGCTGCCGGGTCTCCACGTAGGCCCGGGCGGTCGCGCCGATCGCCTGCAGCAGCGGGGTGAAGGCGCCGACATCACGGGAGAGCGTGCTCAGCAGGTCCGCCAGTTGCGGGGTCAGCACCTGATCGGTGAGCAGGCCGGTCGAGGCGAGCAGGGCGGACAGGGTGGCATCGCGGACCCGGCCCGCCGCCGGATCCGTCAGGTCGACGGTGGCGCCGTCGGTCAGTTCGGCGCCGCCCGGTCGCGAATGCAGTTGCAGCGTGGTGATACCGAACAGATTGCCCGGCGCGTAGTCCACGGCGACGGTGTCGGTCAGGCCGAACAACTGGGAGCGGGTCAGCGCGAGTTCGATGCTCTTGCGGCCCGGCTCGGGCGCGGTGATCGATACGACCGATCCGATGCGCACGCCGTCGAGCCGGACGTCGGTCCCGGACTCCACCCCGACGCCCACCCGGGTGGTGAGCAGTTCGACGCGGATCTCGTCCAGCGGCCTGGACTCCGGGTAGGCACGCCAGCCGAGACAGGCCGCCATCGTGGCGAACACCGCGCACACTCCGATGATCCGGGCGCGGCGCGGCCCGACGTCGGCGCCGGAGAGCAGGTAGGCAGGCATCACATCACCCGGTGAAGGTAATGGGGGATTGGAACCCCCACAACAGGATCGTGGCGAACATGTCCAGCGCGATGATCGACACCAGGCTCGCCCGGATGGCGCGGCCGGAGCCGACGCCGACGCCTTCCGGCCCGCCGGTGGCGAAATAGCCCTGGTAGCCGTGGATCAGCACGACGGCGACGGCGAAGATCGTCACCTTGATGGTGGCGGCGAGGACGTCCCAGCTCAGCACGAACTGGTCGAAATAGTGGTCGTAGGTGCCGGTCGGGGTGCCGTGGAAGACGGTGACGACCACCTCGCAGGACAGATAGCTCAGGATCAGCGCGACCACGAAAGCCGGTGCCACAGCGATGATCCCGGCGATCACCCGGGTCGTCACGACGAACGGCACCGAACGGATGCCGAGGGATTCCAGCGCGTCGATCTCCTCGGAGATGCGCATCGAGCCGATCTCGGCGGTCATCCGGCACCCCGCCTGGGCGGCGAAGCCGACGCCCGCCGCGATCGGCGCCAGCTCGCGGGTGATGCCGAAGGCCGAGATGAGCCCGCTGAGCTGGCCCATCGACAGCAGGTTCAGCGCGCTGTAGGCCTCGATACCGATGGAGGCGCCCATCGCCGCGCCGAGCAGCAGCATCAGTGGCACCACCCCGCCGCCGATGACGACCGAGCCGCGCCCCCAGGTCATGTCGGTGATCACCACCATCGTCTGACGCCGGTAGCGACGCAGCGTGTAGGGCACCGACGAGAGCACCTGCCAGCTGAAGCCGAGCGCGAAACCGAGCGCGTCGATCGGTTCCATGACCCGCATCCGGCGTAGCCGGCCGACCCACCGGAATCCGGGCGGGAAGTAGGGGGCAGCGGGCATCAGGCCATCCTGACCGGCAGGAACATCGTGACCACCTGGGTGATCACGGTGTTGAGGACCGCGACGGCCGCCACCGACATCACCACCGCGGCGTTCACGCCGTCGGCGACCCCGCGCGGCCCGCCCTTGGCCTCCAGTCCGCGCTGGCAGGCGACCACCACGACCAGGAACCCGAAGATCATCGCCTTGATCAGCGAGACCCAGATGTCGGCCGTGGTGGTGAAGGAGCCGAACGACGCCCAGTAGCTGCCGGGCGTCACATCCAGCGCTGTCACCGCGACTACGAAACCCGCCGCGATACCGACCACGATGATCAGGATGTTCAGCAGCGGCGCGACCACCATCATGGCCGCGATGCGGGGAACGACCAGGCGCTGGATCGGATCGACGCCCATCACCCGCAGCGCGTCGACCTCCTCCCGGATCGTGCGCGCGCCCAGGTCGGCGGCGATGGCCGCCGCTCCCGCACCGCCGAGCAGCATGGCCGCGGCCATCGGGGCGCCCTGTTTGATGACGCCGAGCCCGCCCGCCGCGCCGATCATCGTGTCGGCGCCGAGTTGGGAGACGATATTGCCGACCTGGGCGGAGAGGATGACGCCGAACGGAATTGCCATGAGCACGGCGGGAATCGCCGTGACGGTGATGAGAAACCATGCCTGCGCGAGCGTTTCGCGTATCTGGAAGCGCAGCCGCAGCGCGTCCACGGTACCGATTCGAATCGCGCTGCCGCCGATCCGCAGGGCACGGCCGAGGGTGGCGATGCCGGTCAGCACCGTATCGGCGAAATTCCGGCGGACTATCGCACCGTTCGCGGACCACGATTCGACCGGCCTCATCGACACCTTCGTCATTGATGAACAACGCTCCAGACCTATGCCTAGACAGCTGTCCGAACGCTACTACATCACCGCGAGGAGCGGCTGCGAATCGATGACTTTTTCGGCCGCGCCCGAATATCGAGAACGGGTGCGGACACAGAGCCGCCCCGGCGACGGCGGTGAGCCGGGCCGGGGCGCAATGCGGTGGTGCTGAATGTGCGGGCTAGGAGGAGGCGTCGAGCCACTTCGCCAGATCGGGAATGTCGCGGCGCGCGACGCCGGTGAAGGCCGGCTTCCGCTTTTCCAGGAACGCGCCGATGCCCTCGGCGATGTCCGCCGAGCGCAGCGCGTGCGGAATCGTCTTCTTGTCGAAGCGGAACGCGGCCTCGGGGCTGCCATCGGCCGTCATGGCGACCAGGCCGCGGCGGATGATCGCGGCCGAGCCCGGCGCGATCTCGGTGGCGATTTCGCGGGCCAGGGCATAGGCCGCGTCGAGCAGCGTCTCCCGCGGGTGCAGGCTGGTGACCAGGCCCGCTGCCAGCGCTTCGTCGGCCTCGATGAGCCGTCCGGTCAGCATCCACTCCTTGGCCTTGGCCAGGCCGACGAGTTGCGGCAGATACCACAGCGATCCGGCTTCGGGCGCCAGGCCGCGCCTGCCGAAGACGAAGCCGAACCGGGCGTCGTCGGCGGCCAGGCGGAAGTCCGCGGCCAATGTCATGGTGATGCCGACGCCGACGGCCGGGCCCTGGAGCGCGGCGATGACCGGCTTGTTGAGATCGGTCATCGGCCGGGCGACCCGGGTGGCCCATTCGACCCAGTCCGGGTGGTCCATGTCCTCTTCGCCGCCACCCGCGCCCAGGTCCATGCCGACGCAGAAGTACTTCCCGGAGGCGGTGAGCACGACCACGCGGACCTGATCGTCGAGATCGGCGGCGGTCAGCGCCGCGCCCAGCTCGTTGGCCATATCGGCGGTGAAGCCGTTGCGTGCCTCGGGGCGGTTCAGCGTAATCGTCGCGATCGCGTCGCTGACGTCATAGGTGATCGTCGTGTAGCTCATCGTGGTTGCCTCTCCGGGTACTCGGTTCGTAGTCGGTGCCGGCCTCGCCGCCGTCCGGCCCCGTCCCGATCCTGCCGTCCTGCCGAACGGGGGATCGGTGCGGGGCTCGGGGCGGCCGGTTGCGGTCAGAGCACGCCGAGTTCCGGGTCGCCCGCGGGAACGGCTTCCAGCGTCTGGATGTCCGGAGCGCCGGCGAGTACGTCGAGCAGGCCCGCGCCGATCTGCTGCATGGGGGCGCTCTGCATGTGCGCGCCCAGCGCCTCCTGAGAAGCCCACTTCTCGACCATCACGAAGACGCCGGGCTCGCCGGTCTTCTTGTGCAGGGCGTAGAGCAGGCAGCCCTCCTCGGCGTGCACGGCCGGCGCCGCGTCGGCGAACACCTTCTCGACTTCGTCCTCGCGGCCGGGTTTGGCGACTATGGTTGCCACGATGACGATCGGTGCGGCCATGGGTATCTCCTTCGATAGCACCGGATTATAACGGTCGATATAAACCGCGAGCGTACAAGCGGTTTCGTACCACCGCAAGGGTCCGGCGCCGAGCGACCCGCTCGCTTTCCGGGAGCGTCCGGGGCCGGACGTCCGGTATTCGGACGCTACCCGGAGACCGCAGCCGGAGTGGTTCGCGGTCCGTGCGGGTGAACGGCGATCCCCAGTTGGCCGCGCCCAGCAGTCGCACCGTCGCCGGGACGAGGAACATGCGCACCAGCGTCGCATCGACGACCAGGGCGATGATCATGCCGAGGCCGCGCATCCGCATCGGGGTGAGCGGGGACAGGGCGAATGATCCGGTGCTCACACCGCGGGCGCTTCGGCGAGTTCGGCGGTGAGCCGCGCCGCCAGCGTGTCCAGCACCGCCTCCAACCGGGGCTCGACACCCGCGCCGTTGCGGCAGGAGACGGTGATCTCGAGTCGCGGCCCGACCGCGAGAATGCCGAACAGCAGCGGCATGGCGCCGCTGTGCTGGGGCAGGATGCGCATGGTCGTCGGTCGCCAGGTGGGTGTCGCGAGCGCGGCCGTGTCCACCGTGCCCATGTGGGAGACGGTGGCCGAGACCATGTTCCGGCCCGCGCGTGCGCCCAGCCAGTTGCTCGCCCGCAGGACCGAACGCACCATCGGCCCGGGAAAGCGCGAGAGTCCGCCGTTGTCCATCTCGTTGAGTTCCCGGTTCACGCTCAGCCCCTCGCGCATCCGGGCGGAGACGGCTTCCCAGCCGGTGCCCGGCGCGACATCCAGGAACAGCGGCAGCGCCAGATTTCCGGTGGACCGCAGGGTCGGATCGTGCCTGCGCAGGTCGACCGGAATCATGAACCGGGAGGTCCCTCGGGTCTGCTCGGCGAGGATCGCGCAGGTCCGCGCCACCACGGCGCGCCCGTTGGCCTCGACCGTGCGATGCCGCAGCAGCCATCGCGGCGCGGCGGGGTCCTGCCTGCCGCGGCCGGTGGCGGCGCGGAAGCGGGGAATCACCAGTGTCGGCTTCCCCGGCACGCCCAGGCGGTCGACGAGTTCGGCGTCGGCGATCGGGTCGGGCGCGCCGACCGGTGGTTCCCCGCGCAGGGCCCGGAAGATGTCGTCGACCCACAGCCGCAGGCCCATGCCGTCCATGACGCCGTGGAACGCACGGAACACCACCGTGAGCGGGTCGCCGGTGAGCAGCAGCACCTCGGTGGTGCGGTCCGGGGTGGGGCCCAGCGGGGTGTTCAGCTCGTCGTCGTGTTCGAGCGCGCTGTAGTCCAGCGTCCGGCCGGGCACTACCCGCACGGTCGCGCCGACTCCGCTGTCGACCCACCGGTCGCCGTCGGCGACCAGCCGAGAACCGGGATTCGCGGCCGAGGCGGCATCGACGGCCCGCTGCAGGACGACCGGATCCAGCGCGCCCTCGCCCGGCACAGCGAGCTGCATGACGAACGGCGGTGTCACCTGCCGGGTGGAGAAGTAGAGCCGTTCGGTGGGGGTGATCGGCCTGTGGAAGTCGGTGCCCATCGTGGTGTCCGTTCGCGGATCAGCGCAGTGATGCGGTGAGGGCGAGTGCGCCGCCCTCGGCTCGCAGCCAGGTGAGGAATTCGTCGATACCGGTGTCGCGGTCCATGATCGGCCGGTAACCCAGATCGCGGGCGGCGGCGCCGGTGTCGTAGGTGGCGGTGCGGCTGAGCAGCGCGACGACATAGCCCGACAGCGGCGGTGACCACCGGGCCGCCACCGGCGGGATGCGCCAGACCGTGTCGAGCACCTGCACCAGCGCGTCGAGCACCACGGGATTCGGGGTGCGTGCGGGCACCGGGTAACCGAGTCGCCGCGCGACCTCGGCGAGGAACCCCCACACGTCGGTGCGCTCGGCGTCGGCCACGAAATAGGCCCGCCCGCCGGGTGCTTCGGGCCGGGCCGCGAGCAGGCAGGCCTCGGCCACATTGTCCACATGGCAGAGCGAGGCGTACACGGTACGGCCGAAGGACAGGTCGGGCAGCGTGCCCGCCTGGGTGCGCGAGAGCATGCGCACGATCGGACCGGAGCGGTCGCCGGCACCCCAGATCGCCCGCGGCCGCAGCGCGACGGTCCGCAGCCGCGGCGAGTCGGCGGCCAGCACGGCGCGCTCGGCGGCGGCCTTGGTCTCGGAGTAGTGGTTCAGGTACCGGCGCGGGTACGGCACCGATTCATCGATGTCGATCTGATCGCCACCGTCGCGGTCCATCAGCGCGCTCGGGCTGGAGACGAACACGAACCGGGACACTCCGTCGCGGCGGGCCGCGGCCAGCAGATGCTCGGTGGCGTGCAGGTTCTCGGCGACGAACTGGGCGCGGGTGCCGCGTTCGTCGACCCGGGCCGCGCTGTGGACGACGATGTCGACGCCGGCGGTGGCGCGCGCCAGCGAGGCGGGATCGGTGAGATCGCCGTAGACCTTGCGCACCGCGTGCGCGGCGTCGTCGAGATCGCTCAGGTCGCTGGTGCGGCGCACCAGCACCGCCACCTCGTGCTCGCCCTCGCGGACCAATCGCCGCACCACGGCGCCGCCGACGAATCCTGATGCGCCGGTGACCAATACCGTGCTCACGCCTGTCCCTTTCGGTTGGTGCGCCACCAGGTCAGCCCGAAGATCTGGGTCAGCAGCGCGGTGCGCAGCGCGGAGTCGCCGCTGCCTCGTGCGGCACGCAGGGCGACCGGGATCTGCGCGGCGTGCACCAGCAAGCTGAGGAAGGCGTCGATCCACCACGCCGCCCGCAGCAGCCGGTTGCGCGGCGCACGTCCGCGCGCCGCCGCGACGGCTCCGGCCGCCAGATACAGCCAGCCGATGATCGGAACAGCGCGCAGCGCCAGAACTTTCGCGCTCATCGTGCCCCACCCAACTGCTTGCCCGCCCACCCGGCCAGCTCCTCGCGGCCGATCTTGGCGTTGTGCCGGATGTCCACGGGGAACCCCGGGTGCGCGAGCACATCGGTGATCGCTTCCGTGAGCGCGAATTCGGCGGCGCGGGCGCGCACGGCGGCCAGCACCGTCCGCGTATCGGCACCGGTGTCGACTTCCACGCACAGCACCGGACGCTGCGCGCCGTGCTCGCCGACGCCGACCAGCGCGGTGCGCGCCACGCCGTCCACGGGCGCGAAGATCTGCTCCACCTGCACGGTGAACAGCTCGCCGTCCGCGGTCCGCACGCGCTGACTCTTGCGGCCGCAGAACCAGATCCGGCCCTGCTCGTCGAGCCGGGCCAGGTCGCCGGTGCGGTGCCAGATCCGGTCGCCGTCGGCGATCTTGCCCAGCGCGTTGGCCTGCTCGGGCCAGTGATAGCGGGCGCTCACATTGGGCCCGGCGACGACGAGTTCGCCGATACCGCCGGTGTCGTCGAGCTCACCGGCACGGCGTTCGGCGTCCGCCCAGGTCGGCAACGGTTCGTCGGTGATCGCGACGACGCGCGCCTCGATCCGGTGCGCCGGTCGCCCGATACAGGTGCCCTCGCCGCGGTGCGCCCGCTCCACCAAACCGTCGAGCAGTTCCCTGGATTCGACGGTGGACATGGGCAGCGCCTCGGTGGAGCCGTACCCGGCGAAGATACGGACGTCCTCGCGCAGTACCTCGCGCAGACCCGTGATGCACCAGTCCGGCACCGGCGCGCCGCCGGAGAACACGCTCTCCAGGGTGGGCAGTTCCTGCGGCTGCGCGCGCAGCGTGCGCAGCAGCGGGATCAGCACGGCGG
Source organism: Nocardia higoensis NBRC 100133 (assembly GCF_000308595.1). GTDB lineage: Bacteria > Actinomycetota > Actinomycetes > Mycobacteriales > Mycobacteriaceae > Nocardia > Nocardia higoensis. The sequence continues at coordinate 11,121 of NZ_BAGA01000089.1, read as the reverse complement.
GGGAGGCGAACATGGTGCGGATGTCGAACCGTCGGATCGCGTCGACCACATGCTCGGGATCGGTGGCGCCCACCTTGCTCGGCACCAGCGGGGGGATGACGCAGCGCGAGCCCAGCAGCAGATCGAGCACGCCGACCAGCGGCAGCGTGATGAGCGAGGCCTCCGGTGCGCGCTCCTCGCGGGCGATGTGCACCTGCTCGACCATCGCGCTGAGATTGCCGTGCGTCATCTCGACGGCTTTGGCCGGACCGGTACTGCCCGTGGTGAAGGCGATGAGCAGCGTGTCGTCGTCGGCCCCGTGCACCCCCGCGGTGCGGGGACGAGCGGGCCTGCGGCCCCAGGACTCGAGCGTCGGCCCGCCCCAGAACCAGCGCTTGCCGACCGTCACCGCGGTACGCACGGTCCGGAAGTTCCTCCGCGCCAGTACCCGCAGCGCGTGCGCCTGCGGCATGCCGATGAACGCCTCTGCCTCCACCGCGCGCAGGCAGCGCAGCATCCGGCGCACGCCCATGCCCGGGTCGATGACCACCGGGACAGCGCCGATCTCCAACAGCCCCAACAGGATCGCGTACAGCTCGGGGCCGGGCAGCACCAGCACGATCGTCCTGGTGCCTGCGCCGACGCCCGCCTCGGTCATCCGCTGGGCGACGGTGGCCGCCCAGGCGTCCAGTTCGCCGTACTCGAGCCGGCGGTACTGCGGCAACCCGTCGGGGCCGAAGCCGTCGGGATAACGCAGCGCCGGGCGATGCGGGTCCTGGCGCACGACCTCACGGAATCGGTCCAGACCTGCCCAGTAGGTCACCGGGGCGGTGCCGCGCTCGGCGCCGAGCGTGTCGACAGCGGTCATGCCGGCACTCCCGCCGCAGCCGGGAGCCGGTACAGCACGGCGGCGGCCGACGGTCCGGCACCCGCGGCGACGAACAGGACCCGGCGGTAGCCGGTGAGCGTGTCGTCGGTGACCGCCCGGTCGAAGGCGGCCGTCAGGGCGGCGGTGTGCGGGTCGCCGTCGGTGAGATCGGGGGCGCGCAGGTGCGTGCGGTCGATGCCGAGCGCGTCCGCCACGCGGCCGCCGAATTCCGGTGTGGGCGTGGAGGTGATGAGCGCGAGTTCGCCCGGCTCGCCGACGCCGGACTCGGCCAGCACGCCCGCGGCCGCCTCCACCGCCCCGGCGAGCAGCCGCTCTTCGAAATCGTCTGCGCGGACGACTGTCATCGCGCCGCGCCCGGTGGTGCCCATCGCGGCGGTGTCGACGTAGCCCTCGACGGCGGGCGTACCCGCGCCCGCCACCGAGCGCACCGTGCCGAACCCGGCCGGTTCGTCGGTGCGGCCGAGCAGCATGGCCGCACCGCAGGTGGCGTAGGGGAAATCGTCGGTCGCGGCATGGCGGGCGAGGGAGGGGTGGGTGTCGCCGGAGACGATCAGCACGTATTCCGCGCTGCCGGTCTCCAGGATCGAGGTCGCCACCCGGACGGCCTCCAGCACCCCGGTGGCGCCGTTCATCAGGTCGAAGGCGAAGGTCCGGGGGTCGTGCGTGGCGTACTCCAGGCCGATCCCGGCTTCCTTCTGGATCAGCGCGGCGACCGCGGGCTCCACGGTGTTGGAGTCGCGGAAGACACCGGTGTTGATCAGCACGCCGACCTGGTCGGCGCGCACACCTGCCCGCTCCAGGCAGAGCCGGGCGGCGCGGCCGCTGTGGGCGACGATGCTCGCGGTGTCGCCGCCGCGGCTGACAGCGGTGGATGTGATGCGCACACTCATGACTCGACCTGGACCTTCAGCGAGGAGATGGTGGTGGACAGGTAACCGGTGACGATGCCGGAGGCCGCGGGGATCATCAGCAGCTTCGAGCCTTCCGGAATCGCCTGGTCCTGCAGCGAGTCGTGCAGCACCAGGAAATGCGATGTGGTGGAGGTGTTGCCGTACTTCTCGATCACCCGCAGGTCCGGGGGCATGGGGCTGCCGAATTCGCGCTCGCAGATGGCGTTCATCCACGGGATCGCGGCGGCGCCGAACTGGTGATGGATGACGTAGTCGAACTGTTCGTCGGCGAAGGTGCGGCCCTGCGCGTCGAGGTAGTTGCGATGGCTGTCGGGACCGAGCCGGAACCGGTCCTCGTTGTGCATCTGCCGGTTGTCGGTGTAGAGGGCGATGCCCTGACTGCGATCGCTGGGCATGCCCAGGCACAGTTGCGCGTATTCCGCGGCGGTGAGCAGATCGACGTAGTGAATGATGTCGCGGTCGTCGACGGCCTCGTCCAGCACCACCGCGCAGGCGGAGTCGCCGACCGACAGCGAGGCGAACTGCAGGTCGTACTTCTCGGAGATCTCCGCGACCGCGGTGTCGGCGATGGGCGTGATCGCCTCGCCGCTGACGACCAGCCCGTTGCGCACCGCGCCCGAACGGATCATCCGGTCGAGAATGTAGGTGCCGGTGAGCATCCCGGCGCAGGCGTTCGAGACGTCGAAGGTGATGGCGCGGGTGGCGCCGAGCTGCCTGGCCAGCGCCCCGGCGAACGACGGCTCCATGTACATGCGGGTGCCGAAGCGGCTACGGGTGATCGACGTGGAGATGACGATGTCGATGTCGGCGGCGTCGTATCGGGAACGCGACAGGCAGTCCTGCGCGGCCTTGGTGGCCAGCGTGAACGAATCCTCGTAGGCGTCCGGGTCCTTGGAGTGCACGCGGCGTTCCTCGACCCCGGTGATCTTCTCCAGATCGAACGACGGGGGCGTGGCCAACCGGGACAGCAACTCCTCAGTGGTGAGGATGTCGGAGGGCAGATACGCGCCGATGGATTCGAAACGGGAATGCGGCATGGGGGCGCTCCAGCGGTGGGACGGGCGACGGCTCCGAGATCTTCACGATCGACGGCGCGACGGACATTACCGGAGAGTAACTACTGTTGCGCTGCGCGATTCGCCTGTGGTGGCGTCGTTCACACGCCGCGCAAGGGTCGCCATGCCGTGAGGTATCACCAACCGGCGACCCTTCCGCTATAGCGGAATCGCATGCCCATCGTCCCGCCGAGGATGCTTGTTCTGGCAGGAACGCGGCTCTCGCGGTTCCCGTTCACGTGCTCGCTCGGCCGCCGACGGCTCGAGTGGCAATTGGGCGGCTAACAGACATACGGGGTGTTCCGCGTCGGCACGGTGGATAGGGGAGTGATGGACTTCACGAGAGTGCGTCGCCGAACCGCGCTGTGGCAGTCCGGAATTCGGGAACTTGACCTTGACCCGAGGTCAAGGTTCACGCTCATCGCATGAGTACTTCGACATCCGGCGATACGGCCCCCGCGATCTGGTCCGGCATGGTGCCGGTGGACGACACCGCGTTGGCGGTCACCGACACCCGCGGACCGGGCCTGCCCATCGTCTATCTGAACGGCTCCTACGCCGACCGGTCGCCCTGGCGACCCCTGATCGCCGAACTGGGTGGCGACTACCGGCACATCACTTTCGACGAGCGCGCTCGCGGCGAGTCGAAGCGATCGGCGGACTATTCCTTCGAAGCGTGTCTGCGCGATATCGACGCGGTCCTCGAGGCCACCGGGGTGGCGCGGCCACTGCTCGTCGGCTGGTCCTACGGCGCGCTGCTCGCGGTGCACTGGGCGGACCGGAATCCCGACCGGGCGGCGGGCGTGGTGTCCGTGGACGGCGCGATGCCCTACGGTCTGACCGGCGAGGACGGGGAGCAACGCATCCGGAAGCTGTTCCACCGCATGCGGTTCCTGTTGCCGCTGGCGCGCCCGATGGGACTGGCCGCCCGGATGAGCGCCGACCAGCACGCCGAGATCAATATCGAGGCCAATCGGCTGCATGCCGCCCTCGCGCCGGTACTCGACCGCGCGAGCTGCCCCGTGCGGTATGTCCTCGCGACGGGGGCCAATCTGGGTGGCGGAGCCGAGGAGATGGAGGCGGTGCGTGCCTCGCTCGATCCGGTGCTCGCCACGAATCCGAACCTGCGGGTCAGCGCGAAGGTTTCGAGCAACCACTCGCACATCCTGCGCAAAGACTTCCGCGCGGTCGCCGGGGCGGTACGCGAACTCGCACCACGACCCGAGCGGAAGGCACTCTAGTTCGATGATCAACGGCGTCACGATCGGGCAGGCGGCGGCATTCGCCGGCATCACCGTCAAAACGGTGCGGCATTACCACAAGCAGGGTCTGGTCGAGGAACCTCCGCGCGACAGCTCCGGCTACCGACGGTACGGATCGACCGATCTCTTCCGGCTCGTGCAGGTCCGGACGCTGGCCGTGGCGGGTGTGCCGCTGGCGGAGATCGGCCCGCTGCTCGACGCCGACGCCGAGCAGTTCGCCGCGGCGCTCGTCGATGTCGAACGGCAGCTCACCGAGCGGATCGAGGAATTGGCGGCCCGCCGCGCCACCCTGCGCCGGCTCGCGCAGGGCGATCGGGCGCTGTTGCCCGATCGCGCGGTGGCGCTGCTGGATCGGATGCTCGATCTCGGGTTCACCCCCGACCACGTGGCCGCTTCCCGGGAGGGGATGGTGCTGGCCAAGGCGCTCGTCCCGGAGGGCTTCGACGACTACCTGGCCAATGTCGAACTCGCCCTGGAGGACACCCGCTTCCTCGCGTTGAACAAGCGTGTCCTGGAAGCCGCCGCCTGGGAACCGGGCGATCCCCGGATCCCCGAGCTCGCCGACGACCTGGCCGACTGCTACCTGGCCAACCCCGCCCTGCTGAAGATCGTGACCGCCTTCCAGGCCCGCACCGAGACCGGTACCCGCTACCGATTGATCCGTGACTACGCCGCGGAGCAGGACTCGGCCACGGCTCGGCTGACGGACCACCTCGAAGCGCGGCTCCGCGTCGCCGGAATCGCCATCCCCGGACCCGAGCCGGACTGACGTGCCCGTGCGGTCCACCGGGTGCGCGCCGTGACAACGATTGCGCGGCGGGGCCCGCCTCCGGCCGGCGCGGACGACGCAGGCGAGTTCAACGACAGGCCGCGCCTGCACAGGTGGCCAGCTCGTTCAGTCGCCGGTCGAGCTGGGCGACCAGATCCGCGTGGGCGGAGACGCCTTCGGGTGTCTTCACCAGATTGGTGAGCTGGTAGGGATCGGCGTGCAGGTCGTAGAGCTCGTATTCGCGCTCGGCGAGCGGACGCTCACGCTCGTACCAGCGCACATAGAGGTACCGCTCGTTCCGGATGCCGACCCAGGACGGCATGTCCAGGATGTACTGCAGCGGAGTGTCCGTGCCGGGGATCTGTTCCTGGGCGATGCCGAACCGGCCGCCGTATCCCGCGCCGCCGTACTCGGCTCCGAAATCGGTGCGCCACGAGGCGGTTTCGCCGCGCAGCACGGGCGTCAGCGAGCGGCCGTCCAGCCGATCCGTCCCGCCGATCCCGGCCCATTCGAGAATGGTGGGGGCGAGGTCGATCGACAGTGCCATGGCGTCGGTGCGTCCGTTCGCGATCCCGGGGCCTGCGATGGCGAGCGGCACCCGCATGGACTCCTCGTAGGGCGCCATCTTCTGCGTGAGGCGGTGCGCACCGAGGCTGTAGCCGTTGTCGGAGGTGAAGATCAGGTAGGTGTTGTCGAGCTCGCCGGTGGCGGCCAACGTTTCCACGATGCCCGCCACCATTTCGTCGAGCGCCTTCAGAGAGCCCAGCCGGTTGGTGTAGTCGGCGTCGTTGGTGGCTTCGATCGTCGCCGCGCGCGGGCCCGCGGTGTCGATCAGCCAGCTCGGCTTGTCCGAGACGTCGGCCTCCTGGTAATTCGGCGAGCGAGGTGCGGCGGTGGGGCGGGTCTCCGCGACATGGCGCGGGGCGGGCGGAATCGGGAAGTGCGGTGCGGTGGACACCGCGTACCAGAAGAACGGCTGCCCGGATCCGGACGACTCGGCGATGAACCGCCGCGACTTCTCCGCGATCACGTCTGTCTGGTAATCCTGCGGCGCCGCACCGTATTTCACCATGCGGCCGTTCTCGTTGAGGGTGTAGTTGTAGCCCGCGTACAGGAAATTGTCGACACCGGCGTTCCAGTCGTCCCACCCGGGCGGGATATGGCCGGGATCGTCTTCGAGACCGTTGAGGTACTTGCCCGCCATCCCGGTCCGGTACCCGCTGTCGTGCAGGGCTTTGACGAAGGTCCGCGATTCGTTGCCGTTGGCGCGGAAGGCCTCGAAGCCACCCACCGGCCCGGCATTGGTCAGCACTCCGGTGTTGTGCCCGTAGTCGCCGGTCAGGATCGACGCGCGGGCCGCGCAGCAGATCGGCAGCGGCGCGAAGCCGTTGGTGAAATCGACACCGCGATCCCTGATCAGCGCGGCCGTGCGCGGCATCGCCTCCCACACCGGGGTCGTCGCCGCGTCCAGATCGTCGGCGAGGATCATCACCACATTGGGACGGCGATCCTCCTGCGCCGCCGCGGCGGACACACACGTCGCCAAGCCCGAGACGGCGACCAGCGAAAGGGTCAACGCTCGACGTACTGCACGCACGGTGAACATCGCGAACACTCCTCCAGGTCTCGCCACGGTCCGGTTCAGGGGGCACGGTCGTCGTCGAGCCTAGAGGTGGGGCGCGGGAAAACGTGGGCGGCAGGCCGAATTCGCGGTCCGCCGGGGCGGCGCGGGCGAATTGCCGAGGACGAGGTGGGGATTCAGCGCGCCGGGCGGAGCTGGCGCGCGATCTGATCCATCGCGTGCGCCAGGGCTTCGGCGAACCGCGCACGGGTCATGCCGAAACGGACGAACAGTTCCTCCTCGGGAGGCCCGCCGAACGGCGACCACGTCTCGGCGAACTCCACGATCTGCCAGGCGTCGGCCTGAAGCGGTTGTCCGGTCGCCAGCGCGCGCTCGCGGGCCTGCCTGACCATACGCCGTCGATGATCCCGCATGACGATGTCGCCGGCCTCGGGCCGGACGATACGTTCTTCCGCGCCCGCGCGGTGGCGATGGGACGCGGTGGTCCGATGAGAAGTGGTCCGATGAGAAGTGGTCACTGTCGTGTCCTGTTCGATAGCGGCGTCGAATTGTCCTCGGCTGCCACGCTTGTAGGGTCCATCAGGTCTGGAACTGCCACCGGCCGGCCACGAACGCGGCACGCCGCCGGCCGGTGGGGTCGCCGTCGAACGAGACGACGGCGGGAGTTACTGGCTCGACGCGGTGGTCATCCCCAGGTTGCGCATGTCCGGGACGAACGGCTGGTGCGCCAGCAGGCCGCCGTCGACCCGGATGACTTCGCCGTTGATGCCGCGCGAGTCGTCGGAGGCCAGGAACAGGTAGGCCTTCGCCAGCTCGGTGGGCCCGTTCAGCGTCGGGTTCATGGTGTGGTTGGTGTAGATGTCCTTGATCTCCTGCGGCAGCGCCTGCGCCGGGGGAGTGGTGGTGGTGCCGGGGCAGATCGCGTTGGCGCGCACGCCCTCCTTGCCGTACTGGGTCGCGGTGTACTTGGTCAGCGCGAGCAGAGCGGCTTTGGTGGCGCCGTAGCCGGTGAGGCTGTTGTCGCCGGCGAAGGCGTGGGTGGAGGCGGTGTTGATGATCGAACCGCCCTTCTCCCGCAGGTAGGGCAGGGTGTGCTTGGTCAGCAGCATCGCCGCGCGCAGGTTGACGGCCAGCACGTTGTCCCAGGTCTCGACGGACATGGTGGCCACGTCACCGTCGTCCATGGGGAAGATGCCGGCATTGTTGACCACGATATCGGGGGAGCCGAAGTACTCGACGGTCCGCTGCACCAACTGCTCGATCTCGCTCTCGTTGCGCAGATCGAGGCCGTAGGCGAGGGCGGTCTTCTCGCCGTGCCGCTCGTTGAGGATCGATGCGAGGCGTTCCGCGCCTTCGATATTGATGTCGGCCACGACCACGCGCGCGCCTTCGGCCGCCAGTTCCGTGGCGGTGGCGCCGCCGATGTTGAGACCGCCCTGCTCGACGAATGTCGCACCGGTGACGATCGCAATCTTGCCTTCTACGCGACCCATTGTTCTCTCCTGTCGAAATATGTATTCGGAAGTCGGTTCACAGATCCAGGACCAGGCGGTCGCCGTGGCACCGGGATACGCAGATGAGGATGTATTCGTTGCTTTCGCGTTCCTCGGGAGTCAGGACCTCGTCGCGGTGGTCCGGCGTTCCTTCGAGGACGGTCTGCTCGCACCTGCCGCACATGCCCTGCTGGCAGGACGACAGCACGTCGACCCCGTTGGCTTCGAGCGTGTGCAGGATCGTCTGCCCCGGCGGCACCGTGATCGTCCGGTCCTGTTTGGCGAGAACGACTTCGAACGCGCGGTCCTCGGCCGCCCGCTCGTCGGCCTTCGGCACGAAACGCTCGGTGTGCAATGTGCCCGCGGGCCGATCGCGGCAGTGTTCCTCGAGCGCCTCGAGAAGCGCGGCGGGGCCACAGCTGTAGATCGCGGTGTCCGAGGGGGTTGCGGCGAGGACGCCGGCCAGATCGATCAGGCCGTCACGATCCTCGGGGTGGAACCGGACGCGATCGCCGTAGCGCCCGAGTTCGTCGCGGAACGCCATGGAGTCCGCTGTGCGTCCGCCGTAGACGAGCCGCCATTCGGCGCCGCGCTCCTGGACCTGCGCGATCATCGGCAGGATCGGGGTGATCCCGATGCCGCCCGCGATGAACAGGTAGCGATCCGACTCGACCAGGGCGAAATTGTCGCGGGGAGCGCCGACCCTGATCTTCGTTCCCGCGCGCAACGAGGTGTGGATGTACTCCGAGCCGCCCCGGCCCTTGCCCGGCGGCTCGCGCAGCACGGCGATCCGCCACGCGTCCGGATCGCGGCGATCGCCGCACAGCGAGTACTGGCGCACCGCGCCCGAGGGAAGGAAGACATCGATGTGGGCGCCGGGGTTCCACTCGGGCAGCGGGGCACCGGTCACCGGGCGCAGCACGATCGCCTTGACTCCGGCTGCGACATCCTCGGTGCTGTCGACGACGACGTCCAAGTCGGTGGCGTCGCCGGTTCTCGATGGTGTCAACGACACAGTCCTTCCATCGGTACGCGAGAGCGAGAATTACGAACGGTCCCAGGTGACGAACAGCTCGTCGACGCCGAGGATCTTGGCCTCGTACTTGACCTTCACCTCGGCCGCGGGCACAGCCAGGCGCAGCGTGGGGATCCGCTGGAGCAGCGTGGTGAACACGACGTCCAGCTCGAGGCGGGCCAGCGGGGCGCCGAGGCAGGTGTGGATGCCGTGGCCGAAGGTCAAGTGCCGGCTGGCATCACGATGGATGTCGAAACGCTCCGGGTCGTCGAAGGCGGCGACGTCCTTGTTGCCCGCCTCGGTGGACAGCATCACCAGATCGCCCTTGGGGATCGTCTGGCCGTCGATCTCGATGTCCTCGGTGGTGGTCCGGGGCAGGTTGCCGATGATGTCGAGGTGGCGCAGCAGTTCCTCGACCGCCTGCGGCATGAGCTCGAGATCGGCGCGCAGTTCGGCCAGCTGGTCGGGATGCTCGAACAGCGAGAACAGGCCGAGGCCGATCATGTTGCCGGTCGTCTCGTGTCCGGCCATGAGCAGCAGGGTCGACATGCCCGCGACGTCGGCGACGGTGACCGCGCCCGAGTCGATGTGCTTGACGAGCAGGCTGATCAGGTCGTCGCCGGGTTCGGCCTGCTTGATGGTCACCAGCTCGGCGAGGTACATCATGACGGCGCCGATCGCCGCGCCGACCTCTTCGGGCGTGCTGCTGGAGGCCAGCACGGCCCTGGTGCGCTCCTGGAAGAAATCGTGCTTGTCGTAGGGGACGCCGAGCAGTTCGCAGATCACCAGGGAGGGCAGCGGTAGGGCCAGCGCGTCGACCAGGTCCACCGGGCCGTCGGCGGCGAGCATGGCGTCGATCAGCTCGTTGGCGATGCGCTCGATGGTCGGGCGCATGGCGGCCATCCGGCGCGGGGTGAATTCCTTGGCGAGGATGCGACGGAGGTCGTCGTGCTCGGGGGGATCCATGGCGACGAAGAAGCCGGGCACGGCCTGATCGCCGTCGTCACCGCGGGTGGAGTCGTCGATGCCACGCACGCTCATGCGCGGATCGGCGAGCACGGAGCGCACGTTGTTGTAGCCGGTGACCAGCCAGCCGGGTGTGCCTTTGAAGTCCACCTTGCGCAGTGCGCTGTCGGAGTAGGACTCGTACTTCTTCGCGAGAGCGAACGGGCATTCCCGGCGGAAGGGGAACGTGGCCAGGTCGCTCGGGGCAGCCGTGCCGACCGCGGGGGTCGCGACCTCTGCTTCGGCGGGTTGCGTTGTCATTACTGCTCCTTCGTTGGGGCGGATGTGCCGTGGCCGTCCGGGCCGGCGCCGCGCGATGACGAACTGAGAGCCTCTGCTGATTCGAGGGGAATCGGGAAGGCTCGCCCATCCGATGGAATGTGACGGAGGGCACAGGCTGTGTTAGCGGTCATATCGTGACACGCCGCGAATCTCTCGTCAATGGGTGGGTGGGAACAAATCTGTTCGATGGGGTGACGCATTCCGGCGCGATGTGCCGAGAGTCCGCAAAGTGCCTGTTGGGCGGCACAATTGACCTCGTTTCCGCGGTCCGGTCAATTCTGGATCCGTCGGTGGAAACAGGCGGTGTGGTGGCGCGGTGAGTAGTGAATGGCGGCGCATTGTTAGTGATCACTTCGGCCGGCCAGCTCCGAGCGGGCTACTCGGCCCCGGGATTCATGCAGGGACCGCCGTCTCGCCGAGAAGTGTCCGAGGCATGACGACGCACCGCCGCGGCGTCCAGGAGGACGCGGCGGCGGTGCGGTCAGCGCCAGGGGCAGGGGTCAGGCGGACGCGCGCTGGAAATGTGCCAGCAGGTCCGGGTACTTCACCAGGTGCGCGCCGCCGTTGATGTCGAGCGTCTCGCCGGTGAGCCACCCGGCACGGGCGATGTAGACGGCGGCGTCGGCGATCTCCTCGGGCGTGCCGGGTCTGCCGAGCGGGGTGTTGGCGATGTAGTCGTGCTCGAGGCCGGGGACGCTCATCGAGGGGCTGGTCAGCGGCGTCATGACGATGCCGGGCGCGATGGCGTTGACCCGGATGCCGCGCGGGGCGAGCTCGAGCGCGGAGACCTGGGTCAGCATGGCCAGACCGGCCTTCGCCGAACAGTAGGCCGCCATCCCGGTTCCCGGCTGCCGTGCGTTGAGCGAGGACAGCGAGATG
>NZ_BAGA01000090.1 GCF_000308595.1 Nocardia higoensis NBRC 100133 | reverse complement strand
GGCAGGTCTCCTCGTACAACCTCGCGCCGCCGCCCAAGGGGATGACATAGAGGAAGGAGCGCGGCTCGCCCGGCGCGGATCCGTTGTCGTCACGCCAGTCCATGAACAGCGCCTCGTCCCCGCCCCGGGCCTGGGGGCCGCCCGTGTCGGTCACGATGATGCCGTACGCGGTCTGCTCCGCCCGGCGCGGCGAACGCGCGAGTCCGCGGGCATCGATCACCCGGCGGGCGCGCAATACCCGCCCGCTCGCCGTGGTCAGTGTGCGCGCGGTCAGCCGGACCGCGCGCTCGGCGACGATCTCGGCGCCGTCGATGGTCAGGGCGTCCTGTAACCGCGCGGTGTCGAGCACGCTGTACTCGCGGTCGAGCACATGCCGTTGGTGCCCCCACGCCACCGGCCGCTCGATCCGCGCCGCGATCACGCGACGGTCGAGCCAGTCGGGCAGCTCGTCGGTCCACACCGCGTAGGTCGCCGTCCAGCGCCGGTGTGGGGCGGAATCGACGACGCTCACCCGGAGACCGCGCGCCAGGCAACGATGCGCCAGCGCGCGGCCTGCCGGGCCGAGCCCGCAGACGACGACGTCGGCTCCGGTGGCCGGCGCCGCGGCGCGCGCGGCCGCAGGTTCGCCGGGCTCGTCGGCGCGGGGAGTCACAGGTTCGCCGGGCTCGTCGGCGCGGGGTCGGACATCTCTCAGAGCCCGCCGGTCGCCAGCAGGCCGCCGTCGACGCGCACGGTCTCACCGGTGATCCAGGCGGCCTCGTCGGAGGCCAGGAAACCGATGAGGCGGGCGACGTCCTCGGGGCTGCCCAGCCGCTTCATCGGATAGGCACTCGCGGCGCGCTCCTCGTCGGCGGAGTACAGCGCGTCGGCGAACTTGGTCTTGACCACGCCCGGCGCGACCGCGTTGACCCGGATCTTCGGGCCCAGCTGCCAGGCGAGTTCCTCGGTCAGTCGGATCAGCGCCGCCTTGGACGCGCCGTAGGCGGCGATGACGCCGGTCGAACGCAGACCCGCCACGCTGGCGACATTGACGATCGCCCCGCCGTGCTCGCCCATCCAGGCCTTGTAGGCCTCCTGCGCGTACCCGAGCGCGGCGACCACATTGACATCGAAGATCTTGCGCACGGCGTCGAGATCGGCCTCCATCAGCGGGCCGAAGACGGGGTTGATGCCGGTGTTGTTGATCAGGATGTCCAGCGAACCGAACTCGGTCACCGCGCGGGCGACCGCCTCCGCACGCGCCTGAGCGTCACCGGAATTGCCCGCGATGACAGCCACCTCGCCCTGATGTCCGAGGGCACGCAACTCCTCGGCGGCCTGTTCGAGAGGTTCGGGTTTGCGGGCCGTGATCAGCACGTTCGCGCCGCGTCGCAGCAGCTCGGCGGCAACCGCCTTGCCGATGCCCCGGCTCGCGCCGCTGACCAGCGCGCTCTTGCCCAACAGATCGGTACTCATGACTCCGCACGCTACCGAAGCGCGACCGGCCGCCGGTTATCACGGTCACACCGAGCCTCTCGGCGGCGGCGTGGCGTCGGCCTGCAGGTAAAATCAGTGGTTGGCGTGTCGGCCGAGTACCTACACTGCGGCCTGCAGAACACCTTCACCGACGCCAACACCCGTACTTCCCAGAGGAGCACATCTGTGATCACCGCGACCGATCTCGAGGTCCGGGCCGGCGTCCGTACCCTGCTCTCGGCGCCGGGTCCGGCGCTGCGCGTGCAGGCGGGCGACCGGATCGGCCTGGTCGGGCGCAACGGCGCGGGCAAGACCACCACGCTGCGCATCCTCGCGGGCGAGGGCGAGCCGTACGCCGGAAAGATCGTGCGCTCCACCGAGATCGGCTACCTCCCGCAGGACCCGAGGGAGGGAAATCTCGACGTGCTGGCTCGTGATCGCGTGCTGTCCGCGCGCGGCCTCGACACGCTGATCCGCGACATGGAGAAGCAGCAGGCCCTGATGGCCGAGGTCGCCGACGAGAACGAGCGCGAGAAGGCGGTCCGCAAGTACGGCCGCCTCGAGGATCGGTTCTCGGCGCTGGGCGGCTACGTCGCCGAGAGCGAAGCCGCGCGCATCTGCCACAGCCTCGGTCTGCCCGACCGGGTGCTCGGCCAGCCACTGCGCACCCTCTCCGGCGGCCAGCGCCGCCGCATCGAGCTCGCCCGCATCCTGTTCTCCGCCTCCGACGGCAGCGGCGGCCGCTCGGATCGCATCCTGTTGCTCGACGAGCCGACCAACCACCTCGACGCCGATTCGATCACCTGGCTGCGTGGCTTCCTGCAGAACCACGACGGCGGCCTGATCGTCATCAGCCACGATGTCGAACTGCTCGAGGCCGTGGTGAACAAGGTGTGGTTCCTCGACGCGGTGCGCGGCGAGGCCGATGTCTACAACATGGGCTGGAAGAAGTACCTCGACGCGCGCGCCACCGACGAGCAGCGCCGCCGCCGGGAACGCGCGAACGCCGAGAAGAAGGCTTCGGCGTTGAAGGCCCAGGCCGCGAAACTCGGCGCGAAGGCCACGAAAGCCGTTGCGGCACAGAACATGGTCAAGCGGGCTGAACGACTTCTCGGCGAACTCGACGAGGTGCGCGTGGCCGACAAGGTGGCGCGGATCAAGTTCCCCGAACCCGCCACCTGTGGCAAGACGCCGCTGATGGCCGAGAATCTCACCAAGATGTACGGCTCGCTGGAAATCTTCACCGGCGTGGATCTGGCCATCGACCGCGGCAGCCGCGTCGTGGTGCTCGGCCTCAACGGCGCGGGCAAGACCACGCTGCTGCGGCTGCTGGCCGGTGTGGAGCAGCCGAGTGCGGGTGGACTCGTCCCGGGGCACGGCCTCAAGATCGGCTATTTCGCCCAGGAGCACGACACCCTCGACGACAACGCGACGGTGTGGGAGAACATCCGCCACGCCGCTCCCGACGCCGGTGAGCAGGAACTTCGCGGCCTGCTGGGCGCCTTCATGTTCACCGGTCCGCAGCTGGATCAGCCGGCGGGCACGCTGTCCGGCGGTGAGAAGACCCGGCTGGCGCTGGCGGGGCTGGTCTCCTCGGCGGCCAATGTGCTGTTGCTCGACGAGCCGACCAACAACCTGGATCCGGTCTCGCGTGAGCAGGTGCTCGACGCGCTGCGCACCTACGCCGGCGCGGTCGTTCTGGTCACCCACGATCCGGGCGCGGCCGAGGCGCTCTCGCCGGAGCGGGTCATCCTGCTGCCCGACGGCACCGAGGATCACTGGTCGGCCGAATACCTCGAACTGATCCAGCTGGCGTGAGCTGAGTCACAACATTTCGTTGATCGTTTCCTGCGGAGTGCTTAGCCTGGAAAGACGCGCTGCTCGGCGACTCGGAGGAAGCCATGAGCGACAGGCCCACACAGAACAAAGCCACTTTGAGCAAGGGCACCCGCGTCACGGGGAAATCCCGTGACCGTCTGCAGAACCAGTTGAAGAAGCAATACGAAGCGGGGGCGAGCATTCGTTCCCTGGCTCGGTCCACCGGCCGTTCCTACGGGTTCATCCACAATGTACTGGTGGAATCGCACGTGCAGTTGCGCAGCCGAGGCGGTGCGAACCGGCGTAAGAGCGCCGACAAGTAGCGGTAGGCAAGCAGCGGACGAGCCCACGGGCGTCAGCGACCGGTGACCATCTCGTCGTCGGCCAGCAGGTCGGCGATACTGCGGAATATCGGCAGCCCGGTCGCGGCCGCGAGGTGGTCGAACCGGCCACGCGGGTCGACCTCGAGGAAGTAGTACTCGCCGTCGAGGCCGATGCGCAGGTCGAGCACGCCGAAGCCCAGCCCGAGCGCCCCCATCAGGGTGGACAGCGACTTGCTGACCGAGGCGGGCAGGGTGGTCACCCCGAAGGTCACCGAGCCGTGCGGCCGGTCGGCCAAGCGCTCGACACCGGGGGGCGCATCGATGCGCACCGTCCATTCGACGCCGTCCACCCACACCACGCGCAGCTCGCATTCGGCCTGCACGTAGTCCTGGAAGGCGGCCGGGGAACGGCGGATGTCCGACATCCGCGCGATGTCGTCGCGCCCGACGATCCTGGCTTGCGCGCAGGTCGCCCGGTGGGTGCCGTCGCGCTTGAAAACCACGGGGCCGGGCCGTGATTCGGTGAAGCTGCGGGCCTCGTCCGGATCGTTGGTCACCAACGTCTCCGGCACTCGCAGCCCGGCGCGCACCGCGGTCTCCCACTGCACGATCCGCCTGCTGGCGGTGCGGTCGGCGCCCGGGTCGTTGACCCAGTGGGCCGGGATGGACCACAGCATGCCCTCGAGGAAGCTGTCGCAGGCGTCGGGCTCGAAGTCGCTGTCGATGCCGGGACGCTGCGCGGAAACGCTCGGCGCGGGCGGTCGCCACCACACCGAGCGGGCCTGGTCCAGGCCGATGGTCTGGGTCAGCGCGCGCGCCGTGCCGAGCCGGTCGACCCGGAAGCTGCCGTAGGCGCGCGGATAGTTGCTCGGGTCGAAGCGGATGACGTCGAGGCCGTGGACGTCTCGCACCATCGTGGCCACCGCGGCCGCGTGCGGATCACCGGCATCGCAGACGATGAGCACCGAGTCGCGTCGCGGGGGCCTGCGCCCGGACCCGTTCACCCCAGGCCGCCGCGAACGCTGCCGCGTGCTGCGGGTGGGAGGGATGCGGGGCCCATGGGTGGCTGCTCTCCGATCTTGTCGCTGCTTGTGTCGCGTCTGCTCGTGATTTGCCACGAGGTGGCGAACGCGCTTCGAATGATACCGTCGCGGCCCGGCGCGGCGGCTCGGTTCAGTGGAATTTCGCCCGGTCGGCAAACTGATCACCGGGTGGGAACCAGCTCGTACCGAAAGAATTTCAGTCGGCGACGATTCGATCAACAGCGATCACGCAGTTACTTCCGGGCGGCGGCGGCACGGGGATGTTGCCGGGGAGTATCCGCGCGGGGCGCGGCTCCGGCGATCCGGTGGGGTGCGCCCTCCCGCGCCGAGCGGGCGCACCCCTGGCGGAGTCGGCCCGCTCAGTCCTTGCGCCGGACCGACGCCTCGACGAGATCGAGTACGGCCGAAAGGTTCTCGTTGGTGTGCCCGGAGGCGATACGCGCGATCAGTCCGTCGAGCACGAGATCGAGATAGCCGAGCAGCACGTCGGTCGGCACGTCGTCGCGCAGCGCCCCGGCGGCCTTGCGGCGCTCGAGCCGGGCGAGGGTGGCCGCGGTCAGTTCCGCCGACCGCTGGGTCCAGCCGGCCCGGAATTCCGGGTCGGTGCGCAACCTGCGCGCGATCTCGAGCCGGGTGCCCAGCCAGTTGAACTGGTCCGGGTCGGCGAGCATGTCGCGCATCACCTGCACGATGCCCTGATTGGCGGCCACATCGGCCATCCGCTCGGCGTCCTCCTGGGCCAAAGCCAGGAACAGCGCGTCCTTGTCGCGGAAATGATGGAAGATCGCGCCGCGGGAGAGCCCGATCTGCTCTTCGAGGCGGCGCACGGTCGCACCGTCGTAGCCGTACTCGGCAAAGCAACGCCGTGCCCCGTCGAGAATCTGGCTGCGCCGCGCGGCGAGGTGGTCATCGCTGACCTTGGGCATGGGGCGGGCTCCTCCTCGGCGATACACGAAAACGGCGGTATACGAACAGCAGTGGTACACGAACGGCGGTCGAGACGGGAACAGCGGTGCTCGCGGTACGCGAACAGCGGCGTGGCACGACGCCGTGAATACCTGGAAGTGGCGAGGTCCGCGCACCGATTCGGAGGAACCGATGCGCGGACCCGCCAGTCCACCGGCGATGTCACCTACGACATCGTCGTCGATTCGCGCACTCAGCCGCGAATCATGTTGCGCAGCACGTACTGCAGGATGCCGCCGTTGCGGTAGTAGTCCGCCTCACCGGGGGTGTCGATGCGGACCACGGCGTCGAAGGTGACCTTCTCGCCGTTCTCCTTGGTCGCGGTGACCTTCAGGGTCTTCGGCGTGACGCCCTCGTTCAGCTTGGTGATGCCCTCGATGTCGAAGGTCTCGGTGCCGTCGAGGTTCAGCGACTTGGCCGACTCGCCCGCCGGGAACTGTAGCGGGATGACACCCATACCGATCAGGTTCGAGCGGTGGATGCGCTCGAAGGACTCGGTGATGACGGCCTTGACGCCCAGCAGGCGGGTGCCCTTGGCGGCCCAGTCGCGCGAGGAGCCCGAACCGTACTCCTTGCCGCCGAGCACGACCAGCGGGATGCCCGCGGCCTGGTAGTTCTGCGAGGCGTCGTAGATGAACGCCTGCGGGCCGCCCTCCTGGGTGAAGTCGCGGGTGTAGCCGCCCGAGACGTCGTCGAGCAACTGGTTGCGCAGCCGGATGTTGGCGAAGGTGCCGCGGATCATCACCTCGTGGTTGCCGCGACGCGAGCCGAGGGAGTTGTAGTCCTTGCGCTCGACGCCGTGCGCGTCCAGGTACTGCGCGGCCGGGGTGCCCGGCTTGATCGGGCCGGCGGGGCTGATGTGGTCGGTGGTCACCGAGTCACCCAGCAGCGCCAGCACGCGCGCGCCCTTGATGTCCTCGACCGGGGCCGGCTCCATCGTCATGCCGTCGAAGTACGGCGCCTTGCGGACGTAGGTGGAGTTCGGATCCCAGGCGAAGGTGTCGCCCTCCGGGGTCTCCAGGTTCTGCCAGCGGTAGTCGCCCTTGAAGACCTCGGCGTAGGACTTGCGGAACATGTCCTGGCTGATCGCGGCCTTGATGGTGTCGTCGATCTCCTGGGCGGAGGGCCAGATGTCCTTCAGGAAGACGTTGTTGCCCTCGGTGTCCTTGCCCAGCGGGTCGGTCTCGAAGTCGAAGTCCATGGTGCCCGCGAGCGCGTAGGCGATGACCAGCGGCGGGGAGGCCAGGTAGTTCATCTTCACGTCGGGGGAGATGCGACCCTCGAAGTTGCGGTTGCCCGAGAGCACCGCGGTGACCGACAGATCGTTGTCGTTGACCGCCTTGGAGATCTCCTCCGGCAGCGGACCGGTGTTGCCGATGCAGGTGGTGCAGCCGAAACCGCCCAGGTAGAAGCCCAGCTTCTCCAGGTACGGCCACAGGCCGGCCTTCTCGTAGTAGTCGGCGACGACCTGCGAACCCGGCGCCATGTTGGTCTTCACCCACGGCTTGGAGGACAGGCCCTTCTCCACCGCGTTGCGCGCCAGCAGGGCCGCGCCGATCATGACCGACGGGTTGGAGGTGTTGGTGCAGGAGGTGATGCCCGCGACCACGACCGCGCCGTGATCGAGCACGAACTCGCCGCGCTCCTCGGAGACGACCTTGACCGGCTTGCTCGGGCGGCCCTCGGAGTTGTTGGCCGCGGACTGCACGTCCACCGCGCCGTCGTCGGCGAAGGACAGCACCGCCGGATCGCTGGCCGGGAAGGACTCCTCGACGGCCTCGTCCAGCTTGGAGTGCGGGGTGGCGGCCGCGGGCTCACCCACCGCGTCGCTGGTGTAGTTGTGAATGTCCTTGCGGAAGGCGGTCTTCGACTCGCTGAGCAGGATGCGGTCCTGCGGGCGCTTCGGGCCGGCGATCGAGGGGACGACCGTGCTCAGGTCGAGCTCGAGGTACTCGGAGTACTCCGGCTCGTGGTCGGCGTCGTGCCACATGCCCTGTTCCTTGGCGTACGCCTCGACGAGCGCGAGCTGCTCGTCGCTGCGGCCGGTCAGGCGCAGGTAGTTGATGGTCTCGGCGTCGATCGGGAAGATCGCGGCGGTCGAGCCGAATTCGGGGCTCATGTTGCCCAGGGTGGCGCGGTTGGCCAGCGGCACCTCGGCGACGCCCGCGCCGTAGAACTCGACGAACTTGCCGACCACACCGTGCTTGCGCAGCATGTCGGTGACGGTGAGCACGACGTCGGTGGCGGTCACGCCCGGCTGGATCTCACCGGTCAGCTTGAAGCCGACCACGCGCGGGATCAGCATGGAGACCGGCTGGCCCAGCATCGCGGCCTCGGCTTCGATGCCGCCGACGCCCCAGCCCAGCACGCCGAGGCCGTTGACCATGGTGGTGTGCGAGTCGGTGCCGACGCAGGTGTCCGGGTAGGCCTGGCCGTTGCGGACCATGACGGTCGGTGCCAGGTACTCGATGTTGACCTGGTGCACGATGCCCATGCCCGGGGGGACGACCCGGAAGTCGTCGAAAGCGCCCTGGCCCCAGCGCAGGAACTGGTAGCGCTCGCTGTTGCGCTCGTACTCGAGGTCGACATTGCGCTCGAGGGCGTCGGCGCGGCCGAAGACGTCGAGGATCACCGAGTGGTCGATGACCATGTCGGCGGGGGAGAGCGGGTTGACCTTGTTCGGATCGCCGCCGAGGGTGGTCACGGCCTCGCGCATGGTGGCGAGGTCGACCACACAGGGCACACCGGTGAAGTCCTGCATGATCACGCGGGCGGGGGTGAACTGGATCTCGGTATCCGGTTCGGCGGACGGGTCCCAGTTGGCGATGGCTCGGATGTGATCGGCGGTGATGTTCGCGCCGTCCTCGGTGCGGAGCAGGTTCTCCGCGAGGACCTTCAGTGCGTAGGGGAGTTTTTCGGTGCCGGGCACGGCGGAGAGGCGGAAGATCTCGTAGGAGTTGCTTCCGACCTCGAGGGTGCCCTTGGCGCCGAAAGTATCGATACTTGTCGTCACGTCAGCTCCGCTCGTCGGTGAGGGTGGGCCACCGGCGGGGCTGTGCCGGCGACTCGAGTCTGTGGAGGTTCTCCGGCCACTGGGAGCGCCGGTTCCTCGCGACACCAACTCTAACAGTACGCTTGTCCTGCAAAATGTCCGGGGTCGGCTCGGCGTGGCACGAGCGAACCGCTCGCGACCGCGTGGCGTACTGTGCTCTCGATCGCCTTGCAGTGTTGGATGCCCGTCGTCGCGCCCGGCGGCGTGGCTGCACAGACCGGATGGAAGATGGCCCCCTCGCACACCTCGGTTTTCTCCCCGCTCGCCGCGGGGTTGCCGCCCACCATCGACGACGATGCGCTGCAGACGATCAAGACCGATGTCGCCGACAATCACGTGGCGATGCCGGAGGGCCGTGACCAGTCCGAACTCGAGGCGATCGTGGCCGAGGCGCGAGCCGACGGCATTCCGCTGAGCATCGTGGTCATTCCCGGAAATCCGGGCCACGACTCCAACCTACGGGACCTGGCCACCGAGGTCGCCAGGACCGAACACGGCACCGTGGTCGTCTTCAGCGACGACTGGGTCGGCACCTACAGCGACACCATCAGCCGCGTGCGCCTGGAATGGGCCGAGGACGCGGCCAAGAGCAAGCAGGGTGATTCGGTGACCGCCGCGAACGTCTTCGTCGACCGGATCGCCGAGCCCGAAATGGTCTCCTGGACCGCGGTCACCTGCATCGTGCTCGGCGGCACCGCGGCGGCGGTCGCCGGTCTGGCGTACATCAAGTCCCGCCGCGCGGCCGGAGCTGCCGACCGGGAGCGCCGCACCACCTCCGTCTGACATTTCTTTCGGCCGGTCTCCCCGGCCGCCATCCGGGCCGCGCCATCCGGCGCGGCCTGTCGTCGTCTTCGTCGCTGTGGTCCGGCCAGGCCGTGAACCGCGCGGCAGCACGGGCCGGGCGCCGGGGCGGAGTCGATCGGGCGGGTTCGGCGCAAACACACGGCGGGTGATCCCGTGCCCCGCAATGCTTCCGAGCTGACGGCGGTTGCTTCCATCCGGCTTTTTCATGACGTCCGGTTTGTTTATATCCAGCAAACCGGACCGGAAGCGCGGCGAACGTGTGGCTACCGACGAATTACGCCGTTGTGATTCTGTGACAGGAGTTTCGCCCGGGCCATAAAGTGTCGTACGGTTCGAATGGTCGCCGATGGGGAACTAGAGGTAGCAGAGTTATCCGCCGACGGATGAGCACGGTGGTCCCCGGTGGGGCTCTTGTGGCGATGCCCGACTCGAGTCCTTGGAGGTGCGATGCACGGGAGCCATGGGGCCGGTCAGCGATCGAAACGTTCGATCGCTCTCGGATTGCTGGTTTGCGCGGCGCTGGTGCTGACGGCGGGTACCGGCGTGGCGGTCCCGCCACCGCCGCCGAATCCCAGCGATGGGCAGATCGCCGAAGCGGGCGCGCGGGTCGACGCGGGGGTCGGCGCGGTCGGCGCCCTCATCAACGAGGTGGCCGAGGTCGATCAGCAACTGCGTCAGCTCGACGACGAAGTCGCCACCCGCCGTGAAGAGGTCAACAAGGCGCTGGTCGATCTGCAGGAGGCCCGCGAGGCCGCCGACGCCGCCGCCACGCAGGTGGAGATCACCCGGGCCGACCTGAATGTCGCCGGTCAGGAGGTCGCCCGCGCCCGCGACGGCTTCGACGAATTCGCCACCGCCGCCTACACCCGTCCGACCTCGGGTTCGCTGATCACCCACCTGACCGCCGCCACCCCGACCGGTGCCATCGACCGCGCCGAGGTCATCGGCCTGGTGTCGAAGAACCAGCAGCAGGTGCTCGACACCCTGCGCCGCGCCCAGATCGAACTCGGCAACCGCAATTCCGATGCCCGCGAAGCGAAATCGCAGGCCGATGCGGCCGCCGCCGAGGCCGAACAGCTCAAGGCCGCCGCCGAGAACGCCGTGGCCGCCGCCAAGTCCGCACTCGACAGCGAGTCCGCCCGCCGCGCGAGCCTGCTGCGCGAGCGCGACGCGGCCCAGTCCCGGCTGGATGCCGCCCGCGCCACCGTGCAGGGCCTGTACACCCAGCGTGAGGTCTACCAGGACTGGAACCAGCAACGGCTGGCCGAGGAGGCCGAAGCGCTGCTGGTCGCCGCCGCCCAGGCCGCCGCCCGCGCGGCCGCCGACCTCGCCGCCAGAGAACGCGCCGCGCAACTGGGCGAGGGCAAGCGCCCGCACACCGAACTCGAGGACAGCCCGGCGCCGAGGAAGAAGTCGACTCCCTCGCAGAGCAGCCCCTCGGTACGCGGCTCGCAGGCGGTGGAGATCGTCGTCGACCGGGCCATGTCACAACTGGGCGTCACCTACGCCTGGGGCGGCGGCGACGAGGACGGCCCGACCCTCGGCATCCGCGACGGCGGCGTGGCCGACAGCTACGGCGACTACAACAAGGTCGGCTTCGACTGCTCCGGCCTCATGCTCTACGCCTTCGCCGGCATCGGCGTCTCGCTACCGCACTACAGCGGTTATCAGTACAACGCGGGCACCCGCGTCCCGCTCGCCCAGAAAGCCCGCGGCGACATGCTGTTCTGGGGCCCCGGCGGCAGTCAGCACGTCGCCCTGTATCTGGGCAACGGGAAAATGGTGGAGGCGCCGCAATCCGGTGACGTCGTGAAGGTGTCACCGGTGCGCGAGGACGGCATCATGCCGTATGCGGTCCGCATCATCAGCTGAACCCTTGTCCACCTGGTCTTTTCCGGTATCGCCCGGCCCGCTCGCGCGGGGGCGCCGCACGCTCGCGGCGCCCCCGCGTCCGGTGTCCCGGCCGCGAATTCCGGTGCTAGCGCCAGCCGGTTGCGGCACAGTGGGCGATTACCTGGAATAGTTGGTGCCGCACGCACTAGACCGAGGCGAAAGCGGGGATGTTGGTGACTTCGACGGACAGCGTGAGTGGGGCGAATCTGGCAAAGGAGAAGCCGGAGGCAGCGACTGTTGCGGAGGGCGCCCTCGAGCGTGACGTCCAGACTCTCGAAAAGGCGATCTACGAGGTCAAACGGGTCATCGTGGGCCAGGACCGGCTCGTGGAGCGACTGCTCGTCGGCGTGCTCGCCCGTGGCCACGTCCTGCTCGAAGGCGTCCCCGGCATCGCCAAGACGCTGGCCGTGGAGACCTTCGCCAAGGTCGTCGGCGGATCCTTCTCCCGCGTGCAGTTCACCCCCGACCTGGTGCCCACCGACCTCATCGGTACCCGCATCTACCGGCAGGGCCGCGAAGAGTTCGACACCGAGCTCGGCCCGGTGGTCGCGAACTTCGTGCTCGCCGACGAGATCAACCGCGCGCCGGCCAAGGTCCAGTCCGCGCTGCTCGAGGTGATGGCCGAGCGGCACGTCTCCATCGGCGGCAAGACCTACCCGATGCCCGATCCGTTCCTGGTCATGGCGACCCAGAACCCGATCGAGAGCGAAGGCGTGTACCCGCTGCCCGAGGCGCAGCGCGACCGCTTCCTGTTCAAGGTCGTCGTGGACTATCCCTCCGTCGAGGAGGAGCGCGAGATCATCTACCGGATGGGTGTCACCCCGCCGGAGGCCAAGCGCATCCTCGACCCCGAGGAGCTGATCCGCCTGCAGAAGGTCGCCGCCAACACCTTCGTGCACCACGCCCTCGTCGACTACGTCGTCCGGGTGATCGCCGCGACCCGCAAGCCGATGGATTTCGGCATGGCCGACGTCGCCAACTGGGTCGCCTACGGCGCCTCGCCGCGCGCCAGCCTCGGCATCATCGCCGCCGCCCGCGCGGTCGCGCTGATCCGCGGCCGCGATTACGTGGTGCCCCAGGACGTCGTCGAGGTCATCCCGGACGTGCTGCGGCACCGTCTCGTGCTGTCCTACGACGCGCTGGCCGACGAGATCAGCCCGGAGGACGTCATCAAGCGGGTGCTGCAGACCGTCGGCCTGCCGCAGGTCGCCCCGCAGGCGGTCCCCAGCGGGGCGTCGCAGCAACAGCAGATCCCGCAGCCGCCCGCGCAGCAGGGCCCGGTGCAGCAGGGCGCGCCCGCTCCGGCCGGCAACAACCAGCCCAAGTGACCGCGGCGTGACCATGTCATCGCATGCGCCGCCGTCCTTCCGGGCGGGCGAGCTCTCCGACGCACGCCTGGCCGCCGCACTGAGGACACTCGAGCTGACCGTGCGCCGCCGTCTCGACGGCGTCCTGCACGGCGACCATCTCGGCCTCATCCCCGGCCCCGGTTCCGAGCCGGGGGAGTCCCGGCTCTACCAGCCGGGCGACGATGTGCGCCAGATGGATTGGTCGGTCACCGCCCGCACCACCCATCCGCACGTACGGCAGATGATCGCCGACCGCGAGCTGGAGACGTGGATGGTGATCGACCTGTCGGCCAGCCTCGACTTCGGCACCGCCGCCTGCCAGAAACGCGACCTGGCGATCGCCGCCGCGGCCGCGGTCACCTACCTGACCAGCGGCGGCGGCAACCGCATCGGCGCCGTCGTGGCCACCGGCGAGCAACTGGTGCGCATCCCCGCCCGCAGCGGCCGGGTGCACGCCCAGTCGCTGCTGCGCGCGATCGCCACCACCCCGCACGCCCGCGACGGCGTGCGCGGCGATCTCCGCGGCGCCATCGAGTCGCTGCGCCGCCCGCAGCGCAAACGCGGGCTGGCCGTCGTGATCAGCGACTTCCTCGGCGACATCGACTGGCAGCGCTCGCTGCGCGCGATCTCCGCCCGCCACGACCTGCTCGCGGTGGAGGTGCTCGATCCGCGCGACATGGAACTGCCCGATGTGGGCGATGTGGTGCTGCACGATCCCGAGACCGGCCGTACCCGCGAATTCAGCGTCACCCCCACCCTGCGCGCCGATTTCCACGCCGCCGCCGAGCGCCACCGCGAACAGGTGGCACAGGCTCTGCGCAGCTGCGGCGCGCCGGTGATGAGCTTGCAGACCGATCGCGACTGGATCGCCGACGTGGTCCGGTTCGTGTCCACCCGGCGCCACAGCTTGGGCGCCTCGACCGGGCGGGTGCCTCGTCAGTGAGTATTTCGCATTTCACCGCGCTGATCTGGCTCGGTTTCCTGGTCGTCGTCGCGCTCATCGCGCTCGGCTATGTGCTGGTGCAGCGCTCCAGGCACCGCCAGATGCTGCGGTTCACCAATATGGAGCTGCTGGAGAAGGTCGCGCCGGCGCGACCCTCGCCGTTGCGGCACGTGCCGGTCGCCCTGATGCTGGTCGGCCTGATCTTCCTGACCATCGCGGCGGCCGGTCCGACCGCGGTGCAGAAGGTGCCCCGTAACCGCGCGACAGTCGTTCTGGTGATGGACGTTTCGTTGTCCATGGAGGCCAAGGACGTTCCGCCGAACCGCCTTTCGGTGGCCCAGCAGGCCGGCAAGGAGTTCGTCGACGGCCTCACCCCCGGCATCAACCTCGGCTTCGTGACCTTCGCGGGCACCGCCTCGGTGATGCAGTCGCCCACCACCAACCGGGAAGCCGTCAAGGCCGCCATCGACAACATCAAGCTGGCCGAGCGCACCGCCACCGGCGAGGGCATCCTCACCGCACTGCAGTCGATCGAAACCCTGGCGACGGTGCTCGGCGGCGCGGAGACCCCGCCCCCGGCGCGCATCGTGCTCATGTCGGACGGCAAGCAGACCGTGCCCGACGACAAGGATGTCGACAACCCCAGGCACGCCTTCACCGCGGCCCGGCTCGCCAAGAACAAAGGCATTCCGGTCTCGACGATCTCCTTCGGCACCGACTGGGGTTCGGTGGAGATCCCCGACCAGGACGGCCAGGGCTCGCAGCGGGTCAAGGTCCCGGTCGACAACGAGTCGCTGCGCGAGATCGCCAAGCTGTCGGGCGGGGAGTTCTACACCGCCTCCAGCCTCGAGGAACTGACCGCCGTCTACGACACCCTCGAGGAGCAGATCGGCTACGAAACCACGCGCGGCGACGCCAGCAGGCCCTGGTTGCTGCTCGGCATGCTGCTCGTGTCCGCGGGCATCGTCACGGGTCTGCTCTATCGCCAGCGCCTGCCCTAGCGCCGTCCGGTTGTCGGTTTCCACAAGGTCGCCCGCCCGGGCGCCGGCGCCGGAACCCGAGCAGATAGGTTAGGCCCCATGACCAACCTCACACCTCGATCGGTACTGGTGACCGGCGGCAACCGGGGCATCGGCCTCGCGGTCGCCCGGCGGCTCTCGGCCGACGGTCACAAGGTGGCCGTCACCCACCGCGGTTCGGGTGCGCCGGAAGGGCTCTACGGCGTCAAGTGCGACGTCACCGACTCCGCCTCCGTGGACGAAGCGTTCAGTGAAGTCGAGGCGCACCAGGGCCCGGTGGAGGTCCTGGTGGCCAACGCCGGCATCACCGACAACATGCTGCTCATGCGGCTGTCGGAGGAGCAGTTCACCTCGGTGCTCGACGCCAACCTGACCGGCGCCTTCCGCTGCGCCAAGCGCGCCACCAAGGGCATGCAGCGCGCCAAGTTCGGCCGCATGATCTTCCTCGGCTCGGTGGTCGCCATGTCCGGCGTGCCCGGCCAGGTGAACTACGCGGCCTCCAAGGCGGGCCTGATCGGCATGGCCCGCTCGATCGCCCGCGAGATCGGCACCCGCAACATCACCGCCAATGTCGTCGCCCCGGGCTTCATCGACACCGACATGACCGCGGAGATGGACGACAAGTACATCGAGATGGCCAAGCAGGCCATCCCGCTCGGCCGCACCGGCAAGCCGGAAGAAGTAGCCGCCGCCATCAGCTTCCTCGCCTCCGACGACGCCGCCTACATCAGCGGCGCGGTGATCCCGGTCGACGGCGGAATGGGTATGGGGCACTAAGATTCCGCTGGCCCGCGGCAACGCACTTTCCGGTGTAGGCGCACTCTAGATATCAGGGAGAACCAGGAACTCATGGGCGGACTGCTCGAAGGCAAGACCATCCTCGTCACCGGCATCATCACCGATGCCTCGATCGCGTTCCGCGCGGCCGCGATCGCGCAGGAACAGGGTGCGAAGGTGCTCATCACCGGTATCCCGGAGCGGCTGCGGCTCATCGACCGCATCGCCAAGCGGCTGCCGCAGGAGGTCCCGCCCGCGATCGGCCTCGACGTCACCAACGAAGAGGATCTGGCCGGCCTGGCCGACAAGATCCGGGAGCTGGCCCCCGAGGGCCTCGACGGCGTGCTGCACTCGATCGCCTTCGCCCCGCGCACCCTGATGGGCCCGGAAGCCAAGCCGTTCCTGGACGGCCCCGGCCCCGACGCGGCCAAGGCGTTCGAGATCTCCGCGTGGAGCTACGCCTCGCTGGCCCGCGCGGTGCTGCCGGTGATGAACGAGCGCGGCTCGCTGGTCGGCATGGACTTCGATCCGCGTACCGCGATGCCGTACTACAACTGGATGGGCGTGGCCAAGGCGGCGCTGGAGTCGGTCAACCGCTACGTCGCCCGCGAGGTCGGCGAGGCCAAGAAGATCCGCTCCAACCTGGTCGCCGCGGGCCCGATCAAGACCCTCGCCGCCAAGGCCATCGCGGGCACCGCCACCGACGACGCCGCCAAGCTCAACCAGCTCAACCTGTACTGGGACGGCGCCTCGCCGATCGGCTGGGACGTCGACGACGCGACCGCGGTCGGCAAGTCCATCGTCGCCCTGCTGTCGGACTGGCTGCCGGCCACCACCGGCTCGATCGTCTACGTCGACGGCGGCGCCAGCCACAACACCTGGTTCCCGGAAGGCTTCGCGAGCAACTGATTTCGAGGAGAGGACCGATCGTGGCCGCCGATGCTCGTCCGTTCGACGCACTGGTACTGCTGTCCTTCGGCGGCCCCGAACGCCCCGAGGACGTGATGCCGTTCCTGGAGAACGTCACCCGGGGTCGCGGGGTGCCGCGTGAACGCCTCGAAGAGGTCGCGCAGCACTACCTGCACTTCGGCGGGGTCTCCCCGATCAACGCGCTCAACCGCGACATCATCGCCGCGGTCGAGCGCGAACTCGCCGCTGCGGGCATCGACCTGCCGGTCTACTTCGGCAACCGCAACTGGCACCCGATGGTGGAGGACACCGTCGCCGGGATGGCCGAGGACGGGGTGCGCTCGGCGCTGGTCTTCCCGACCTCGGCCTGGGGCGGCTACTCCGGCTGCCTGCAGTACCACGAGGACATCGCCCGCGCCAGGGCCGCGGTTGGCGAAGGCGCGCCCCACCTGCGCAAGCTGCGCCAGTACTTCGACCACCCGCTGCTGATCGAATCCTTCGGCGACGCGATCCGCGCCGCGCTCGACGAACTGCCCGCCGACCGCCGCGACCGCGCCAGGCTCGTTTTCACCGCCCACTCGGTGCCCACGAGCGCCGACGCCGCCGCGGGACCGCCCGCCGACGGCGGCGGCCTCTACACCCGCCAGGTCGCCGAGGCCGCCCGATTGTCCGCCGCCGCAGCCGGTTTCGCCGACCACGACCTGGTCTGGCAGTCCCGTTCCGGCCCGCCGCAGGTGCCCTGGCTCGAACCCGACATCGTCGACCACCTCGAGAACCTGTCCGCCAAGGGCGTGGACTCCGTCGTGGTGTGCCCGGTCGGCTTCGTCTCCGACCACCTCGAGGTGATCTGGGACCTCGACAACGAAGCCAAGGACAAGGCCGCCGAACTGGGCATGGCCTTCGCCCGTGCCGCCACCCCCGGCACCGACCCGCGCTTCGCCCGACTGGTCGTGGAACTGATCCGCGAGCAACTCGACGGCCTCGCCCCGCGCAGGCTCGGCGATGTCCCCGGCTACGGCAACACCGACGACGGCGCGCCCTGCGCCGTGAAATGCTGTGCGCCGCAACGCCGCCCGACCCCGGCGGGCCGCTGATCCAGCGACCTGCCCGGTCGTGGCCGAGTTCGTCGTCGGCCCGATCGCGGCGTCGGATACCGGTCCCGTCGCGCAGCTCGAACCCCCGCCGGCCCACCGGAACGCGCCGCGCGGTCGCGGACAGCCCGGCGGGTGCGGACCGCCGGACGCGGGGGTAGGTGCCGTACTCAGCTACGGGCGGAGGCGTGCACCGCGATCAGCCGCGCGGCGCGAATCGCGTCCCACAGCGGCCGCAGCAGATTCTCGTGCTCGTTCATGGCGGTCGCCGAGGTGGGGGAGGCCGCCGGCTCGCGCTGGGCGACCGTGAGAATGGCCGCCACATGATCGGCGGTATCCAGAATCCGCTTGGCGCGCAAGGGAATCGAATCCGGATAGTCGTGGCGTGCGTAGTCGGCCAGCTCGGCCTCGATCAGCTCGCGCGGATCGGCGTCGGAGAGCCCGGCGCTGGTGGTGTGCAGCTTCATCAGTGCGTCGGCGGCGTCGCGAACCGCCTCGCGCATGGTGTATTCGGCCTCGCCGAGCGACAGATCCGACCCGGGCGCGGCGGGGACGGGCACGCTGTAGACCGTCCACTGCAGGGTGTCGTCGTCGACCCACACGGGGATGAGCCCGGTGCCCTCGGTGCCGGGCGTGCCCGCCAGAATGCCTTCGCCCGCCTCCAGCGCATCGGCGGCGAACACCGTGCCGATGGGCAGCCCGCGCACATCACCGGGCACCGGAAGCACCAGGCGCACCTGAGCCCCCTCACTCGCCATCGCCTCACGAATCACCTTGAGCAACGGCATCACCGCGCTGCCGGTGGGCTCGCCGCGATAGGACCAGGGCAGGTCGGAGCGCCCGCCGGTCAGCGGGTCACCGGCGGCGATGGTGTGTCTGGGGGCCCAGGCGTGCAACGCCCCGAGTACGTCGTCGGGCGCACTGTTCCCGGCCAGCCAGGAGCCGGCCCACACCGTCAGCGTGGCACTTGGAGAGCACATAATCATCGAGCATAAAGCCGTCGGCGCTCTCGCACCGGCGGAGTGTGGCTACTGCGTGGTGTCCGTCGGCTCGGTCACGAAATCGATGAGCCGTTCCACCGCGCCGATGAGCGGCGATTCCAGGTCGCGGAACGAGCCGACCGAGGAGTAGACCCGCCGCCACCCGTCTTGCGGCGTGCCCCACCCCAGCCTGCGGCACACGCCGGTCTTCCAATCCTCCCCGCGCGGCACCCGCGGCCAGGCCTCGATCCCCAGCGCGGCGGGCCGCACGGCCTGCCACACGTCGATATAGGGGTGACCGGTGACCAGCACGTGCGGGCCGAGCCCCGTCGTCAGATGGGTCTCCTTGGACCCGGTGACCAGGTGATCCACCAGCACACCGACCCGCCTGCCCGGCCCGGGGGAGAACTCCACGAGCCGCTCGGCCAGGTTGTCCAGGCCCTCGAGATGCTCGACGACCACGCCCTCGACCCGCAGATCGTGGCCCCATACCCGCTCCACCAGCGCGGCGTCGTGCACGCCCTCCACCCAGATGCGGCTGGCCTTGGCGACCTGGGCGCGCAGCCCCTCGACCCGGGTCGAGCCCGAGGCCGAACGGGTGGGCCCGGCAGGCCCGGCCGGTTTCGGCCGCACCAGGGTGACCGGCCGTCCGTCGATGAGGAAGGCCGCCTCCCGCATGGCGAACAGCCGCACCGCACCGCGCCCGTCCTCGAGTTTCACGAACTCCCCGTCGTAGCTGCGATCGAATCCGACGACAGCGCCACAGAATCCGCTCGCCGCGTCCTCGACGACCAGATCGCGCTCGGCCTGTACGACCGGAATCTCCCGCTTCTTCGTCCTGGCGTGCCCGGCGAAGATGTCGCCGCCGTAGCGTTGGCTGTCCCGCGTACTCACCCGGTCGAAACTACCCGCCCCGAACCCGCTTTCGGCGCTGCGACGCGGTGGGCGCGGAACCGGACGATTCGGTCGGGCCCGCGATCGGTGGCCGCGGGCTAGAGTGGGTTTCGTGGCAGCGATTGCTTGGCTGGTGGCGGGCTTGCTGCTCGCCGCCGCGGAAGTGCTGGTCGGGGAACTCTCTCTGCTGATGCTCGGCGTAGCGGCGCTGGGCACCGCGGGATTCAGCGCGGCCACCGACTTTCCGGTGGTGGTCGACGCGCTGGTCTTCGGTGTGATCACGCTCGTGCTGTTCGCCGGGGTGCGGCCGACGTTGCGCAGGAAGTTCGGCAGCGAACCGCCGACCCTGACCAATGTGCACGCGCTGCCGGGCAAGACCGCGACGGTGCTCGAGCAGGTCTCGGACTCCGCGGGCCTGGTGAAGCTGGGCGGCGAGGTCTGGACCGCGCGCGCGATGAATGTGGGGGACGTCTTCGAACCGGGGGCGACCGTGTCCGTGATGGCTATCGACGGCGCCACGGCCGTCGTATGGAAGGGACCGTAGTAGATGGAATTTCTGATAGTCGCGCTCGTCATCGTGGTCTTGATCGCGGTGGTGTTGTTCAAATCGGTCGCGCTCGTCCCCCAGGCCGAGGCCGCGGTGATCGAACGCCTGGGCCGGTACTCGCGCACCGTCTCCGGCCAGCTGACTTTCCTGATTCCCTTCGCCGACCGGATCCGTGCCAAGGTCGACCTGCGTGAGCGTGTGGTGTCGTTCCCGCCGCAGCCGGTCATCACCCAGGACAACCTGACCCTGCAGATCGACTCGGTGGTGTATTTCCAGGTCACCAACCCGCAGGCGGCCGTCTACGAGATCAGCAACTACATCGCCGCCGTCGAACAGCTCACCGTCACCACGCTGCGCAATGTGGTCGGCGGCATGACCCTCGAGGAGACGCTGACCTCCCGGGACCAGATCAACAGCCAGTTGCGCGGCGTGCTCGACGAGGCCACCGGCCGCTGGGGTCTGCGCGTCGCCCGGGTCGAGCTCAAGGCCATCGATCCGCCCCCGTCGATCCAGGAGTCGATGGAAAAGCAGATGAAGGCCGACCGCGAGAAGCGCGCGATGATCCTCACCGCCGAGGGCACCCGCGAATCGCAGATCAAGACCGCCGAGGGTGCCAAGCAAGCCCAGATCCTCGCGGCCGAGGGCGCCAAGCAGTCGGCGATCCTGTCCGCCGAGGGTGAGCGCCAGAGCCGCATCCTGCGTGCCCAGGGCGAGCGCGCCGCGGCCTTCCTGCAGGCTCAGGGCCAGGCCAAAGCCATCGAGAAGGTCTTCGCCGCGATCAAGGCGGGCAAGCCCACCCCGGAGCTGCTGGCCTACCAGTACATGCAGACCCTGCCGATGGTCGCGCGCGGGGATGCGAACAAGGTGTGGATGGTGCCCAGCGATTTCGGCAAGGCGCTGGAGGGCTTCGCCCGCAATTTCGGCACCAAGGGCGAGGACGGTGTGTTCCGCTACGAGCCCGCCGTCGAGGATGTCGCGGCGCCGAAGGTGGAAGACGACTCCGATGTGGCCGACTGGTTCGACCTGTCCACCGATCCCACCGTCGAGCGCGCGGTGCGGGCCGCGGAGGCGGACGCGCGCAAGCCGGTCGAGGATCCGACCGTGCCCCCGCGCTCCCCGGCGGCCCGCCCGCCCGCCCCGGCTCGCGAGCAGCAGTCTGCCCCGCCGCAGCTCGAACAGCAGCAGTGGCAGCCCGGTCAAGGGCTGGTGACGCCGCCGGAGCAGCACGCACAACCGCACCAGCAACCGCCCCATGCCGGACCGGCTCAGGGCTATGCCCCTCCGCCGCAAGGCTTTTCGCCGGAAGATCGTCCGCCGCAGGGGTACGGCCTGCCGCCGGAGGATCACGGTCGGCAGTGACCTGCGGGTCCCGGTGATCGACCCCACATCGAAAAGTTTGCTGAACAGTTGCTAACCCCTGGGCTTCGGGTTACGGTGACCGTGATCAACCGGCGAATGAGCCATCGGTACCCGAATTCCAGGGGAGAGCGTGATGTCGGACCTGTCGATCTTCGGTGGTGCCCCGCGGCCGGCGGATGCGGGTTCGCTGGCGACCAAGCAGTTCCAGGACCAGGGCGACACGGTGTGGGTCGGCATCGGGCACCCGGTGCAGTTCCCCCAGCGCGCCGGCTGGCGGTGCCGTGTCCGGGTCGAGCGCGGCACCCGGCTCGAACAATCCCAGGTGGTCGCGTCGAGTGAGGGCGAAGTCCTGCGCATGGCACTGGAACTGGTCACCACACGGCTCGGCCTGACCGAATCGCAATTCCTCGACGGCGCCGCGATCGACGCCGCCACCTCGGCGGAACTGTTCGCGCTCGCCCGGTAGCCGGGCATACCTCTTACTTCCATTGTCCGCCATCGGCATTCGACGCCATCGAGACAATGGGTGAACGGCCGTCGAACACTCTCGTCCCGGATTGACTCGAGCTCGGCCACGCCGCTTCAATGGACGGCGGCGCGATGTCGCGCGCCGTCCTCCGACAATCCGAAGTGGGGTGAGCAGCTGATGCCCGCGCCGTCCCTGGCCACCTGTCCGTCCGCCGCCCCGTCGGCGCCGGTCGACCGATTCGATACCGAAACCCTTGGCATGCACTGGATTCCACTGCATGCGAGCGATGATGATATCGCCACCGTCCTGCGCGAACGCCTCGGTGTGGACTTCGCCCCCTGGCGTGAGGGCAACGCCGGCCTGCCGACCCCGGGCGACTACACCTACCTCCCCATCCCGGTGAACTTCCGCCGCGGCGAAACGATCGAACACGAGACCATCGTCCTCGCGCTCGGCGCGGAATTCCTGATCACCCTGCAACCCGCCGAGCCCTTCGTCCCCTTCGAGACCGCGATCTCGGCCATGCGCCGCGACGCCACCCTCACCGCCTCGTCCCACGGCGTCGCCTTCGCCTTGCTCGGCGCGCTGAACGTCGCCTCCGAACGGGTGCTCGAGCACACCGCCCGGCAGCTGGACGAACAGCGCGACGTGATCGCCCGCTCTGCTCTCGAGGAAGGTCACGGCATGGGAGCCGCCGCCGCGCGCACGGCGATCCACCGGCTCGGCGAGATAGAGCGCATCGTCTCACGAGTCCGCGAGACCCAGTCCTGCCTGGCCGCCGCCGCCCGCCGCCTCGAACACCCCCCGGCCGCCGCTACCGGCGAACTCGGCGAGCGAGTCGGTGACCTGATCGCCGATATCGACCGGGTCGCCCGCCGCGCCGAACGCGACCACGACGCACTGCGCTTCCTCGCCCAGTCCGCCACCACCTGCCTCGGTGCGCGCCACAGCGCCGTGCTCCGCCTGCTGACCATCGTGGTCGCGGTGTTCGCGCCACCCACCATGCTCGCCGCCGTCTACGCCGCCGACTTCACCTGGCTGCCCGACCTCGACCCCATCCCGGCCCTGCTCGCTTTCGTCGCGGTGACCGCCCTCGCCGCCGCCCTCCCGCTCCGCAACCTCGGCCGGAACTGACCACGCTTCCGGTCGGGCCGGTTCCGTTGGTTCGGCTGCTGCCGGCACGCCGGTCGGCCGATAGCCTGACAGCATGAGACACACCGCTGTCGTGGTGCCTCCATTGCGTCTCGGCGCGTCCGATTCCCGTCGTCTCCGCGACTACGGCCTCCTGCCGGTGCACGGCGATACCGGACCCGCGGCCGCGAACTCGCCGGCCGCGGCATTGCTGTCGACCGCGCCGAACGGCTCTCTGATCACCGTGGCGGGGCTGCGGGACGACCCGGACCCGTGGCGGCATGCGGGCCCGGCGATCCTCGCCGAGGCCACCGCGAGCGCGGCCGCAACCGTGACCTCCCGCGCCCTCGCGGTGGTGTTGCTGCCCGCCGTCGAGACCCCGATGCCCGGACCCGTCGCCGTGCTCTCGCCCGCGGGATCGGTGTCGTCGTACGAAGTCCACCTCGGCGCCGCGCTCGCCGCCCACGCCGGTCGCCGGGTCGAGCACATCAACGCACGCGGTGCGGCAAGCTCGGCGCTGCACAACGGACTTCCCGCGCGGGCGGCGGCCCGCACCGCCGTACCGGACTGGCGGGAGATCGCGAATCCCCGCCCGGAGCGTTCGCTGCACCGACTCACGTCGCGGCCGTCGCTGATCGTCGCCCCGGTGCCGCCCGGGACCGCGGAGGCGGCGACCCTGGTCGCGGACCATCCCGACGCGGATATCGTGCTCGTCTTCGATGCGGTCCACGCGCGGTACGGAGCCGACCTGGCTCGACAGGTCTCCTCGATGGTGGAACTCGCGCTGGGGGTCGAACTGAGCGGTCCGGCGGACGAGACACCCGCCGCGCCGGACGATGGTGCCGCGACACGGTCCGGAAACGATCCGGCCACCCCCTCGAACACCACATCCCGCGCACCCGCCGATGCCCTCCCGCCTGTGCGCGCCTCCGACGTGATCCACGTGCGGCTCACCGACACCGCACTCGAACTCACCAATCGCTCACGCCAACGCATCCGCTGCCGGATCGGCCTCGGATCCGCGGACTCCGGCGCACGAGTCCGCGCGGTGTTCAGCACGCCGCTCGGCCCGGGCGAGGCGCACGTGGAGCCCACCGACCCCGTCGCCGAACTCGCCGGGCTGTCCTCCCCGGAAGCCGTGCTGCGCACCTGGAGCCACAGCCGCGCCGAGGTCTACGAGGGCGGCGAACGCCGAATGCTGGACCTCGAGATCACCGTTCTCGACGAGCACGGGACCGAGCGCGCGAGGCGCACATATACCGCGCCGAACGGCCTGGACTTCTCGGTCACCGGTCGGGATCTGTCGACACTGCTCGGGCGCGAGTCGCCGATGGCGACACCCGCATCGCCCGCCTCGACGCGTCCTCCGGTGGTGCCCGCGCGAGACATCCTGACGGCCCTGCGATCCGCCCTCGACACCGGTGCGAGCGTGCTCGCCCGACGATCGGGCTGAGGAGCGCGGCGGTGTCGTCACTCCTGCTCGCGCCGAACCCGGATCTTGACCAGCGCCGCGTACACGTTCTCCCGGTCGGCCAGGTAGGCGGCGATGGCCCCGGCGTCGGCGTCCTCGGCGAGCGGTTCGGTACCGGCCGCGAGCACGATGTACCGCCGCCCGATCGCATGCGCGGTCCAACCGTCGGTCACCGGCCGGCTCAGCCACACCTGATCGTTCCGGCACAGTTCCACGCGCAATGCGCGCAGCGAGGCATACAGGGTGTCGGTGCCGATCGGCAGGATGTCGCCGTCGATATCCGAGCGTTCGAGCCCCAGAGTCGTGATCGTCTCGAGCAGTGCGTCGTCGGCGGTGCCGTGGACGGGGTGGACGAGCAGATACGCGGTCGGCTCGCCGAACGGATTGGGTGCCGACCACGCTGTCACCCCGATATCGCGGGTCGAGGGTGTGGTGCCGGGCGCGTCACTCACATCGGGCAGGCTACCCGGATTCCCCGATGTCGTGATGACACGTAATCGACTCGGTGCGGTGTCGTGCGCGGCGAATGTCTCCTGTTCGTGATGCGTACCGCCGATCCGGGCGGGCCGAAGCCCCTGGTGCGAGAATCCCCGCGGCGTAGACTCGGGATGCACATCTGGTCGCGCAGAATTCTCCGGTCCCCGCGGACCGCCAGGCGAGCGATGCGATGTGACCTGACAGCAAGTGCCGTCGGAGATTTCGCTCCCGGCACACCGCACGATGCATGCGTGCGGTCCAAAATTCCTGTTTCCCGGCATATTTCGCGATTCTCGATCGCGCGCTGCGGAACCCACGCGCTGCAGAACCCAGGAGGGTAGGCATGACCACGGATGTGACGCCGCACCCGATACGGAAGGCCGACAGCAAGGGCTGGCTCGACCTCGGTCCACGCGACATCTGGCGCGACCGGGAGAATCCCGACCTCCTCGTTCCGCCCGCCACCGACCACGGCACGATGGCGAACATGAAGTACTCGTTCTCCGACGCCCATCAGCGTCTGGAGGACGGCGGCTGGGCCCGTGAGGTGACCAACCGCGAAATCCCGGCCTCGATGGACGTCGCGGGTGTGAACATGGCCCTCGAACCCGGCGCCTATCGAGAACTGCACTGGCACAAGCAGGCCGAATGGGGCCTCGTACTGCTCGGCAGTTGCCGCGTGACGGCCATGGACGAATTCGGTCGCTCGTTCGTCGACGATGTCGAAACGGGTGATCTGTGGAATTTCGAAGCCGGCATCCCGCATTCCATCGAGGGCCTCGAAGACGGTGTCGAATTCCTGCTCGTCTTCAGCGAGCCGGACTTCTCGGAGAACTCGACCTTCCTGCTGTCGGACTGGTTCGCCCATACCCCTCAGGATGTCGTCGCCGCGAACCTCGGGAAGACCGTCGAGGAGATCGCCTCCTTCCCGAAGGATCAGAAATACATCTTCCGAGCGGATGTGCCCGGTCCGATCGCGGAGGAGCAGCGCCCGGGTGACGTTCGTAGAGTTCCCTCACCGTTCACTTTCCACATGGAGAACGCGGTGCCCATCGAATCCGAGGCGGGGCGGGTCCGAATCGTCGACGTCCATACCTTCCCCGCCGCGAAGACCATCTCGGCGGCGTTCGTCGAGGTCGAGCCCGGCGGTATGCGAGAACTGCACTGGCACCCGAAGGCCGCCGAATGGCAGTACTACCTCCAGGGCCGGGCCCGGATGACGATCTTCGACTCCAACGGCCGGTCGCGCACCTTCGACTACAAGGCCGGCGATGTCGGGATCGTCCCGCAGGTCGCCGGACACTATGTGCAGAACCTCGGCGAGGAGACGATGATCTTCGTCGAGGTGTTCAAATACCCCGAGTACTCCGATATCTCGGTGAACAAATGGCTGGCCTCGAATCCGGTCAAGGTCGTCGCCGATCACCTCGATGTGTCCGGGGAGTTCGTCGAATCGCTGCCCCCGCACGACGACCTGCCCGCCCCGGTCATCTGGTACGACCAGAGCAAACGCGAAGGCTGACCCGCCCCCCTGGGGAGGCTCAGTCCAGGGATGTGGTGGCGCCCGCTGTCGCGGAGGGCGCCGGTTCGCGGATGGGCTCGACGGCCGGCTCCCATCGGGCGTCGAGGAACAGTCCGCCCATTCCGATCAGCAGGCAGATCGCCGAGACCGCCAGGGCGGCCGGATGGGTGCCGCCGGTGAGCGCGTCGGCGAGGATCACCGTGGCGATGGTGCCGGGGGCCGAACCCACGACGGTCGCCAGCAGATACGGCTTGACGCGGATCGACGACAGCGCGCAGCAGTAGTTGACCACCGAGAACGGCGCGAAGGAGATCAGGCGCAGCGACCCGACCGCGAGCCAACCACGCCTGCGCAGCCGGTCGTCGATCGCGCGAACCCTCGGATGGGTGAGCCGGGCGGCGACCCGGTCGCGATCCATCGCGCGCACCAAGCGCAGTGCCAGTACAGCCGCCAGAGCCGTGGCGGTCAGCGCGACCGCGATGCCCAGTCCCGCCCCGAAGAGCAGCCCGCAGCTGACGGTCAGTACCGTGCGCGGCACCGGCGCCACCGCGACGACGGCGTAGATCAACAGGAACACCGGCGGGAACCACGCGCCGAGCGAACCGGCCCAGTCCTGGATCTGCTGGGGCGTCGGTAGCGGAACCAGCACAGCGGCCACGCACAGCGCGCCGAGAACGGCGAGCAGTGCGACGATACGCGGATTCCTGAGCAACGCCCTCACCCACCAGAGGTTACCGGTTGGTAGTGGCACTCGAGGTCAGCCGCCGTGCGGGGTGCCGCTAGCATCAATGGAAACGGGACGAATGCTCGTTAACCTACGTGGTCGCTGACCTGGGTGAACATCGAAGGTTTCGGGTGCACAGGGGTGTGCGCGCCCCGTGGTCGAAGGGAAGAGGGAAGAAGCTATGCCGATCGCTTCAGATCCGTCTCCGGGTGCGGAGGCAGTGCCGCAGTACGGTGCGTGGCGTAAGGGTGTGGCCGGCGTGCTCGCCAAGGCGCGCAGGGTCGATATATCCGAGCTGCCCGACGAGCCCGAGCAGCTGCTCGCGCAGACCACCTACGACGGCCTGACCGTCAACCCGCTCTACACGCGCCGTGACGAGCGCCCCGAACCGCCGCTGCCCGGCGTGTTCCCCTTCGTGCGCGGCCGCGACGGCACGCGCGACGTACATCGCGGCTGGAACGTCAGCGCCGACTTCACCGGCACCGACGCCGAAGCGGTCAACCGCGAGATCCTCGCCGGTCTGGAGAACGGCCTGAGCGCCATCCGCCTGACCGTCGGTGGCAACGGCGTGCCCGTGGCCGACCTGCCCACCGCCCTGCGCGGCCTGCTCTTCGAACTCGCGCCCCTGGCACTGAGTGCCCGTGCCGACGTCACCGAAGCCGCCGCCCAGCTCTACGC
Organism: Nocardia higoensis NBRC 100133; assembly: GCF_000308595.1. Taxonomy (GTDB): domain Bacteria; phylum Actinomycetota; class Actinomycetes; order Mycobacteriales; family Mycobacteriaceae; genus Nocardia; species Nocardia higoensis. Next base: position 5,997 of record NZ_BAGA01000090.1, on the reverse strand, counting down.
CCTCCTCGACGCCTACACCGTCGACGACCGCACGGCCATCCGGATCGGCCTCGGCGCCGCCCCGCTCACCAGCGCCGTCGCCGCCGCCTACGACGCCGACCTCGCGCAGACCGTCGAACTCGCGAAGCGGGCCGTCGCCCGCCCCGAGACGGTCCGCGCGATCACCGTGGACGGCACCGCCTTCCACAACGCGGGCGCCTCCGACGCCCAGGAACTCGGCGCCTCGGTCGCCGCCGGCCTCGCCTACCTGCGCGCGCTCACCGCCGCCGGTATCGATGTCGCCGACGCGCTGAACCAGATCGAGTTCCGCTTCGCCGCCACCGACGACCAGTTCGCCACCATCGCGAAATTCCGTGCCGCGCGCACCCTCTGGGCCCGCGTCGCCCAGGTCTCCGGCGCCCCGGAAGCGGGCAACGCCCCGCAGCACGCGGTCACCTCCGCGGTCATGATGAGCAAGCGCGACCCGTGGGTGAACCTGCTGCGCACCACCCTGGCCGCCTTCGGCGCGGGCGTCGGCGGCGCCGACACCCTCACCGTGCTGCCCTTCGACTCCGCGCTGCCGCAGGGCGAACTCGGCGTCTCGAAGTCGTTCTCCGATCGCATGGCCCGCAACACCCAGCTCCTGCTGCTCGAGGAATCCCACCTCGGCCACGTGCAGGACCCGGGCGCCGGCTCCTGGTACATCGAGTCCTACACCGCCGAACTCGCCGCCAAGGCATGGGAGTTCATGCAGGAACTCGAGCGTGAAGGTGGCTACGAGGCCGCCCTCGCGTCCGGCAAGCTCGCCGAGGCGATCGCCGAGACCAAGGCCGCCCGCGACAGCGACGTGGCCCACCGCAAGTTCGCGGTCACCGGCGTCAACGAATTCCCGAACCTGGCCGAGAAGCCGCTGTCCGAGCAGGCCCGCACCACCGAGGCGATCGCCCGCTACGGCGCGGCCTTCGAAGCGCTGCGCAACCGCTCCGACGCCTACCTCGCCGCCAACGGCACCCGCCCCAAGGCGCTGCTGGTGCCGCTGGGCACGGTCGCCGAACACAACGTGCGCGTCACCTTCATCGCCAACCTGCTCGCCTCCGGCGGCATCGAATCGGTGAACCCCGGCCCGCTCGCGGGCGAGGGCATCACCGCCGCCGCGAAGGAAGCCGCCGCCCCGATCGCGGTGCTGTGTGGTTCGGACGCCCGCTACGGCACGGACGCGGGCGCGGCGGTCGAGGCGCTGCGCGCGGCCGGAGTGGAAACGGTGCTGCTGGCAGGCGCGGCGAAGGCCGTGGCCGAGCTCGACGGAGAGCAGCGTCCGGACGGATTCCTCGCCGCGAAGATCGACGCGGTCGCGGCACTGTCCGACCTGCTGGAGAAGGTGGGAGCCTGATGACCCTCAGTCATGTCGAAGAGCCGGGCGGCCTGGCCGACCCGGTGGGCAGCTTCGCCGAGGTGCCGCTGACCGAACACGAACCCGAAGCCGCCGCGGTCGACGCCGCCCAGGTCGAGGAATTCGTGCGCGGCGCCGCCGAGGCCAACAACTACGCACCCGAGCAGCTGACCTGGTCGACCCCCGAAGGCATCGACGTGCCGCCGGTGTTCACCAAGGCCGACCGCGACGCCGTCGTCGAAGCGGGCTACCCGCTCGACAGCGTGCCCGGCGTGGCCCCGTTCGTGCGCGGCCCGTACCCGACCATGTACGTCAACCAGCCGTGGACCATCCGCCAGTACGCGGGCTTCTCCACCGCCGCCGACTCCAACGCCTTCTACCGCCGCAACCTGCAGGCCGGCCAGAAGGGCCTGTCGGTCGCCTTCGACCTGGCGACCCACCGTGGCTACGACTCCGACCACCCGCGCGTGCAGGGTGACGTCGGCATGGCGGGCGTGGCGATCGACTCCATCCTGGACATGCGCCAGCTGTTCGATCACATTCCGCTGGACCAGGTCTCGGTGTCGATGACCATGAACGGCGCGGTGCTGCCGATCCTGGCCCTCTACGTCGTCGCCGCCGAAGAGCAGGGCGTCAAGCCCGAGCAGCTGGCCGGAACCATTCAGAACGACATTCTGAAAGAGTTCATGGTCCGCAACACCTACATCTACCCGCCCAAGCCCTCGATGCGGATCATCTCCGACATCTTCGCCTTCACCAGCTCGAAGATGCCGAAGTTCAACTCGATCTCCATCTCCGGCTACCACATCCAGGAAGCCGGCGCCACAGCCGACCTGGAGCTCGCCTACACCCTCGCCGACGGCGTGGAATACATCAAGGCGGGCATCGAAGCGGGCATGGAGGTCGACAAGTTCGCCCCCCGCCTGTCGTTCTTCTGGGCCATCGGCATGAACTTCTTCATGGAGGTCGCCAAGCTGCGCGCGGGCCGCCTGCTGTGGAGCGAACTGGTCTCCAAGTTCGAGCCCAAGAACACCAAATCCCTTGCCCTGCGCACCCATTCGCAGACCTCCGGCTGGTCCCTGACCGCCCAGGACGTCTACAACAATGTCGCGCGCACCTGCATCGAGGCGATGGCCGCCACCCAGGGCCACACCCAGTCCCTGCACACCAACGCCCTCGACGAGGCGCTGGCCCTGCCCACGGACTTCTCCGCCCGCATCGCCCGCAACACCCAGCTGCTCATCCAGCAGGAGTCCAACACCACCCGCCCCGCCGACCCCTGGGGCGGCTCGTACTACGTCGAGTGGCTCACCCACCAGCTGGCCGAGCGGGCCCGCGCCCACATCGCCGAGATCGAAGCGCACGGCGGCATGGCGCAGGCGATCTCCGAAGGCATCCCGAAGCTGCGCATCGAGGAAGCCGCCGCCCGCACCCAGGCCCGCATCGACACCGGCCAGCAGCCGGTGATCGGCGTGAACAAGTACCAGGTCGAAGAGGACCAGGCCGTCGAGGTCCTCAAGGTCGAGAACTCCCGCGTCCGCGCCGAGCAGCTCGAGAAGCTCCAGCGCCTGCGCGCCGAACGCGACCAGGACGCCGTCGACCGCGCCCTGGCCGAACTCACCCGCGCCGCCGCCTCCACCGAGGGCGGCATGGAGAACAACCTGCTCGCCCTGGCCATCGACGCCGCCCGCGCCAAGGCCACCGTCGGCGAGATCTCCGACGCCCTGGAGGCGGTCTACGGCCGCCACCAGGCCGAGATCCGTACCCTGTCGGGTGTGTACCGGGACGAGGCCGGAAAGGTCACCAACATCACCGCCGCGAGCAAGCTGGTCGAGGAGTTCGCCGACGCCGAAGGCCGACGCCCGCGAATCCTGGTGGCCAAGATGGGCCAGGACGGCCACGACCGAGGCCAGAAGGTGATCGCCACCGCCTTCGCCGACCTCGGCTTCGACGTCGACGTGGGCCCGCTGTTCCAGACCCCCGAAGAGGTGGCGCAGCAGGCAGCCGACAACGACGTCCACATCGTCGGTGTCTCCTCCCTCGCCGCGGGCCACCTCACGCTGGTGCCGGCCCTGCGCCAGGCACTGGCCGATGTCGGTCGCCCCGACATCATGGTCGTGGTCGGCGGCGTCATCCCGCCCGGCGACTTCGACGAACTGTACGAAGCGGGCGCGGCGGCGATCTTCCCGCCGGGCACCGTCATCGCCGACGCCGCGATCGACCTGCTCGGCAAGCTTTCCGCCGAACTGGGTCATGAGGTGGGGTCCTCGGCGGAATGAGCGAACCGGGTTCCGCCGCGCCCGTTGTACGGGCGCGGCGGAAGATCGACGTAGACGAACTCGCCGCCGCCGTCCGGCGCAACGACCGGGCGGCGCTGGCGCGGGCGATCACGCTGGTCGAGTCGACCAGGTCTGATCACCGGGCGCTGGCGCAGCAGCTCTTGTTGCGCCTCACCCCCGAGAACAGCGACTCGGCTACCTCCGTGGTGTCGAATCGCGTTGGTATCACGGGTGTTCCGGGTGTCGGCAAGTCGACCTTCATCGACTCGCTCGGTATGTATCTGATCGAGAAGGGCCACAGAATCGCCGTCTTGGCGGTCGATCCGTCGTCCACTCGGACCGGTGGCTCTATCCTCGGCGACAAGACGCGCATGGCGCGCCTGTCCGTGGAACCTGACGCATTCATCCGGCCTTCGCCGACCGCGGGCACGCTCGGCGGTGTCGCCAAGGCGACCCGGGAAACCATCGTTCTGCTCGAAGCTGCCGGGTACGACACGATTTTGGTGGAGACCGTCGGCGTGGGCCAGTCCGAAGTGACGGTGGCGAACATGGTCGACGTGTTCTGCTTCCTCACTCTCGCCCGGACCGGCGATCAGCTCCAGGGCATCAAAAAGGGTGTGCTGGAGCTGGCCGATCTCGTCGCGGTCAACAAAGCCGACGGTAAGCACTCGATCGAAGCCAAGACCGCTGCCCGTGAGCTGGCCGGCGCCATGCGGTTGATTCATCCGCGTGATGCGCTGTGGCATCCGCCGGTGATCACCATGAGCGGCCTCGAAGGCATTGGCCTGGACCAGTTTTGGGACACTGTCTTGGAACACCGCCGAAAGCTGACCGACGCGGGCCAGTTCGATGAGAAGCGCCGTCGCCAGCTGGTGGACTGGACGTGGACGATGGTGCACGATCAACTTCTGCGGCGACTTGCGGATGCGCCCGAGGTGAGGGCGATTCGTGATGACGTGGAGCGTGAGGTGCGCGAGGGGACTCTCACCGCAGCTTTGGCAGCCGAGCGGTTGCTGGACGCGTTCGATTCAGCCCCCCGACACCAGTAGCGGCCGTCCACGCAAAGTAGCGGCGGCTTCTCGAGTCTTCACGCCGGTTCCGGACGCCCTGTCGTTCGACACTTTCGCAAGTACTGTCGTGGCGGAACTAATCTGGATGTCATGGGTCGAAGGAAGTGGGCTGGCCGAAACTGTGAAGGAAAGTGAATGAAAAACGGCCTCACCCATCGAGAACCTGCAGGTCAATTAGTGTGGTCCCCGCGCATGCGGGGATGAGCCCTTTCCAGGAGTGACACATGGCTATTGCTGTCGGTGGTCCCCGCGCATGCGGGGATGAGCCCCTGACGGTCCTGCTCAAGCTCGCCCGCCGCCGGTGGTCCCCGCGCATGCGGGGATGAGCCCAACCCGCTCTACAACACCGTGGCCACGATGGAGTGGTCCCCGCGCATGCGGGGATGAGCCCTCGCTGATGTGGTGGCCGAAGCGTTCCAGGGCGTGGTCCCCGCGCATGCGGGGATGAGCCCGTCGCCAGCAGGAGCGGGTTGAGCAGCGTGAAGTGGTCCCCGCGCATGCGGGGATGAGCCCTGACATGACCGAAACCGAGAAGCACTGGACCTGTGGTCCCCGCGCATGCGGGGATGAGCCCCCTCGCCGCCACCTTCCCCGGGACGGCAGCGAGTGCTCCCCGCGCATGCGGGGATGAGCCCCGCCGCTTTCTCTCTTTTCCGCTACCCGACAGGTGCTCCCCGCGCATGCGGGGATGAGCCCGGCGGGCCACTACCGTCCGACGCCCAATTGGCGTGCTCCCCGCGCATGCGGGGATGAGCCCGCCGCACAGCGCGAGTTCGACGAGAAGCTCTAGTGCTCCCCGCGCATGCGGGGATGAGCCGGTGCCGTGGATGGGGTGGCCGAGCTGCCGGTGGTGCTCCCCGCGCATGCGGGGATGAGCCCCACCGACACAGCGTGGCGGGGGGTTGCGTCCGGTGCTCCCCGCGCATGCGGGGATGAGCCCACGCTGACGCCGTTGTCGTCGCCGTGGTCGAGGTGCTCCCCGCGCATGCGGGGATGAGCCCCGGTGCCGCGCCAGCCACTCATCCGTGCGTGAGTGCTCCCCGCGCATGCGGGGATGAGCCCTCGGCGTCGGCCTGGGCGCGGGCGGAGGTGACGTGCTCCCCGCGCATGCGGGGATGAGCCCCAACCCGACGCCCTCGACTGGCTCGAAGCACTGTGCTCCCCGCGCATGCGGGGATGAGCCCGCTTGCTGATACACGGCGATCTCCCGCGGCCGGTGCTCCCCGCGCATGCGGGGATGAGCCCTCGGCCCGCAGTCGGTGGATAGACAAGACTAGGT
>NZ_BAGA01000091.1 GCF_000308595.1 Nocardia higoensis NBRC 100133 | reverse complement strand
GGCAGCCTGCGGGCCCGGACGTCGATGACGGCGAGTGTCGTGCACCAGAGCGTGAACAGGGCGAAAGCCAAGGCGGTCATGGCATTCAGCGTGCCGGAGCCGGCGCCGCCGCGACGCTGCCGGAAAGGTGGATGTGGATGAAGGATCGAGTTGTGAACAAGCGGTGGACCTGATTTCGGGTCTTCCGGGGCGGTTGCCGAGATCAGGGCGATGATCTGCGTTCCCGGATGCGGTGCCGCCGATGTTCGTACCGGAGGGGTCGGGCGGTAGCGTGGAAACATGTCTGCAGATCGCGCGGGACTGGCGCCCGACTATGCCGCGCGCCGAAGTGCGCTGCGCAGCCTGCTGGTGGAGAACGGAGTCGACGCACTCCTGGTCACCGACCTGGTGAACATCAGATATCTCACCGGCTTCACCGGTTCCAATGCCGCACTGCTGGTGCACTCCTGGGATATGCCCGAGGCCGAGGAGCGCACCGTGATCGGCACCGATGGCCGTTATCGCGATCAGATCGCCGCCCAGGTGCCGGATCTGCGCGGCGAGATCGCCCGCGCGACAACTCGCCGGATCGTGGAACTGGCCGGCGAATGGCAGCTCGGCCGGGTCGGATTCGAGAGCCACGTGGTGACCGTCGACCAGCATCGCGGGCTGGTCGACCAGCGCACCGGGTTGGATCTGGTCGCCACTCCCGGACTCGTCGAACAGTTGCGCACGGTCAAGGACGAGTACGAGATCGAACAGCTGCGGCGGGCGTGTGCGGCCGGAGACGCTGGGCTGGCGACGCTGCTCGAGCGCGGCGGATTGCGGCCGGGACGCACGGAACGGGAGGTCGCTCGCGATCTGGAGTGGGCGATGTTCGAGCACGGCGCCGAGGCGGTGTCCTTCGAGACGATCGTGGCCACCGGCGCCAATTCGGCGGTGCCGCATCATCGGCCCACCGGCGCGGTGCTCGCCCCCGGCGACTTCGTGAAGATCGATTTCGGGGCGGTCGTCGGCGGCTACCACTCCGACATGACGCGTACCTTCGTGCTCGGCTCGGCCTCGGACTGGCAGCGCGAGGTCTACGCCCTGGTCGCCGAAGCGCAGCGAGCCGGACGCAAGGCGCTGCGCCCGGGCGTACAGGCCGCCGAGGTGGATGCCGCATCCCGGTCGGTGATCGAGGCGGCAGGCCACGGCGATCTGTTCGTACACGGACTCGGTCACGGGGTCGGATTGCGCATTCACGAAGCGCCCGGAATCGCCAAGAACGCGCCCGGTACACTTCTGACCGGCGTGGCGGTGACCGTCGAGCCCGGTGTGTATTTTCCTGGCCGCGGCGGCGTCCGGATCGAGGACACGCTCGTGGTTCGTGAAGGGGGCCCCGAACTGCTCACCCACACCAGCAAAGACCTGACCGTCGTCGACTGACGACGGTAGCCGAGAACTAGGAGATCCGAGGACAGTGGCGGACACCAGCGACTTCAAGAACGGCCTCGTGCTGAAGATCGACGGTCAGCTCCAGCAGATCGTCGAATTCCAGCACGTCAAGCCGGGCAAGGGCCCCGCTTTCGTGCGGACCAAGTTGAAGAACGTCGTGTCCGGCAAGGTTGTCGACAAGACCTTCAACGCCGGCGTCAAGGTCGAGACCGCGACCGTCGACCGTCGCGACATGACCTACCTGTACCACGACGGCACCGACTACGTCTTCATGGACGGCGAGACCTTCGACCAGATCTCCATCTCCGAGGCGACCATCGGCGACGGCGCCCGCTTCCTGCTGGAGAACATGACCGTGCAGGTATCCATGCACGAGGGTGCGCCGCTCTACGTCGAGCTCCCGGTGTCGATCGAACTGGTCGTCCAGCACACCGACATCGGCCTGCAGGGCGATCGCTCCACCGGCGGCACCAAGCCCGCCACCCTGGAGACCGGCGCCGAGGTCCAGGTCCCGCTGTTCATCAACACCGGCGACAAGCTGCGTATCGACTCGCGCGACGGCAGCTACCTCGGCCGGGTCAACGCCTGATCGACAACTTCCACGGCGGTAGCCGGATTCGCCTCACGGCGGGACCGGCTACCGCTTCCATGTGTACAGACGGGATGATGTGACTGTGGTCGAACAGCCTGCGGACAAGAAGTCCTACAAGAAGCTCGGCGCCCGGCACAAGGCGCGGCGGCGGGCGGTGGACCTGTTGTTCGAGGCAGAGGCCCGCGACGTCGACGCCGCGGACCTGCTGATCGAACGCGGCGACCTGGCCACTCGTGATCAGTCGGTCGCGCCGCTGCACGCCTACACCCGCACGCTGGTCGAGGGCGTTGCCGACGAACTCGAGCGCGTGGACAGCGCCATCGAGTCGTATCTGCAGGACTGGACGTTGTCGCGGCTGCCCGCCGTGGATCGTGCGATCCTGCGGGTCGCCGTGTGGGAACTGTTCCACGCGACCGACGTGCCGCCGGTGGTGGCCGTCGATGAAGCGGTGGAACTGGCCAAGGAACTGTCCACCGACGATTCCCCGTCCTTCGTCAACGGCGTGCTCGGCCAGGTGGTGCTGGTCGCGCCGCAGGTGCGCGCCGCCGCCGCGGCCACGCGGACTCCGCGTCAGGAACCCGAAGCGTGATCAAGTACCTGGTCATGGCGATGCGCACGCCGCACTACGACGACGCGGTGATCCAGCCGCACCGCGACTTCCTGGCCGACCTGCTCGAACGCGGTCTGCTGGTGGAGAGTGGGAAGTTCGGCGACGGCAGCGGTGGCGCGTACGTACTCCTCGCCCGAAACCTCGACGCGGCACGCGAACTGGCGTTCGCCGATCCGCTGCACACCACCGGCGCCTCCGAACTCACCGTGCACGAGTGGGAGATCACCGTCTTCGCGTGAGGCGCCGCCGGTCCGGCTCCCACCGTGGGTGTACGGACCGGTGGGAGCCGCCGGGTCGGCGAACCGCACCGGTGTGCGTCCGGGGAGAGTGAGTGGACGCGGACCCGATTCTGCAACCTCGAGTGCAGTCGAGGTCAAGCCGGCGGTGCGAGCTAGGGCAGGATCGCGTCGAACCGCTGCTCGGCGTGGTCCAGCTGGTCGAGGATGTAGCGCTTCACGTGGTCGGCCAGCGGGGTGTCCGCGCGGTTGACCAGATCGCGGTAGACGTCGGTCAGCGGCCGGTACTTGGCCGCCAGCTTCGGCATGGCCGCGGCGTCGGCGTAGAGGATGCCGACGCCGTTGTCGGTGAAGTCCGAGAGTTTCACCACGCGGGCCCACGGGGCGTGCTCCAGCGCTTCGACGATGTGCTCGCGGTACTGCGTGTGGCGGTCGACGGCCGGATCGCGCTCGGGATTCGTCACCGCCGCGACGATGTCGGCGACCCGTCGGCCGAATTGCCCGGCCAGCACGTCCAGCGCCTGCTCGCGGGTCGCGCCCAGCTTCGCCGTGTGGTCTTCGATGGAATCGTGCAGCAGCGCCGCGGCCACCACATCGGGGTCGTGTACCTCGTAGTGGCTGATCACCCGGATGGCGACCCGCAGGAGATGAGTGAGGTAGGGCTCGCGGCCGTATCGGTCGTCCCGATGCAGCTCGGCGGCCAGGGCGAGTGCCTCGGTCGGCCGCGCCGGATCCGGCAGCGCGGCGATCTCGTGCAACAGTCGTTCCCGCAGGCCTGCCTCGCCGTAGACCTCGCTGATCGTGTGCAGTGGCATCACGGCCAGGACCTCCGCGCCCGGATTGCTCATCCCGCCAATGTATCGACATGCCGGCGCGAGGCGCGCACACCGCCACGAGGAGAACCGATATCCGTCGTCAATCCGCTTGCGGCACAAGGGTGTTCTGCCGGGCCGCGGTCTGCCATCGGCCGTCCTGCCGGACGAGGACGTACACGGCGATCATGGCGGGTTCGCGGTCCAGGAGTTCGCCGTCGGCGGTGGTCGCCCGCGCGGTCTTGTGCGCGATCGCGACGTCGGGCCGCAGGAAGGTGATGTCGCTGAGGTCGTAGCGGACGTACTCGTCCTTCAGGAAACCGGCGAGCCCGGCGCGATTGGCGGCCAACAGGGCGTCGTAGCCGCGGATCTGGATACCGAGGGCGTTCACCACCGAGGCGTCGGCGGTGAAGTCGGCGGTCATCAGTTCGGCGTCGTTGGTGTTGTAGGCCGTTTCGACGCGACGGATGATCTGCTCGATGGCGGTGACGTCGGCGGCGTGGTCCTGATCGTCATGGGCGGTGATCAGTGGTCCCTGATGTCGGATGCGCATGGCCGAAGCCTCGCACCTGAACAATGGTCGAGGTCAATGCCTCGGTCCGATCGAGATCGACTCAGCGCACGCCGTGCGGGCGGAACTGGACGCTGATGCGGGGGCCGACCGGCTTGCGAGTCTTCGGTACCGCGTGCTCCCAGGTCCGTTGGCAGGAGCCGCCCATGACCAGCAGATCGCCGTGGCCGAGCTCGTATCGGATGCCGGCCCCGCCGCGGCGGGGGCGCAGCAGGAGTGCGCGCGGTGCGCCGAGCGAGACGATGGCGACCATCGTGTCGTGGGTGGCGCCGCGGCCGATCGTGTCGCCGTGCCAGGCGACGCTGTCGCGGCCGTCCCGGTAGAAACACAGGCCCGCGGTGCGGAAGCGTTCACCCAGTTCGTCGCGGTAATGGTCGCTGAGCGCGGTGCGCGCCTCGGCCAGAATCGGATCCGGCAGTTCGGCGTGTTCGGGATAGAAGCAGAGCAGCCGCGGCACGTCCACGACGCGGTCGTACATCGGTCGCCGCTCGGCTTGCCAGGGGACCCCGCGCGCCAAGTGGTCGAAGAGCGTGTCGGCGCCGGAGAGCCAGCCGGGAAGCAGGTCGACCCACGCGCCGTCGCCGAGTTCCGTGCGGCGGAGGGTATCGAGCGAGCCGAGTTCGACCTCGCCGAATCCGTCGAGCAGGGAGCCTTGCAGCCATGCCGTCACCTGCGCGACGTTACACCTGTTCGAACGTATGTGCTAGCGCGTAGATCGGCGAAAATCGGACATCATGGCCATTCGCGGGACTGGAGGGCCGGATTCGCTTAGCGTCGACAGGACGTGGGAGCGAGCGGTGACGGTCGCGGTGGGATCGGCGGGGAGAGTGGGGATGGTCGAGTACGGCAGGGCGCCGATGGCGGGGGTGGCGATGACGGCGATCGGCGTGGCGGTGATCCGCGCGCGTGAATCGGCTCGGCCCGACCGCCTCTACGACGACCCGTTCGCGCGGTTGTTCGTCCATGTCGCTCATGCCCAGTTCGCCGGTACGCCCGACGGCGAGGACCGGTGGGCGAGCATGCTCGAACTCGCCGACGTGTTCTACGAGGGGCGCACCTGCGCGGTCCGGCTGGTCGACGACAGCGTGTCCGCCGCGGCGGCCGCAGGCTGCGAGCAGTTCGTCCTGCTCGGCGCGGGGCTGGACACTCGCGCGTTCCGTATGCCGCTGACTTCGCGAACCCGGTTCTACGAGATCGACCTGCGCGAACTGTTCGCCTTCAAGGAGTCGGTGCTCGACCGCGCCGCGGCGGTACCGGTCTGCGAGCGGATCACGCTGTCCGCCGATCTGCGCGGCGACTGGGGTGAGACGCTGCGCGACAGCGGTTTCCGCCCGGACATGCCGACCCATTGGATCGACGAAGGCGTGCTCGGCTATCTCGCCACCGATGCCGCATGGGCGGTCGTCGACACGATCACCGCACTCTCCGCGCCGGGCAGTACGTTCGAGATCGGCCGGTTCGCGGTGTCGGCGGAGCAGCCGAGATACGCGGCGCTGGGCGCGCTGGTCCGTGGCGGCAGGCCGGCCGGTGGTGAGAGCGGGCTCGGCGTGGACGTGCGTCCCGGGTTCGAACGGCGGGGATGGCGCACCAGCTTCCGCTCCTGGGACGAACTGATCGCCCCGCTCGGCCGTGGCGTGCCCACCGGCGAATCCGAAGCGGGCATCGTGCTCGCGGTCCGGCGATAGCGGTCCGGCTCACCGGCGACCCGCCGTGGCCCCGCTCACCGATCCGGCGTGGGGCGGCTCACACCCGGCTGTGCCTGCTGAAAGGCCCGTCCGGGCCGCTGTTAGGCTGCAATCCGTAAGACATCCTTTAACGGACCGTCCGGTGAGGCGGGGAAGGAGGTCGGCATGGCCGTGCCCGGAGATCGGGCGGCTGGGTCTGCCGAGACTGCCAAGTCTGCCGAGCAGTCACAGCGCCACACACCCGATTGGGTGGCCTCGGGCCGGGAGCTGTTGTCCGCTTCCGATGTCGGCAGGACCATCGCGCGCATCGCGCATCAGATCATCGAGAAGACCGCGCTGGACGCGGGCGAGGCGGGCGCGCCGCGCGTGGTGCTGATCGGCATCCCGACCCGCGGTACCACCCTGGCCGCGCGGCTCACCGACAAGATCGAGGAGTTCTCCGGCGTGCGTCCCGCGCTCGGGTCCCTCGACATCACGCTCTACCGCGATGATCTGCGCACCCGTCCGCACCGCCCGCTCGAGCGCACGTCGGTGCCCGTGGGCGGGATCGAGGACGCACTCGTGGTACTCGTCGACGATGTGCTGTTCTCCGGGCGGACCGTGCGGTCGGCCCTGGACGGCCTGCGCGACCTCGGCCGCCCCCGCGCCGTGCAACTGGCCGTGCTGGTCGACCGCGGACACCGAGAGCTTCCGATCCGCGCCGACTACGTGGGCAAGAACGTGCCGACCTCGCGCACCGAGGACATCTCCGTGCTGCTGACCGAACACGACGGTCGCGACGGTGTGTACCTCCACCACGAGGAAGCGTGAGCATGCGACATCTGTTGAGCGTGACCGATCTGGATCGAGTCGCGGCCACCGAACTACTCGACGAAGCCGAGCGTTTCGAGCAGGCGCTGCTCGGCCGCGAGGTGCACAAGCTGCCCACGCTGCGCGGGCGCACCGTGATGACGGTCTTCTACGAGAACTCCACCCGCACCCGCGTCTCCTTCGAGGTGGCGGGCAAGTGGATGAGCGCCGACGTGATCAACGTCAGCGCGAGCTCGTCCTCGGTGTCCAAGGGCGAATCGTTACGTGACACCGCGCTGACCCTGCACGCGGCGGGCGCCGACGCGCTGATCGTGCGCCACCCGGCCTCGGGCGCGGCCCATCAGATCGCGCGCTGGATGGACGGCTGGGCCCGCGAGACCGGCCGCACCACCGGCCCGGCGATCATCAATGCCGGCGACGGCACCCACGAACATCCCACCCAGGCGCTGCTCGACGCGCTCACGCTGCGCCAGCGGCTCGGCGACATCGAGGGCAAGCGGGTGCTGATCGTCGGCGACATCCTGCACAGCCGGGTGGCCCGCTCGAACGTCTTCCTGCTGCATACGCTGGGCGCGGAGGTGGTGCTCGTCGCGCCGCGCACACTGCTGCCGGTGGGTGTGCAGAGCTGGCCCGCGCGGATCTCGCACCATCTCGACGCGGAACTGCCCGGCGCCGACGCGGTGCTGATGCTGCGGGTGCAGGCCGAACGTATGAACGGCGGGTTCTTCCCGTCGGCCCGCGAGTACGCGGTGAACTACGGGTTGTCCGAGCGGCGGCTGGCGATGCTCGAAGAGCACGCCGTCGTCATGCATCCGGGACCGATGCTGCGCGGTATGGAGATCGCCTCCGCCGTGGCGGATTCGCCGCAGGCGGCGGTGCTGCAGCAGGTCACCAACGGCGTGCACATGCGGATGGCGGTGCTGTTCCGGCTGCTGGTGGGCACCCAGGAGGCGATCGCGTGAACGATTTCGATCGGGAGGAGACGGTATGAGCGGGCTGCTGATCAAAGGCGCCCTGATCTACGGCGAGGGCGAACCGGTCGACGTCTTCATCGACGAGGGCGAGATACGCCAGATCGGAACCGATCTGGGTGTGGTGGATGCCGAGATCGTCGAGGCGCACGGTCAGGTGCTGCTGCCCGGGTTCGTCGATCTGCACACCCACCTGCGTGAACCCGGCCGCGAGGACACCGAGACGATCGAGTCCGGCTCGGCCGCCGCGGCGCTGGGCGGCTACACCGCGGTGTTCGCGATGGCCAATACCAACCCGGTGGCAGACTCGGTCGTCGTCACCGACCACGTGTGGCGCCGGGGGCAGGAGGTCGGCCTGGTCGACGTGCATCCGGTGGGGGCGGTGACGGTGGGCCTGGCGGGCAAGCAGCTCGCCGAGATGGGCACGATGGCCGCCGGTGTCGGCGGCGTGCGGATGTTCTCCGACGACGGGCACTGCGTCTACGACCCGCTGATCATGCGGCGCGCGCTGGAGTACTCGCACTCCCTCGGCGTGCTGATCGCCCAGCACGCCGAGGAGCCGCGACTGACCGAGGGCGCGGTCGCGCACGAGGGCCCGACCGCGGCTCGGCTGGGATTGACGGGCTGGCCGCGCGCAGCCGAGGAGTCCATCGTGGCCCGTGACGCGCTGCTGGCCCGTGACGCCGGTGCTCGTGTGCACATCTGCCACGCCTCCACCGCGGGCACCGTGGAGCTGGTGAAGTGGGCGAAGTCGCAGGGCATCTCGATCACCGCCGAGGTGACCCCCCACCACCTGCTGCTCGACGACTCGCGGCTGGAGACCTACGACGCGGTCAACAAGGTCAATCCGCCGCTGCGTGAGGCCTCCGACGTGCAGGCGCTGCGCCGTGCCGTCGCGGAGGGCATCATCGACTGTGTCGCCACCGACCACGCCCCGCACGCCGAGCAGGACAAATGCTGCGAATTCGCGGCCGCCCGCCCCGGCATGCTCGGCCTGGAGACCGCGCTGTCGATCATCGTGGAGACGCTGGTGCGTCCCGGTCTGCTGGACTGGCGCGGAGTGGCGCGAGTGATGAGCGAACGGCCCGCCCAGATCGTCGGTCTCGATGATCACGGCAGGCCGATCGAGGTCGGCGAACCGGCCAACCTGACCCTGGTGGATCCGGACGTCACGTGGAGCGTGCGGGCGAAGGAACTGGCCAGCATCTCCGAGAACACCCCGTTCGCGGAGATGACCCTGCCCGCCAAGGTCACGGCCACGCTCTTGCGCGGGCGGATCACCGCACGCGACGGGGTCGCGGCGCAGCCGCAGAATGTGGGGAGCGCATAGTGGATCTGGAGAGATCGCTCTGGGTGCTCATCTGCGTGATCCTTTTCGCGCTCGGCGTGTGGGGGATGTACCGGGGCTGGGTGAACCGGGCCGCGCGGCAGGCCGAGCGCATCGGTGAACTGCCGCCGGTGCCCGCCGACCTGGGCGCACAGGTACTGGAACCGACGACCGGCCTGTATCTGGGCAGCACCATCGCGCCCAGCTGGCAGGACCGGATCGCGGTGGGGGATCTGGGGTTCCGCGCCACCGCGGAACTGACGAAGTTCGAACGGGGGATTCTGCTCGAACGCGACGGGGCGGCGACGATCTGGATTCCCGGTGAATCCGTGACGGCGATCCGCACCGAACGCGGGCATGCGGGCAAGGTGATGACGGAAGATGGTGTGCTGGTAATTCGCTGGAAGCTGCCGACGGGAACCGAGATCGATACCGGTTTCCGGGGAGACGACAAGACGGTGTACCCGGCGTGGGCCGCGTCGATGACGAAAGAAGACGACAGATGAGCGCAGATTCTGCTGCTGCCCTGGTGCTCGAGGACGGCCGGGTGTTCCGTGGCACGGCCTACGGTGCGGTGGGACAGACCCTCGGCGAGGCGGTGTTCTGCACCGCGATGACCGGGTACCAGGAAACCCTGACCGATCCGAGCTACCACCGCCAGATCGTGGTGGCCACGGCTCCGCAGATCGGCAACACGGGCTGGAACGACGAGGACGACGAGTCGCAGAAGATCTGGGTCGCCGGGTACGCCGTGCGCGACCCCGCGCGACTGGCCTCCAACTGGCGGGCCACCACGACGCTGCCCGCGGAACTGGACGAGCAGGGCATCGTCGGCATCGCCGGGATCGACACCCGCGCCCTGGTGCGCCACCTGCGCACCCGCGGGTCGATGAAGGCGGGCATCTTCTCCGGCGACGCGCTGGCGGGCACCGAGGAACTGGTTGCCCGGGTCACCGGCCAGCCCTCGATGCTGGGCGCCGACCTGGCCGAAGAGGTCTCCACCGACTCGATCTACACCATCGAGCCGGACGGCGATCCCCGCTTCACCGTGGTCGCCGTCGACCTGGGCATCAAGACCAACACCCCGCGCATGTTCGCCGAGCGCGGACTGCGGGTGCACGTGGTGCCCTCCACCACCTCGCTGGACCAGCTGCTCGAGCTGAAGCCGGACGGGGTCTTCCTGTCCAACGGACCGGGCGACCCGGCCACCCAGGACAGCGCGGTCGCGATCACCCAGGGCGTGCTCGAACGCGGTCTGCCGCTGTTCGGCATCTGCTTCGGCAACCAGATCCTGGGCCGTGCGCTGGGCCGCAACACCTACAAGATGAAGTTCGGCCATCGCGGCATCAACATCCCGGTTGTCGAGCACGAGACCGGCCGCATCTCGATCACCGCGCAGAACCACGGGTTCGCGCTCGAAGGCGAGAAGGGCGAGCAGTTCGACACCCCGTTCGGCCGCGCCGAGGTCAGCCACGTGTGCGCCAACGACGGAACCGTGGAGGGCGTGCGCCTGCTCGACGGCCGCGCGTTCTCGGTGCAGTACCACCCCGAGGCCGCCGCGGGTCCGCACGATGCCGCATATCTGTTCGACCGCTTCGCCGGTCTCATGGAAGGAGCCTGATGCCACGCCGCGAGGATCTACGCCACATCCTGGTGATCGGCTCGGGCCCGATCGTCATCGGCCAGGCCTGCGAGTTCGACTACTCGGGTACCCAGGCCTGCCGGGTGCTCGAGGCCGAGGGCCTGCGCGTTTCGCTGGTCAACTCGAACCCGGCCACGATCATGACCGACCCGGAGTTCGCCGACGCCACCTACGTCGAGCCGATCACCCCGGAGTTCGTCGAGAAGGTCATCGCCAAGGAGCGCCCCGACGCCATCCTGGCCACCCTCGGCGGCCAGACCGCGCTCAACACCGCGGTCGCGCTGCACGAGCGCGGTGTCCTGGAGAAGTACGACGTCGAGCTGATCGGTGCCGACTTCGATGCCATCCAGCGCGGTGAGGACCGGCAGAAGTTCAAGGACATCGTCGCCTCCGTCGGCGGCGAGAGCGCCCGCTCGCGGGTCTGCTACACCATGGACGAAGTGCGCGAAACCGTCGCCGAGCTGGGCTTCCCCGTCGTGGTGCGCCCCTCGTTCACCATGGGCGGCCTCGGCTCGGGCATGGCCTACAACGACGAGGACCTGGACCGGATCGCCGGCGGCGGCCTGGCCGCCTCGCCGACCGCCAACGTCCTCATCGAGGAATCCATCCTCGGGTGGAAGGAATACGAGCTCGAGCTGATGCGCGACAGCCGCGACAACGTCGTGGTGGTGTGCTCGATCGAGAACGTGGACCCGATGGGCGTGCACACCGGCGACTCGATGACCGTCGCGCCGGCCATGACGCTCACCGACCGCGAGTACCAGAAGCTGCGCGACCTGGGCATCGCCATCCTGCGCGCGGTCGGCGTCGACACCGGCGGCTGCAATATCCAGTTCGCGGTGAACCCGGCCGACGGCCGTCTCATCGTCATCGAGATGAACCCGCGCGTCTCGCGGTCCTCGGCGCTGGCCTCCAAGGCCACCGGCTTCCCGATCGCCAAGATCGCCGCCAAGCTGGCCATCGGCTACACCCTCGACGAGATCGTCAACGACATCACCAAGGAGACCCCGGCCTGCTTCGAGCCGACGCTGGACTACGTCGTCGTCAAGGCGCCGCGGTTCGCGTTCGAGAAGTTCCCCGGTGCCGACGCCACCCTGACCACCACCATGAAGTCGGTGGGCGAGGCGATGTCGCTCGGCCGCAACTTCTCCGAGGCGCTGGGCAAGGTGCTGCGGTCGCTGGAGACCAAGGCCGCGGGATTCTGGACCCAGGAGGACGGCCCGTGGGCGCCGGTCGACGGTGACGTCGCCGGGGCGATCGACAAGATCCTCGCCGATCTGCGCGTGCCCACCGAAGGTCGCATCTACCAGGTCGAACGCGCTCTGCGCTACGGCGCGAGCATCGAGGACGTGGCCGCCGCGTCCGGCATCGACCCGTGGTTCGTCGCCGAGGTCGCCGGGCTGGTGGAACTGCGCGCCGAGCTGCTCGACGCCCCGGTGCTCGACGAGCGGCTGCTGCGCCGCGCCAAGTACTACGGCATGTCCGACCGGCAGCTGGCCGCGCTGCGTCCCGAGCTCGCCGGCGAGAGCGGGGTGCGCTCGCTGCGGCACCGCCTCGGCATCCGGCCGGTCTACAAGACCGTCGACACCTGCGCCGCGGAGTTCGAGGCCAAGACGCCGTACCACTACTCGACCTACGAGCTGGATCCGGCGGCCGAGAGCGAAGTCGCGCCGCAGCGCGAACGCGAGAAGGTCATCATCCTGGGTTCGGGCCCGAACCGCATCGGTCAGGGCATCGAGTTCGACTACTCGTGCGTGCACGCGGCGCTGACGCTGTCGGAGGCCGGGTACGAGACGGTGATGGTCAACTGCAACCCGGAGACCGTCTCCACCGACTACGACACCGCCGACCGGCTCTACTTCGAGCCGCTGACCTTCGAGGACGTGCTCGAGGTCTACCACGCCGAGAGCGAGTCGGGCACCGTGGTCGGCGTCATCGTGCAGCTGGGCGGACAGACCCCGCTCGGCTTGGCGCAGCGTCTGACCGACGCCGGTGTGCCGGTGGTCGGCACCAGCGCCGCCGCCATCGACCTGGCCGAGGACCGCGGCGAGTTCGGCGACGTGCTGGTCGCGGCTGGGCTGCCCGCGCCGAAGTACGGCACCGCCACCACGGTCGAGCAGGCCAAGAAGATCGCCGCTGGCATCGGTTACCCGGTGCTGGTGCGCCCGTCCTACGTGCTCGGCGGTCGCGGCATGGAGATCGTCTACGACGAGAAGTCCCTCGAGGGCTACATCTCCCGTGCCACCGAGCTCAACCCCGATCATCCGGTGCTGGTCGACCGCTTCCTGGAAGACGCCATCGAGATCGACGTCGACGCCCTGTGCGACGGCGAGGAGGTCTTCCTCGGCGGTGTGATGGAGCACATCGAGGAAGCGGGCATCCACTCCGGCGACTCGGCGTGCGCGCTCCCACCGATCACCCTCGGCCGCAGCGATATCGAGGCGGTGCGCCGCTCGACCGTCGCGCTGGCCAAGGGCATCGGGGTGAAGGGCCTGCTCAACGTGCAGTACGCGCTCAAGGACGATGTGCTCTACGTGCTCGAGGCCAACCCGCGCGCCAGCCGCACGGTGCCGTTCGTCTCCAAGGCCACCGCGGTGCCGCTGGCCAAGGCGGCCGCGCGGATCATGCTCGGCGCCACCATCGCCGAATTGCGCAAGGAAGGCATGCTGCCCGCCGAGGGCGACGGCGGACATGTCCCGATGGACGCGCCGGTCGCGGTCAAGGAAGCCGTGCTGCCGTTCCACCGGTTCCGCCGCGCCGACGGCAGCGGGGTCGACTCGCTGCTGTCCCCGGAGATGAAGTCCACCGGCGAGGTGATGGGCATCGACGCCGATTTCGGCACCGCCTTCGCCAAGAGCCAGACCGCCTCCTACGGCTCGCTGCCCACCGAGGGCACGGTGTTCGTCTCCATCGCCAACCGCGACAAGCGGGCGATGGTCTTCCCGGTCAAGCGTCTGCACGACCTGGGCTTCCGGGTGCTGGCCACCGAGGGCACCGCGGAGATGTTGCGCCGCAACGGTATTCCGTGCGAGCGGGTGCGCAAGCACTCCGAGCCCGGCCCTGCCGACGAGCCGACCATCGTGGAGCAGATCCGCGACGGTGAGGTCGACATGGTGTTCAACACCCCGTACGGCAACTCCGGTCCGCGCGTGGACGGCTACGAGATCCGCACCGCCGCGGTGGGCGCGAACATCCCGTGCATCACCACTGTGCAGGGCGCGGCGGCCGCGGTACAGGGCATCGAGGCAGGCATCAACGGCGGAATCGGGGTGCGGTCCCTGCAGGAACTGCATTCGGCGCTGCGCGGGTGAATCGGCAGGCAGACCATGCTGGGAGGAATTCGGTGAGCAGCTTCGGCATCCGATTACGGGATGCGATGGACCGATTCGGCCCGCTGTGCGTCGGGATCGATCCGCACCCGCACCTGTTACGGGAGTGGGGCCTGAGCGAGGACGCCGAAGGGCTCGAACGGTTCGCCGAGATCTGTGTCGAGGCCTTCGACGGCACGGTGGCGCTGGTCAAGCCGCAGGTCGCGTTCTTCGAGGCCTACGGCTCGGTGGGCATCGCGGTGCTCGAACGCGCCGTGGAGGTGCTGCGCGGATCGGGCACCCTCGTGCTCGCCGACGCCAAGCGCGGTGACATCGGGTCCACGATGGACGCCTACGCGCGGACCTGGCTGGCGGACGGACCGCTCGGTTCGGATGCCGTCACGGTGTCGCCGTACCTCGGGTTCGGCTCCCTCGCCCCGGCGCTGGAGCTGGCGGAGAAGCATGGTCGCGGGGTGTTCGTGCTGGCGGCCACCTCCAATCCGGAGGGGGCGCAGGTGCAGACCGCCGTCGCGGCCGACGGGCGCAGCGTGGCACAGACGATGGTCGACGAAGCGGCGGCCCGAAACGCGGGAGCGGAGTTCGGCTCGCTCGGCGTCGTCGTCGGCGCCACCCTGGCCGCCGCGCCCGATCTGTCCGCGCTCAACGGGCCGGTCCTGATGCCCGGCGTCGGTGCTCAGGGCGGTGGGCCGGAGTCGGTGCGTGAGCTGGTTCCCGAGGAGATGCTGCGGGCCGTGGTGCCCAACGTCTCGCGCGAAGTCCTGCGCGAGGGGCCCTCGGTCTCCGCCCTGCGCGCCAGGGTGGATGCGCTGCAGGCCGAATTCGCTTTCCTCCGAAAGTGATACGGGAGGTTTGGCGCTGCCCCGGTATGGGTACCTGGCGTCCGTACTGCCCGCTGGAAGCGTTCCTGTAGCGGTTTCGGTGCCGGAGCGACCCTCCGACAACCCCCGCGGCCTTGTTCGCGGCAGGAGCGCGGCAGGGCGTTCGCCGCGAAGAGTTCCGACGAGGCCCCGAGCAGGTCACCCGCTCGGGGCCTCGTCGCGTATCGGGTCGCCATGACACATGTGTTCGATGCGACACGCGCAAGAAATGCGCGACACGCGGGCGGAATCCAGAAAGTTCCTGGTCGGAGGGGGAAGTTTGCCGGGCGGTGATCGGCCGCTCCCGCTATCTGTCGGCTAACTCGGCCGTGAACCGGAAAATCGCAGGTCGAGGCGTTTTCGTGGATTTCCGGAGTACGATCACGGCTATAGCCGGAGCGCGGCGCGCATCCCGCGCCGTTCGCCCTTACGGCATACGGAATCATGCGCTGACCTGGGGGGTGGGTTCGCAATCGGCGGACGTCGTGGGTACGGTCGCTGGAGCCGTCGGCTCTTCGACGGCTTGATTAGCAATGAACGATGAGACGGAGGAACCGTGGCCCTTCCCCAGCTGACTGACGAGCAGCGCGCCGCTGCTCTGGAGAAGGCGGCTGCCGCTCGCCGCGCTCGGGCAGAGCTCAAGGAGCGCTTGAAGCGTGGCGGCACCGACCTGAAGAGCGTGCTCGCCGATGCCGAAACCGACGAGATCCTCGGCAAGATGAAGGTGTCGGCTCTGCTCGAGGCCCTGCCCAAGGTCGGCAAGGTCAAGGCTGCCGAGATCATGAGCGAACTGGAAATCGCCCCCACCCGCCGTCTGCGCGGGCTCGGCGATCGGCAGCGCAAGGCGCTGCTGGCCCGATTCGACTTCGACGCCTGACATCGAGGTGGTCGAACACACGCGGAAGGGTCGACTGGTAGTTCTGGTCGGCCCCTCGGCCGTCGGTAAGTCGACGGTCGTGCGGTGCGTGCGGGAGCGCCTGCCCGGACTGGTCTTCAGTGTGTCGGCGACGACCCGGGCCCCCCGGCCCGGGGAGGTCGACGGCCGGGACTACCGGTTCGTCACCCGGGCCGAGTTCGACGCCATGATCGAAGCAGGCGAACTGCTCGAATGGGCAGAGATCCACGGTGGGCTCCAGCGGTCGGGAACCCCGGCCGGGCCGGTGCGCGAAGCGCTGGCCGAAGGTAAGAACGTTCTGCTCGAGGTCGATCTCGAGGGCGCGCGTTCGGTACGCGCGGTCATGCCGGAGGCGCGGCTGGTCTTCCTGGCTCCGCCGAGCTGGGAAGAACTCGTTTCCCGGCTCACCTCTCGCGGCACCGAAACGCCCGAGGTGATCGAACGCAGGCTCGCAACCGCCAAGGTCGAACTGGCTGCCTGTGACGAGTTCGACAACATCATCGTGAACGACGACGTGACCGACGCCTGTGAGCAGTTGGTATCGTTGTTCATCAGCACGAATTCGAGATAGTGCCCGGAGCGGGCGGCGCGGACCGGCGAATGCCGTGTCCGGCCGCCGGCTCGATCGTCTCGCATGACACACCCGTCACACACGACCGCAGGAGCCTCCCCAGTGAGCGACACCAAGACCGTGCCCGCGTACGACACCCCGATCGGTCTGACCAACCCTCCGATCGACGAGCTGCTCGAGCGCACGTCGTCGAAGTACGCGCTGGTCATCTACGCGGCCAAGCGGGCGCGTCAGATCAACGACTACTACAACCAGCTCGGCGACGGCATCCTCGAGTACGTCGGCCCGCTGGTCGAGCCGGGTCTGCAGGAGAAGCCGCTCTCGGTCGCCTTGCGCGAGATCCACGCCGACCTGCTCGAGCACACCGAAGGCGAGTGACTCCACCCTCGGTAGCCGTCCGGTTCGGTCGGCACGTCGAGATCAGCTAGAACACGGAGGCGTAGTGAGCACACGCATCGTCGTCGGCGTCGGCGGCGGGATCGCCGCCTACAAGGCCTGCGCGTTGATCCGGCGGTTCACCGAGACCGGTCATCAGGTCCGGGTGATCCCCACCGAGTCGGCCCTGCAGTTCGTCGGCAAGGCCACTTTCGAGGCACTGTCCGGGAACCCGGTGCACACCGATGTGTTCACCGACGTTCCCGAGGTGCCGCACGTGCGGCTCGGCCAGGAGGCCGATCTCGTCGTCATCGCCCCCGCGACCGCGGACCTGATGGCCCGCGCCGCACACGGCCGCGCCGACGACCTGCTCACCGCCACTCTGCTCACCGCCCGATGTCCGGTGCTGTTCGCGCCCGCGATGCACACCGAGATGTGGGAGCACCCGGCCACCCAGGCGAACGTCGCCACCCTGCGCGCGCACGGCGCCGTGGTCATGGAACCGGCCTCGGGCCGGCTCACCGGCACCGACACCGGCCCCGGCCGGCTGCCCGAGCCGGAGGAGATCTTCGGTCTGGCCTCGCTGCTGCAGGAACGCCAGGACGCCGTGCCGCGCGACCTGGTCGGCAAGCGCATCGTGATCACCGCGGGCGGTACCCGCGAGCCGCTGGACCCGGTGCGTTTCCTGGGCAACCGCAGCTCCGGCAAGCAGGGCTACGCCCTGGCCCGGGTGGCCGCCCAGCGCGGCGCGCAGGTCACCCTCATCGCGGGCAACACCATCGAGATGGCCGCGCCCGCCGCGGTCGAGCTGGTGCACATCACCACCGCCGATCAGCTCAAGACCGCCGTGGACAAGCACGCGGTGGGCGCCGACGCGGTGATCATGGCGGCGGCGGTCGCCGATTTCCGGCCTACGAACGTGGCCGCCGTGAAGATCAAGAAGGGCGCCGGTGAACCCGACGTCATTCCGCTGACCAAGAACGACGACATCCTCGCCGGTCTGGTGCAGTCCCGCCGCGACGGGCAGCTGCCCGGCACCGCGATCGTCGGCTTCGCCGCCGAGACCGGCGACGAGGACGGCGACGTGCTCACCCACGCACGCGCCAAACTCGCCCGTAAAGGCTGCGATCTGCTCGTGGTCAACGCCGTGGGCGAGGGCAAGGCGTTCGAGGTGGACACCAACGACGGCTGGCTGCTCGGCGCGGACGGCGCCGAACAGGCGCTCGACCACGGGTCGAAGGCCTTGCTGGCCAGCCGGGTGCTCGACGCGCTGGTGCCGCTGCTGCACTCCTGAGCCGCCGCCGCACAGCGAAAGATCTTGTGCCCGGTGCGGGTTCGGCCGCTCGTCGCCGCAGCGATTGCGAGGTGTCGGCCCTGATGTTCGCGGGTAGACGAATAGTCGGCGAACCCGGCGTTACCGTGACCACCGAGGTCCAGGATCTGGAATAGTCTGCAGGGGAACGGCCACTCGGCAGTGACGTGACGTACTGTCGCTGTCGCGATTCGATACGACTAACCCGTCAGGGAGAGGGAATAACTGTGCGCACGACTGGCAGCCGCCTATTCACCAGTGAGTCCGTGACCGAGGGTCATCCGGACAAGATCTGTGACGCGATCAGCGATTCCATCCTCGACGCGTTGCTCGCCGAGGATCCGCACAGCCGGGTCGCGGTCGAAACCCTCGTGACCACCGGCCAGGTGCATGTGGCAGGTGAGGTCACGACCTCGGCCTATGCCGACATCCCGCGCATCGTCCGCGAGAAGGTCCTCGACATCGGCTACGACTCCTCGGCCAAGGGCTTCGACGGCAATTCCTGCGGTGTCAACATCGCGATCGGCGCGCAGTCGCCCGACATCGCCCAGGGCGTGGACACCTCGCACGAGGCGCGTGTCGGCGGCACCGACGACGAGATCGCCAAGCAGGGCGCCGGCGACCAGGGCCTGATGTTCGGCTACGCCACCCGCGACACGCCCGAGCTGATGCCGCTGCCGATCGCGCTGGCGCACCGCCTTTCGCGCAAGCTCACCGAGGTCCGCAAGACCGGCGTGCTGCCCTACCTGCGTCCAGACGGCAAGACCCAGGTCACCATCGAGTACGACGGCGCCCGCCCGGTCCGGCTGGACACCGTCGTCGTCTCGACCCAGCACGCCGCCGACATCGACTTGGACAACCTGCTCGCCCCGGATATCCGGGAGAAGGTCCTCGACGCGGTGCTCGCCGACCTGGACCTGCCCACCCTGGACGTCTCCGACATCCGGCTGCTGGTCAACCCGACCGGCAAGTTCGTCCTCGGCGGACCGATGGGTGACGCGGGCCTGACCGGCCGCAAGATCATCGTCGACACCTACGGCGGCATGGCCCGCCACGGCGGCGGTGCCTTCTCCGGGAAGGACCCGTCGAAGGTGGACCGGTCCGCCGCCTACGCCATGCGCTGGGTCGCCAAGAACGTGGTCGCGGCCGATCTGGCCGAGCGCGTCGAGGTGCAGGTCGCCTACGCCATCGGCAAGGCTGCCCCGGTCGGCCTGTTCGTGGAGACCTTCGGCACCGAGAAGGTCGATCCGGCGCGCATCTCGACCGCCATCACCGAGGTGTTCGACCTGCGTCCGGGCGCGATCATCCGCGATCTGGACCTGCTGCGCCCGATCTACGCGCCGACCGCGGCCTACGGACACTTCGGCCGTACCGATGTCGACCTGCCTTGGGAGCACACCGACCGCGCCGACAAGCTGCGCGCGGCTGTCGGTCTCTAGGTCGTCCGGGTCCGCGTGAGCCGACCCACCGCCGGTGAACCAGCTGCCCCCGCGGACGAGAAGTCCGCGGGGGCGGCTGCGTCTGCGGCCCGCCGGGCGAAGCCGAGAAGTCCGGCCGCAACCCTGCCGATCGCGCGGGTGCTGCCGCTGCTCACGCCCGCGCACTTGGACCGCGATTTCGACTATCTGGTCCCCGCCGAGTTCGACGAACTCGCGCGCCCGGGAGTGCGGGTGCGCGTTCGCTTCGCGGGCCGTCTGGTCGACGGCTACCTACTCGAACGACTGGAGCGCAGTGAGCACACGGGCAAACTGATCGCGCTGGAGCGCGTCGTCTCCGGCGAACAGGTGCTCACGCCCGAAATCCTGCGTCTGGCAACCGCTGTCGCGGCCCGGTACGCGGGCACCCGCGCGGATGTCCTGCGCCTGGCCGTCCCGCCCCGGCACGCGCGCACGGAGACCGGCGGGACGAAGAAGGCGAAGGACACCGATTCTGCTCCAGAAAAGGCCGGGCAGGAAGCGGATTCGGCGCCGGTGCCGGGATCGACCTCGGATCCGGCCGCGAAAGACGGTGCAGTCGAGGCGAACTCGGAATCGGGATCGCCGGCGGAAGCGGAAGGTGGCGGGTCCGCTCCGCCGGCGTCGCGGGCGGTGGATCGCGCCCCCTGGGCGCGCTATGTGCACGGGGAATCCTTCGTCGGTGCGCTGGCCGATGGCAGGGGCGTGCGGGCCGCGTGGCAGGCATTGCCGGGGGAGGACTGGGCGCGCAGGCTCGCCGAGCTCGCGGCGACGGTGGTGCTGGCGGGCCGCGGGGCGATCGTCATGGTCCCGGATCAGCGCGATCTCGATCGAGTGCTCGTGGAATGCGAAGCGCTGGTGGGGGACCGGGCGGTCGGCCTGTCGGCGGGGCTGGGGCCCGCCGCGCGATATCGGCGCTGGCTGTCGGCGTTGCGCGGGCAGGCGCGACTGGTGGTCGGTACCCGCAGTGCGGTGTTCGCGCCGGTCGCCGATCTCGGCTTGCTGGCGATCTGGGACGACGGGGACGACACCTACGCCGAGCCGCGAGCGCCCTACCCGCACGCGCGGGAGGTGGCGATGCTGCGCGCGCACGAGACGGGTGCGGCCTTCGTGGCCGCGGGCTTCGCGCGCACAGCCGAGATACAGGCCGCCGTCGACAGCGGGTGGGCGCACGACTTGATCGCGGATCGCGCGGTGCTGCGCAAGGCCGCGCCGCGGATCAGCGCGCCGGGCGACAGCGATATCGCGCTCGAGCGTGATCCGATCGCCCGTGCGGTCCGGATTCCCGGTGCGGCCTTCGCCGCTGCCCGCGCGGCGCTGAAAGAGGGGGCGGCGGTGCTGGTGCAGGTGCCGAGGCGCGGCTACGTGCCCGCGCTGGCCTGCGGAAAATGCCGCACTCCGGCGCGGTGCAGGCGCTGCAACGGTCCGCTCGCCCTCCCCGAAGGCGGGCCGGGCGGCGTGGCGCACAGTCCGGCCTGCCGCTGGTGCGGCATCTCCGAGACCGCCTATCGTTGCCCGGTCTGTGCCGCGCGGGCGTTGCGGGCCGTGGTCATCGGCGCGACGCGGACCGCCGAAGAGCTCGGCCGGGCCTTTCCCGGTGTGCCGATCCGCGGGTCCAGCGCAGGGGCGATGCTGGACACGGTCGAGCCCGGCCCGCAGGTGGTGGTGGCGACGGTCGGCGCGGAGCCGGTGGTGCGCGGCGGTTACGGAGTCGCGCTGCTGCTGGACGGGTGGGCACTGCTCGGCCGCGCGGACCTGCGGGCCGCCGAGGACGCACTGCGCCGCTGGTTGAACGCCGCCGCCCTGGTGCGTGCGCACGGACAGGTGCTTGTCATGGCCGAACCGGCACTGCCGACGGTGCAGGCACTGGTGCGCTGGGACCCGATCGGGCACGCCAGGTCCGAGGTGGACGCACGAACCGAGGTGGGATTCCCGCCCGCGGTGCGCCTGGCCGCGGTCGACGGCGCGTCCGAGGCCATCGCCGAGTTGCTCGCCGCCGCGACCCTGCCCGCCGGGGTCGAGGTGCTGGGGCCGGTGCCGTTGCCGCCGGGGGCTCGGACACCGTTCTCCGGCGATTCCGAGGCCGAGGTCGAGCGAATCCTGCTGAGGGTCGATCGCCGGGGTGGCGGTGCGTTGGCTCGGGCGCTCGTTGCGGCGCAGGCGGTGCGCAGTACACATCGATCGGACGCGCCACTGCGGGTCCAGATCGATCCCGTCGACATCGGCTGATCGACCCGCCTCGGTCGGTCGCAGGGGGCTCTTCCCAGCCGATCGCCGATCGGCCGGCGCACCCGAAGCCGGATGCGCCATCGCCGAACTCGATCCCGCCCCTTCGCCGGCCACCCCCGACGCCCGGGCGGCACGCCCTCGCGGAAGGTCCTGACGGTCCGGCTCCGATCGCCGGCCTGCCGTTCCCGACCCGCGGCGATGTACCGCCGCCATCGCACCGAGGCGTCCGGCTCCGGACGATGCTGTCGATGTCGGCGAGTCGGGTTGTGCCTGCCCCTCATCGAGGACGGCTCGGAGGACATGCCGCACGCCTTCGACGCGGTCGACTCCCTGTTCGCCGCTGATCTCCTCGGGATTCGGGCCGGTGAGTCGTGGAACACCATCACAAACCCCTTGCCTTGGATGCATTGTCGATATATCGTCGACAACGTAAGAAACGATAAGCCCGAGGAGGCTGAAAACATGGAGAACATCCACGAGAACCACCGTCACCCGCACGGATCCCGTCGGGGTCCGAGGGAGTTCGATCGACGCGCCCACCGGCGTGGACCCCGGCACGGCTTCGGTCCCGACTTCGGGACGGGTCCCGGCTTCGGTCCCGGTTTCGGTCCACACGTCGGACGCGGCCGGGGTCGGGGCGGACGCGGCCGGCGCGGCGACGTCCGCGCGGCCGTCCTGTTGCTGCTCACCGAGCGGCCCATGCACGGCTACGAGCTCATTCAGCAGATCCGGGAGCGCAGCGACGACATCTGGCGTCCCAGCCCCGGTTCGATCTACCCCGCGCTCTCCCAGCTCGAGGACGAGGGCCTGGTGATCATCGACAAGGTCGCCGGCCGCAAGACCGCCGAGCTGACCGAGGAAGGCGCCGCCTACGTCGCCGAGCACAAGGACGAACTGGGCGACCCGTGGGCAGATGTGAAGAGCGACGTGGGCGCCCAGGCGATCGACCTGCGCGCGCTGGTCGGTCAGCTGATGGGCGCTGTCGCCCAGGTCGCCGCGGTCGGCACCCCGGAACAGGCGGCCAAGGCCGCCGACGTGCTCAACGAAGCGCGGAAGTCGCTCTACCGCATCCTCGCCGAGGACGACAACCCCCAATCGTGAGACGTTGCTGATACCTCTTCGAAATGCGTGGGGCAACGCATTCGGGGGATCATTGGGATATGCAACAACTGGTCCATGGGTCGGGCCGGGGAGTGCCACAAGCAGTGCGCGCCACGGCAGTCGGCCTTTTCACAGCCGTGGCGGTCTTCATCGCCACGGCTGCCGCATCAGGCGAGCCTGCCGAAGTTCCGGTTCACCCGGGCCCGGTCCAGTCCGATCATCTCGGCGCAGCCATATATCAGAAGCAGCATGGGAGCGTAACCCCTTCGGGTACCAACGATTTCGGCTGCCGACCCGACGCCGCGCACCCCAGGCCGGTGGTGCTCGCGCACGGCACCGACTCCTCCGCCTACTCCGACTGGTCGGCGATCGGACCCGGACTGGCGGCCGCCGGATTCTGCGTCTTCGCCCCGAACTACGGCGGCGCCCCGGGAGCCGATACCTACGGCACCGAGGATCTTCGGGCCAGCGCCCATCAGGTCGGCGAGTTCGTCGATCGTGTCCTCGCCGAAACCGGCGCGCAACAGGTAGATCTCGTCGGCTTCTCCCAGGGCGCCAATGTGACCCGCTACTACGTCAACAAACTGGGCGGGGCCGCGAAGGTCGGGCGCTGGGTCGGGCTGGCCTCGCCCACCTACGGCGGTGTGATGTACGGACTGGTGCCCATCGCGCAGGCGGTGCCCGGCGCGCTCGACGCCTTCGCCATGGTCACCTCGCTGGCCGCGGTGCAGCAGGCGCAGGGATCGCCGACCATGCTCGCGCTGAACGAGGGCGGTGACACGGTGCCCGGAGTCGAGTACGTGACCATCGGCAGCCGCGTCGACGAGATGATCCAGCCGTTCGACAACATCGCGCTGCGTGGCGAGGGCGCGCGCAATATCGTTCTGCAGGACCTCTGCCCACAGAACCTCACCGGTCACTTCCACATGGTCTACGACCCGTATGTGCGGGATCTGTTGCTCACCGTGCTCGATCCCGGCCACGCGCCCGAACCGGTCTGCGTGCCGGTCGCGCTGGGCACCGGCATTCCGGAAGTGATCATCGCGGGCAACTCCTGAGCCCGTCGGCTCACGCGCCCCGGGGGCGCTCGGCACCGGTCACTAGAATGAATCGACCGTATCCGTCGTTCTGCCGGGAGCTATTGTGACCATCCAGCCCGTTCGCCTGTTCGGCGATCCCATCCTGCGCGCGCGTGCGTCGGAGGTCACCGAGTTCGATCGGGAGTTGCGCAGGCTCGTCACCGACCTCGTCGACACCATGCACGACGACGGCGGCGTCGGAATGGCCGCACCACAGATCGGCGTCGGCCTGCGCGTGTTCGTCTACGATACCGGCGACGCGTCGGGGCATCTGGTCAACCCGACCTATACGGTGATCGGCGACGAAGAACAGGTCGGCCCCGAGGGCTGCCTGTCGATTCCCGGCCTGCGCTACGACACCCGTCGCGCGCTGCGGGTCCGGGTGTCCGGTGTCGACTACCACGGCGAGCCCGTCGCTTTCGACGCCGAGGAGCTGCTCGCCCGCTGCGTCCAGCACGAAACCGACCATCTCGACGGGGTGCTGTTCATCGACCGGCTCGACCCCGCCGCACGAAAGGAAGCGATGCGCGCGATCCGCGAATCCGATTGGTTCGAGGCAGGAATCACCGTGCGCGACAGCCACGGTGCCGGGCAGGCCGGACCGTTCGGGCGGACCCGCTGATGCGCCTGGTCTTCGCGGGCACGCCCGATCCGGCTGTCCCGTCGCTGCGCAGGCTGATCGCCTCGCCCCGACACGAGGTGGTCGCCGTGGTGACCCGTCCCGACGCCGTCGCAGGCCGCGGTCGCAAGGTGACCAGGTCGCCGATCGGCGCGCTCGCCGACGAACACGGCATCCCGGTGCTCACCCCCGCCAAGCCCTCGGATCCCGAATTCCTGGACAGCCTCACGGAACTGGCGCCCGACTGCTGTCCGGTGGTCGCCTACGGTGCGCTCTTGCCACAGGCCGCCCTGGACATTCCGCGCTACGGCTGGGTCAATCTGCATTTCTCCCTGCTGCCTGCCTGGCGCGGGGCGGCGCCCGTACAGGCCGCGATCAACGCCGGTGACGAGATCACCGGAGCGAGTACCTTCCAGATCGAGAAGGGCCTCGACAGCGGACCGGTCTACGGCGTGATCACCGAGAAGATCGACGCGAGCGACACAGCGGGCGACCTGCTCGGCAGGCTCGCCGAAACCGGCGCGCACCTGCTCGAGACCACCATGGACGGCATCGAGGACGCGACGTTGCACGCCGTGCCGCAGCCGGCCGAAGGCCTGTCCTACGCGCCAAAGGTGACGTCCGAGGACGCGCGCGTGCGCTGGGATCAGCCCGCGCTCGCCATCGACCGCAGGATTCGTTCGGTCACGCCCGCTCCCGGCGCGTGGACCCTGGTCGCCGGCCACCGGATCAAGCTCGGGCCGGTGGAGATGGTGCAGGAGGAGCTGCCCGAACGGGTCATCGAAGTGCGCAAGTCCGGCGTGTTCGTCGGCACGGCCACCACCGCTCTGCGGCTGGGCACGGTGCAGCCGCCGGGCAAGAAGATGATGCCCGCCCTCGACTGGGCCCGCGGCGCGCGCCTCGAGCCGGGCGCGGTGGTCGAGTGAGCCCCGCACACGGACGCCCCGATCGCGACGATCCGCGCGGGAAGAAGATCGCCGACCGCGACGTGGACGGCGGCTGGGCTCGCCGGGCCGCGCGCGACCAGGAGGCGCGCAAGGAAGGACGTAACCCGAATCGCCCCGAGCAGGGGGATCCGGAGGAGCGGCGCTACCGCGATCGTGGTGAAAGCACCGGCCGTGCAGCGGGTTCCGGCGGCGGACGGCCCGGGGGTTCCCGGGAGTCACGTGACGCCGGACCCGGACGCGGGCGCGGCGAGGATCGTGCCGCGCGACGACGGACCGGCGACGGCGACGATCGGGCGGGTGGGAATTCCCGCGGGTCCGGCGGCAGCTCCGTGGGCGCTCGGGGTGAACGCCGGGATCGCGGGGGTTCGTTCGACGCCGGTCGTGATCGGCACGGTTCCGCGCGCGGTGATTCGTCCGAGGGCCGTCGGTGGGAGGCCCGCGGCGGCAAGCCCGCCGAGAGCCGTCGATCCGATTCGGGTCGCGCGCCGGAACCGGGCCGGACCGCTCGGGGCGCTGCCGGTGAGGGACGCCGGTGGGACGACCGGCCGGCGGGCCGGGGCGGCAGGCCTGCCGAGGGCCGTCGATCGGAAGGGGGCGGGTCGGGCACTCGTGGGTGGGAGCCGAACCGGTCGGGTGCGGCGGACCGCGGCGGGCCCGGCGAGCCCAGCGGAAAACGCGGGCGCGCCCACGGTCGGCCGGGTGAGGGGGAACGGCACGGCGAGTCCGGTCGGCGCAGCGGCGCGGGTCAGGGCAGCGGCGCCGGCGGGCACGGCGACGCTGGACGGCACAGCGCTGCCGGTCGGCGCGACGACGCGGGGCAGCAAGGCGCGCAACGTGATTCGCGCTCTTCCGCAGCGCAGTCGGGCAGGAAGGGGGCGGGCCCGAAGTCCGGTGGAAAGCACGCCGGGCGCACGAGCCGCAGCGGTGTCGACGGACCGCGCGAGGTCGCGCTCGAGGTGCTGCGCGCGGTGCGTGAGCGTGACGCCTACGCCAATCTCGTGCTGCCCGGGCTGCTCAGGGAACGCAGGATCGAGGGCAGGGACGCCGCGTTGGCGACCGAGCTGACCTATGGCGCCTGCCGATCGCAGGGACTGTTGGACGCGGTGATCGCACACTGCGCGGGCAGGCCGATCGAGGAGATCGACGGACCGCTGCTGGACGTGCTGCGGCTGGGCGTCTACCAATTGCTTCGCACCAGGATCGGCGCGCACGCGGCGGTGGACACCTCGGTCGGGCTGGCGCGGGCCGAGTTCGGCATGGGCAAATCGGGTTTCGTGAACGCGGTGCTGCGCAAGGCGGCGCAGCGGTCGGCGGAGGAGTGGGTCGAGGAACTGGCGCCCGCGGACCCGGTCGGCAAGCTGGCCTTCGAGTTCGCGCACCCGGTGTGGATCGCCCAGGCGTTCGCCGACGCGCTCGGCGCCCGTGCCACCGAGCTGGCGGACCTGCTGGCCGCCGACGACGAACGCCCGATCGTGCACCTGGTGGCGCGACCCGGCGACATCACCGCTGAGGAACTGGCGCTGGTGACCGGAGGCGAGGAAGGCCGCTGGTCGCCCTACGCGGTGTACCTCGACGGCGGCGACCCCGCCCAGCTCGAGCCGGTACGTGCAGGCATGGCCGCGGTACAGGACGAAGGCAGCCAGCTGGTGGCGCTCGCGCTGACCCGCGCACCGCTGGACGGTCCGGACGGTGGTCGCTGGCTCGACCTGTGCGCCGGCCCCGGTGGCAAGGCCGCGTTGCTGGGCGCGCTGGCCGCGATCGACGGCTTCGAAGTCGACGCCGTCGAGCCCGCCGAGCACCGTGCCGAACTCGTCCGCAAGTCCACCGCGGACCTGCCCGTGCGCGTGCACGTCGCCGACGGCCGTGACAGCGGCCTGACCCCGGGGTACGACCGCATCCTGGTCGACGCCCCCTGCACCGGTCTCGGCGCACTGCGTCGCAGGCCGGAGGCGCGCTGGCGGCGCAGCCCCGACGATGTCCGCGATCTCGTCCGGCTGCAACGGGAATTGTTGACCGCCGCCTGGGAATTGCTTCGTCCCGGTGGGGTGGTCGTGTACTCGACGTGCTCGCCGCACCTGTCGGAGACGGTGTCGGTGGTCGCCGACTTCGTCCGCCGCACCGACGCCGCGCAACTCGACACCCGCGAGCTGCTGCCGGGCGTCACCGATGTCGGGGACGGTCCCTCCGCGCAGCTGTGGCCGCACCGGCACGGCACCGATGCCATGTTCCTGGCGGCACTGCGCAAACCGAGCTGACGGATTTCGGCGCCCTGGTCGACCAGGCCGGGGCGCTGTCGTTTCGGGGGCGAGCAGGCGCGGCGGTGCGTGCCGCCCTCCGGTCGAGGCATCGCCGGTGCCGCTGTCGTCGCGGTGCGCGAATCCACCCGGCGGTGTGGGCAAGCCACGATCGGCGGGGCACTCGGCGGCTGGTACCCGCCGGGTACTCCGTGCGCACGACCCCGCGCGGTGGTTCCGTTCGTCCAAGCCGGGCCGACAGCCCACCGGCACACTGGTCTGATGGCTCTGACCTGGCACGACGTGGTGACGATGGCAACCGGCTTACCCGAGGTCGAGGAGTCGACCTGGTGGCGCAGCCCGGCGCTGAAGGTGGCGGGCAAGGGATTGGCGCGGTTGCGGGTGGAAGCCGAGGGCGGGCTGATGCTGCGCTGCCCGATGGTGGAGAAGGACGCCCTGCTGGCTTCTGGTGACCCGGCCTTCTATACGACACCGCACTACGACGGCCACCCCTGCGTCCTCGTCGACCTCGACCGCATCGATGCCGGTCGGCTGGCCGAACTGCTCGACGCGGCGTGGTGGCAGTGCGCGCCGGCCCGGGTCCGGCGTAGCCGGGAAAGCGCCGAGGAGGCAGGGCGCTAGTCCCGGGCGGACAGTTCCCGCAGTCGGGCGAGGGTCTTGGCCAGGATGCGCGAGACATGCATCTGCGAGATGCCCATCTGCTTGGCGATCTGGGTCTGGGTCATCGACTCGAAGAACCGCATGGTCAGAATGCGGCGCTCGCGTTCGGGCAGGCCCGCCAGCAGCGGGCGGATCGCCACGTACTCCTCGACCCGCTCGAACTGGGCCTCCTCCTCGCCGAGGGTGTCCAGCAGCGAGGCGTCGGATTCGCGGCCGAGCGAGGCGGCGTCGATGGAACTGGGCTGGTAGGCGTTGCCTGCGATGACGGCTTGGGTGACCTCGTCGGGGTCGACCCCGAGTTCGGCCGCGATCTCCTTGGCTGTGGGGGAGCGGCCCAGCGATTGCGAAAGGGTGTCGATGGCGGCGCCGATGCGCAAATGCGTCTCTTTGACCCGGCGCGGCACCCGCATGGCCCAGGTGTGGTCGCGGAAGTAGCGCCGGACCTCGCCCATGATGGTCGGCACCGCGAAGGACAGGAAGTTGGAGCCGCGCGCCGGATCGAAACGGTCCACGGCGTGCACCAGCCCGACCCGTGCCACCTGGGTGAGGTCGTCGAAGGGCTCACCGCGGCCGCTGAACTTGCGGGCGATGTGATCGGCCAGCGGAACGCACCGGCTGATCAGTTCCTCCCGCACGGCGATGTGTTGCGGCGTACCGGCTTCGGCCGCGGCGAGGCGCTCGAACAACTCGATGAGATCGTCGTAGCCGCCTGCCGAACCGGCCTCCGCGACCGTCTCGGCGTCGTCTTCGGCGTCGGCTTCGTGGTCGGTGTCGACCACGGCCCGCGGATCGACCGCGTCGTCGATGTCGGCGATCGGGTGGTCCGCGCCGTCGGTGTCGGAAGTGGGGATGGAGTCGTGCTTCGGGCCGGAGGCGTGTTCAGCGGCGACCACTACGCTTTCCCCCGGACCCGACGGAAGGTGACCGTCGTCGGATATCCGGAGAGTGCCGGGTCGTGCGAATCCTGTGTCACCTCCACCGAATCGGTGAGGGTGCGCAGCACGTGCCAGCCGAAGCTGTGCTGATCGGGAAGACCTTCGGTCGAGGCGAGACCGGTGACGCGCACCAGTAACTCGCGATCCCCGATGCTGAACCAGCAATCCAGATTGCTGCCGGGCGCGGCGACCGCGATCAGCGTAGAGCAGACCTCGTCGACCGCCAGGCGGATGTCGGCCACCTCGTCCAGAGTGAAATCGCTGAGCAGGACCAGTGTTTCGGCGAGCCCGCGCACAATGGGCAACTGTGTGACCGATGCGGCCACCCGAATCTCCACCGGGGTACTGAACAGCCCCTGCTCCGCCGAAATGTTGATCACCCTGCCCAGGCTACCCATTCCCGCCCCCTGCCAATCGGATCAGGTCCATTCGCCTACACTCGCGCCTTGTGTCCACGTATTCCCGGCCTGCCGAGCCGATGATCGCACCGTCCATCCTGTCCGCCGACTTCGCGCATCTGGCCGACGAAGCCCGCCGGGTCGAGGGTGCGGACTGGCTGCACGTCGACGTGATGGACGCCCACTTCGTGCCGAATCTCACACTGGGTCTGCCGGTGGTGCAGAGCCTGCTGAAGGCCACCGACATCCCGCTGGACTGCCACCTCATGATCGAGGACCCGGCACGCTGGGCGCCGCCCTATGCCGAAGCCGGCGCGTACAACGTCACCTTCCACGCCGAGGCCACCGACGATCCGGTCGCGGTGGCACGCGATATCCGGGCGGCGGGCGCGAAGGCCGGGCTGTCGGTGAAGCCGAACACTCCGATCGAGCCGTATCTGGAGATCCTGAAGGATTTCGACACGCTGCTGGTGATGAGCGTCGAACCCGGCTTCGGTGGTCAGTCCTTCATTCCGCACGTGCTCGACAAGGCGCGCGCGGTGCGCAGGCTGGTCGACTCCGGTGAACTGCGGCTGGTGGTGGAGATCGACGGCGGCATCAACGCCGACACCATCGAGCAGGCGGCCGCGGCGGGCATCGACTGCTTCGTCGCGGGCTCGGCCGTGTACAACACCGACGATCCCGGCGCCACCGTCGAGAAACTGCGCAGGCAGGCCGCGGCCGCGCGCGGCTGAACCGCTCATCGGGAGCGCCGCGGCCCCGGCTGTCCGAGTGCCAGGGTGGCGTCGACGACCGTGGCCAGCGCGGGCAGTGCGGCGGGTTCGGCCGGCGGTTCGACCCAGGTCCGGCAGCCGGTGCGTTCGTCCTCCGACGAAGGCAGTACGACATCGCTGCCGGTCGAGGCCACCGTCGCGAACATGCGGAACAGATGTGCGGAAGCCACGGTCCCGAGCGAACCGGCGCCGGTGGACGCGGTGAGGAAAGTCCAGCGCCGCGAACGCCGGTGTTCGATGACCGGTGCGGCGATCCCGCTGCTCGCGAGTCGGTCGCGCACCTGTTCGCCGAGTTCGGCGGGCATGGTCACGGCGCGATAGTCGCCGCCGATCGGCAGCACGATGTGATGGGCGCGATCGTCGACCTCGGCGCGCAGATCGTGCTCGCGCCGGTAGCGGTCGCGACGCGTGGCGAGCGTCGTCGAGGTGTCCGATAGGGTGCTCATTCCGTTCTCCGGTCCGATGACGAGGTGGTTCGCCGCGGCGCGGCGAGGTGGGCGGACGGCCGTGCGTGGTGATCGTGAAGCAGGAATTGACGATGAAATCGACTCGATAACGATTCTGCATCCGCGCTGGACCGGGCCGCAAGGAATACGGTAAAGAGACCTTTCGCCCTGTTTTTTTCCTGCCGAACGGCCGGTTTATTCCACGGAGTGGCACGGCGTCGCCATTGCCGGAAAGGTGCGTCGTTAGGCTGAGCCGGGAACCGGTGCCGGGAATAGCGTCCGAAGACGCGCTGTTCCGGCTGGTATCAGGACGGACAAGGAGTCAGGGATGTTCACAGGCATCGTCGAGGAACTGGGTGAGGTCGTCGCGGTCGAACGGCTTGCCGACGCCGCCCGGCTCACGATTCGGGGCAAGCTCGTGACCTCCGATGCCGGCCACGGCGACTCCATCGCGGTCAACGGTGTCTGCCTGACCGTCGTCGATCAGGCGATCGACGGCGATTCCTTCACCGTGGACGTGATGCAGGAGACCCTCGACCGGTCCAGCATCGGCGGGCTGACCGAGGGGTCCCGGGTGAACCTCGAGCGCGCGG
Organism: Nocardia higoensis NBRC 100133; assembly: GCF_000308595.1. Lineage (GTDB taxonomy): Bacteria > Actinomycetota > Actinomycetes > Mycobacteriales > Mycobacteriaceae > Nocardia > Nocardia higoensis. The sequence goes on along the minus strand of NZ_BAGA01000091.1, from coordinate 62,395 downwards.
CCGCGCTCGACAGCCGTCTCGGCGGCCACCTGGTCCAGGGGCACGTGGACGGCACCGGCACCGTGCTCGCCCGTACGCCTTCGGAGAACTGGGAGGTGGTGCGGGTCTCGCTGCCCGACGCCATCGCCCGATATGTGGTGGAGAAGGGATCGATCACCGTCGACGGCGTCTCGCTGACCGTCTCCGGCCTCGGCCGCGAGGACACCCCCGCCGCCGACGGCAATCACGACTGGTTCGAGATCTCGCTGATCCCGACCACACTCGCCATGACCAACCTCGGCACCGCGGCCGTCGGCACCCGGGTGAACCTGGAGGTCGACGTGATCGCCAAGTACGTCGAGCGCCTCCAGCAGCGGGGCTGACCGTTCCGATCCCGCTTCGCGGGACGACCGGCTCGTCCCCGCGATTTTCCGAACGGTAAAGCCGATGTCCCCCTGCCGAGCTCGCGTCGTGGCAGGGGCCGCGAGGCGAGGCGGGGGAGGCAGCGGCGATACTGTTCAAGACCTATTCATAGATGGAGCGCAGCAGACGTGACCAGGTTCGACACCATCGAGCGCGCAGTCGCCGACATCGCCGCCGGTAAGGCGGTTGTCGTCGTCGACGACGAGGACCGCGAGAACGAGGGTGATCTCATCTTCGCGGCGGAGAAGGCGACCCCCGAGCTCGTCGCCTTCATGATCCGATACACCTCCGGTTACATCTGTGTGCCGCTGGTCGGCGACGACTGCGACCGGTTGGGCCTGCCGCCGATGTACGCCACGAACCAGGACAAGCACGGCACCGCCTACACGGTGTCGGTGGACGCGCGCGAGGGCATCAGCACCGGCATCTCCGCCGCGGACCGCGCCACCACCATGCGCCTGCTCGCCTCGGCCGACGCGAAGGCCGACGACCTGACCCGCCCCGGTCACGTCGTCCCGCTGCGCGCCAAGGAGGGCGGCGTGCTGCGCAGGCCCGGCCACACCGAGGCCGCCGTGGACCTGGCGCGGATGGCCGGTCTGCGTCCGGCGGGGGTGATCTGCGAGATCGTCAGCCAGAAGGACGAGGGCCACATGGCGCGCACCGAGGAGTTGCGCGTCTTCGCCGACGACCACGACCTGGCGCTGATCTCCATCGCGGACATGATCTCCTGGCGGCGCAAGCACGAGAAGCAGGTGGTGCGGGTCGCCGAGGCGCGGATCCCCACCGCGCACGGCTCGTTCACCGCGGTCGGCTACACCAGCCTCTACGACGATGTCGAACACGTCGCCCTGGTGCGCGGGGATATCGGTGACGGCGAGGACGTGCTGGTGCGCGTGCACTCCGAGTGCCTCACCGGCGATGTGTTCGGCTCGCTGCGCTGCGACTGCGGTCCCCAGCTCGACGCCGCCTTGGAAATGGTGGATGCCGAGGGGCGCGGCGTCGTGCTCTACATGCGCGGGCACGAAGGTCGCGGCATCGGCCTGATGCACAAGCTGCAGGCCTACCAGCTGCAGGATTCCGGCCGCGACACCGTCGACGCCAATCTGGATCTCGGGCTGCCCGCCGACGCGCGCGACTACGGCACCGGCGCGCAGATCCTGGTGGATCTCGGTATCCGCTCCATGCGGCTGCTGACCAACAATCCGGCCAAGCGCGTCGGCCTGGACGGCTACGGCCTCACCATTACCGACCGGGTGCAGATGCCGTTGCGCGCCAATGCCGAGAACCTGCGCTACCTGCGCACCAAGCGCGACCGGATGGGCCATGACCTGGTCGGTCTCGACGATCTGGATCTGGGAGAGACCGCGCAGTGAGCGGCGGTCGCGGGAAAGGTATGCGTAGATGAGCGGCGCCGGCGTCCCCACTTTCGAACTGTCCGATGCGAAGGACCTGCGCCTGGCCATCGTCGCCTCGCGCTGGCACACGCAGATCTGCGACACGTTGGTCGCCAATGCCGAGCGGGTGGCGAAGGAAGCGGGCGTGCAGCACGTACGGGTGGTGCGTTGCGCGGGCGCGATGGAGCTGCCCGTGGTGGCCCAGCAGCTGGCTCGCACGCACGACGCGGTGGTCGCCCTCGGTGTGGTGATCCGCGGCGGCACACCGCATTTCGAGTACGTCTGCGACGCGGTGACGGCCGGGCTGACCAGGGTCTCGCTGGACGAGTCCACCCCGGTGGCCAACGGCGTGCTCACCACGAACACCGAGGACGAAGCGCTGGACCGGGCCGGGCTGCCCGGCTCGGCGGAGGACAAAGGCGAGCAGGCGTGCGCGGCGGCGCTGGACGCCGCGTTGACCCTGCGCGCGCTGCGCGCCGAGGGCTGATCGCCGTGGCGGACTGGGAGCTGGAGGTCCGGCCGCGGCGTTCGGTCCGCACCGCGTGGATCGTGGCGGTGCTCGTCCTCGCGGTGTTCACCATCGGCGGATTGTTCCTGCAGAGCGGCTCGACCGGGGTCAACTTCCGGGTGGTCGATCAGATCGCGATGGTGGCGATCGGCGTGCTCATCGCCGGTGGTGTGCTGCTGCTGACCCGGCCGCGGCTGCGCGCGGGCGCTCGCGGCGTCGAAGTGCGCGGCGTGCTGGGGGAGACCCTGTTCGGCTGGGATCAGGTTCGTGGCGTGAGCTTCCCCGACCGCAAGTCGTGGGCGCGCCTGGAACTCGTCGACGACGACTACGTGCCACTGCTGGCCATCCGCGCCAACGACAAGGAGCACGCCGCGCAGGCACTCGAACGCCTGCGCGCGCTGGGCGCGCGGTACACCGAAGCCGACAAGAAGTAGGCCCGCCCGCGTCGTGGGCCCGCTCAACGGGTGTCGCCGAGCACCACGCCCTCCCGGCGCGGGTCCGCGCCGCCGGTCCACCCCTCGTCGCCGTCGCGGCGTAGCACGCTGAGGCCGCTGCTCTGCGGCGCCACCGACACCTCGTGGCCCAGTTCGCGCAGCCGCCGTACCAGTGGATCGTGCGCGCCGTCGTCGGTTGTGTCGATCGCCGGGTGCTCGCCGCCGACGCCGGTGACCGGGCTGTTGCCCGCACCGAAGGACACCGCCGAGACGGCCTGCTGCGGGTCGAGGCCCCAATCCAGCACGCCGACCAGCGTTTTCACGACGAACTGGATGATGACCGCGCCACCCGGTGATCCCGTCACATAGGCGAGGGCGCCGCGCCGGCCGCCGGCGTCTCGGTCGAACACCAGGGTCGGGGCCATCGAACTGCGCGGCCGCTTGCCCGGCTCGAGGCGATTGGCCACCGGCGTCCCGTCGGGTGCGGCCGGCTCGGCGGCGAAGTCGGTGAGCTGGTTGTTGAGCAGGAAGCCGTCGACCATGTGGAAAGAGCCGAAGGCCGATTCGACGGTGGTGGTCATCGCGGCGGCATTGCCGTAGCGGTCGACCACGCTGATGTGGCTGGTGCCGTGTTCGGGCTGCTGCGGTCCGAGCCCGAGCGGGACCGGACCGAGATCGCCCGGCTGTGCCTGGCCCATGCTGCGGCCCGGATCGATCAGGGCGGAGCGCTCGCGCAGGTAGTCCGGCGCGATCATGGCCTCCGGCGAACCGCCGGGCAGCGGAACGAATTCCGGATCGGCGACGTACTTGTTGCGGTCGGCGTAGGCCAGCCGCTCGGCTTCGGCGATCAGATGCACCGCTTCGGCGCGCGGCCTGCCGCCGTCGAGGTCGGTGCTCTCCGGGGCCAGCGCGGCGAGGTCGAAGTTCTCCAGGATGCCCAGTGTCGCGGCGACCGTGCTGCCGCCGGAGGAGGGGGCGGGCATGCCGCACACCTCGTACCCGCGGTAGCCGTCGCACAACGCGGTGCGTTTCACCGGTTCGTAGCCGGCGAGGTCGGCGGTGGTCAGCAGCGAAGGGGTGCGGCCGCCGGTGGCCGAATCCGCTGCGGCCACGATGTCCTCGGCGATGGCCCCGGTGTAGAAGGCGTCCGCGCCGTCGGTCGCGAGCGTGCTCATGGTCTTCGCCAGTGCCGGATTGGTGAGCACGGTGCCCGCGGTCTTGGGTGTGCTGTCCGTTTGCAGGAAATATGCTCGCGCGTTCTCGTCGAGGGCGAGTTCGGTTGCGGAGTCCGCGATCTGGTCGGCCAGCCGGGGACTGATGGCGAAGCCCCGGTCGGCCAGGGCGATCGCCGGATCGAACAGCTCCCGCCACTCGGTCTTTCCGTGCTCGCGGTGGGCCAGCTCGAGCATGCGCAGCGCGCCGGGGACGCCGATGGACCGTCCGCTGGCGCGGGCGTCGGGCTTCGGCTCGGTGCGATCGGTGTCGCTGATCCAGCGCAGATAGTTCTCGGTCGCGGCGGCGGGTGCGGTCTCGCGGCCGTCGTAGGCCTCGACGGCGCCGGACGCGGCATCGTAGTAGAGCAGGAACGCGCCACCACCGATGCCGGACGCCTGTGGCTCCACCAGGCCGAGCACGAGCTGAGCGGTGACCAGCGCGTCGGCCGCGGTGCCGCCGTCGGCCAGCACGGCGCAAGCCGCCTCGGTGGCGATCGGGTTGGCGGTGGACACCGCGTAGGTCCGGGTGGAGACCGGCGTCATCCCGCTGCGGTAGCCGGAGGCGATCTCGGGATTCAGGCTGAGATCGCGTGGCGCGGAGGTGCCCTGCGACTGCGGCGCGCCGCGCGGCGTCGCGGTGCTCGCTGTCTCGTCGCCTGCCACGGCGCAGGCGTTCACGGTGGGCCCCGCGTCCTCTCGCGTCGAGGTCGTACATCCGGTCACCGAAGCGAGCGCGAGCAGCGCGGCCGCGGCCACTGCGCTCCCGATTCGTCCCCTGCGCGCCACCATCACAAGAAAGTAACCCCGATCACCAGCCGGGAAACGCGAAACGGGCTGCCGCGTTGTGCGGCAGCCCGTTTCGGGTGTGTCGGCGTAGCGTCAGGAATTGACGGCGGCGAAGCCGGTTTCGAGGTCGGCGATGATGTCGTCGATGTGCTCGATGCCAACGGCCAGGCGCACCAGGCCCGGGGTGACGCCCGCGTTCAGCTGCTCCTCGGGGGTCAGCTGCGAGTGCGTGGTGGAGGCCGGGTGGATGACCAGCGAGCGCACGTCACCGATATTGGCGACATGGCTGTGCAGGGTCAGCGCCTCCACGAAGCGCTTGCCCGCGTCGACTCCGCCCGCCAGCTCGAAGCCGATGACCGCACCGGTGCCCTTGGGCGCCAGCTGACGGCCGCGCTCGTGCCACGGCGAGGACTCCAGACCGGCGTAGAACACCGTGGTGACCTCCGGGCGCGCCGCCAGGAACTCCGCGACGGCCTGCGCGTTCTGCACATGCCGCTCGATGCGCAGGCTCAGCGTCTCGAGACCCTGGCTGATGAGGAAGGCGTTGAACGGCGAGAGCGCCGCACCCAGGTCGCGCAGCAGTTGCACGCGGGCCTTGAGCGCGTAGGCGGGCGCGCCGAGATCGGCGAACTTCACGCCGTGGTAGCTCGGGTCCGGCTCGGTGAAGCCGGGGAAGCGGCCCCGGGTCCAGTCGAAGCCGCCGCCGTCGACGATCACGCCCGCGATCGCCGCGCCGTGGCCGCCGAGGTACTTCGTCGCCGAGTGCACCACGATGTCGGCGCCGTGCTTCAGCGGCTGGATCAGGTACGGGGTGGCGACGGTGTTGTCCACGATCACCGGAATGCCCTCGGCGTGCGCCACTTCGGCGATGCCGGGGATGTCGAGGATGTGGTTCTGCGGGTTGGAGATGGTCTCGCCGTAGAACGCCTTGGTGTTCGGGCGGATGGCCGCGCGCCACTGCTCCAGGTTGTCGGGGTCCTCCACGAAGGAGACCTCGATGCCCAGCTTGGGCAGGGTGTAGTGGAACAGGTTGTAGGTACCGCCGTACAGCCGGGGGCTGGAGACGATGTGGTCACCGGCGCCGGCGATGTTCAGGATCGCGAAGGTCTCCGCGGCCTGGCCGGAGGACAGCAGCAGCGCCGCGACGCCACCCTCGAGCGCCGCGATGCGCTGCTCGACGGCGTCCTGGGTGGGGTTCATGATGCGGGTGTAGATGTTGCCCGGCTCGGCCAGACCGAACAGCGCCGCCGCGTGCGCGGTGTCGCGGAAGGTGTAGGAGGTGGTCTGGTAGATGGGCAGGGCGCGCGCGTTGGTGGTGCCGTCGGGCACCTGGCCGACATGGATCTGCTTGGTTTCGAAGCTCCACTCGCGGGCCTGCTCGGCCGGATCAACTGTCATGGGCACAGACGTTAGGGAACCCTCGCGGATATGTCACAGAGTTTCGCTCGCGGTGAACCGAAATGTTGCCGGATCGTGTCGCGACACGCGGAGCCGTGAGATGCGGACGGCGATCGGTACGCTGGCCCGGTGGCGATCGAAGCGGTGTTGTTCGACTTCTCCGGCACGCTCTTCCGTTGGGAGGACCCTTCCTCGGGCAGCGGCGACCCCGTCGGCGCGGACGGTCGCGCGTTCGACGCCGAGCAGCTCGACCCGGCGGCGTGGACGCCCTATCCGGACACCGGCGCGGTACTGGCCTTCCTTGCCGCGCACGGCATCCCGGTCGGCGTGGTGAGCAATCTGGCCGCCGACCCGCGGCCGGTCCTGGCCAGGCACGGCTGGGATGCCCACGTCGACGCGATCGCGCTCGCCCACGAGGTCGGCGCGAGGAAGCCCGAGCCGCTGATCTTCCACACGGCGCTGGACAAGCTCGGCGTCCACCCGGGCACGGCCCTCATGGTGGGCGACAGCGCCGTCACCGACGGCGGCGCCGCCGAACTCGGCTGCCGCTTCGCCCTGGTCGACCCGCTGCCCGTCGCGCAGCGACCCGACGCCCTGATCGACGCGCTGCGGGCGCACGGGCTCGCCGTCCCGCGCTGAGCGCGCCGGAGAGGGTGTCGGAGCCGGTCGATAGGCTGGCTAGGTGGCAGATCCAGCGACGTACCGGCCCGCGCCGGGCACCATCCCCGTCGAGCCGGGCGTCTACAAATTCCGGGACTCCTACCGCCGGGTGATCTACGTCGGCAAGGCCAAGAGCCTGCGCTCTCGGCTGAACTCCTACTTCGCCGACATCGCCTCACTGCACCCGCGGACCAGGCAGATGGTGACCACCGCGGCGAGCGTGGAATGGACCGTCGTCTCCACCGAGGTGGAGGCGCTGCAGCTGGAATACAACTGGATCAAGGAATTCGATCCGCGCTTCAATGTGCGCTACCGCGACGACAAGTCCTATCCGGTGCTCGCGGTCACCATGAACGAGGAGTACCCCAGGCTGTTCGTGTACCGGGGCGCACGCAAGAAGGGCGTGCGCTACTTCGGTCCCTACGCCCACGCCTGGGCCATTCGCGAGACCCTGGATCTGCTGCTGCGGGTGTTCCCCGCCCGGACCTGCTCGAACGGGGTCTTCAAGCGCCACAACCAGATCGGGCGCCCGTGCCTGCTCGGTTATATCGACAAGTGCGCGGCGCCGTGTGTGGGTCGGGTCGACGCCGACGAGCACCGGGCGATCGTGGAGGATTTCTGCGACTTCCTCGCCGGGCGTACCGACCGCATGGTCCGCGAGCTGGAACGGCGCATGCACGCCGCGGCCGACGAACTGGACTTCGAGACCGCCGCCCGGCTGCGCGACGACGTCCAGGCGCTGCGCCGGGCGCTGGAGAAGCAGGCGGTGGTGCTCGGTGACGGCACCGACGCCGACGTGATCGCTTTCGCCACCGACGAATTGGAGGTGGCGGTGCAGATCTTCCACGTCCGCGACGGGCGGGTGCGCGGTCAGCGGGGCTGGGTGGTGGACAAGTCCGGCGACGCGGTCGACTTGCCCGTCGGCGGCACGGAAAGCGCCGGCGCGCAGCAGACGAGCGAGGGCGAGGCGGCGGGCGCGGTCGACGAGACCGGCGCGCTGGTCGAGCAGTTCCTCACCCAGTTCTACGGCGAGCAGGTCGCCCACGCCGCCGAGAACCCGGCCGAACAGGCGGCCACCATCGTCCCGCGCGAGGTGCTGGTGCCCGCGCTGCCCGCCGACCACGAGCAGGTGCAGGAGTGGCTGAGCACACTGCGCGGCTCGGCGGTGCGGCTGCGGGTGCCCCAGCGCGGGGACAAGAAAGCCTTGGCCGAGACGGTCGAGCGCAATGCGAAAGAAGCGCTGGCACAGCACAAGCTCAAGCGCGCCGGTGATCTGACCGCGCGCTCGGCGGCGCTGCAGGATATCCAGGACGCGCTGGACCTGGACTCCGCGCCGCTGCGCATCGAGTGCGTGGACATCAGCCATGTGCAGGGCACCGACGTGGTCGCCTCGCTGGTGGTCTTCGAGGACGGGCTGGCGCGCTCCTCGGAATACCGCCACTACGCGATCAAGGAGGCCGCGGGCGAGGGGCGCTCCGACGATGTCGGCAGTATCGCCGAGGTGACCCGCCGCCGCTTCTACCGGCTGCGCAAGGAACGCGACGAAGCCGAGCGCGGCGAACTCGACGGCACCGCCCCCGGTGTGCCGCTGGTCGACGGCGAACAGGAGCCGGCCTCGCGCCCAGGCATCGACCCGCGCACCGGCCGCCCCCGCAAGTTCGCCTATCCGCCCAATCTCTATGTCGTCGACGGCGGCGCGCCGCAGGTGGCGGCCGCCGCGGAGGTGCTCGACGAACTGGGCATCACCGATGTCGCGGTGATCGGCCTGGCCAAACGCCTGGAAGAGGTATGGGTGCCCGGCGAACCCGATCCGGTCATCCTGCCCCGCAACAGCGAGGCGCTGTATCTCCTGCAGCGCATCCGCGACGAGGCACACCGCTTCGCCATCAATTTCCACCGCAGCAAACGCTCACGCCGGATGACGGCCTCGGCGCTGGATTCGGTGCCCGGCCTCGGCTCGGCCCGGCGCACGGCGCTGGTGACCCACTTCGGTTCGGTTGCCAAGCTGAAAGAGGCCACCGTGGAGCAGATCACCGAGGTGCCCGGTATCGGCGTGGCGACAGCGAAAGCCGTGCTCGCGGCCTTGCACGGCGAGTCCTAGACCGGCGGCGGCGTGGGAGCTCGGATTCGTCGTCGCGTAGGTTGAGTGTCGGCGCCCGATCCCCATTCCGGTGCGCGATGATCGAAAGAGGCACTCTGACACGAACCCGGTAGGACATGACACGCGTCGAATCGAACAACACCGCGAACCAGGCAGGCCGGCCGACCGCGGGCAGGATCGAACAGCAGGCCGAGGTCGTCATCGTCACCGGGCTGTCCGGCGCGGGGCGTGGCACCGCGGCTCGGGTCCTCGAGGACCTGGGCTGGTACGTCGCCGACAACCTACCGCCCGAGCTGATCGGCCGGATGGTCGAGCTCGGTGCTGCCGCCGACCCGCCGATCACCCGGCTCGCCCTGGTCATGGACGTGCGTTCCCGCTTCTTCACCGGGGACCTGTCGGTGGTCACCGAAGAACTGCGCGCGCTCGGGCTGCGCTCCAGAGTGCTGTTCCTGGAGGCGTCCGACGATGTGCTCATCCGCCGGTTCGGCTTCGCCCGGCGCAGGCATCCGCTGCAGAGCGAGACCGCCGACGGCACCCTGTCCTCCGGCATCGCGGCCGAGCGCAGGCGGCTGTCGGGGGTCAAGGCGGCGGCCGATCTGGTCATCGACACCACCGAACTGTCGATCCATCAACTGCACCGGAAGCTGGAGGAGGCCTACGGCAACGGCGCGCCGGTCGCGCTGCAACTGACGGTGCAGTCCTTCGGCTTCAAGTACGGGGTTCCGCTCGACGCCGACATGGTGTTGGATGTGCGTTTTCTACCCAATCCACATTGGATACCGGAACTGCGGGAACACTCGGGACAGGAGACTGTGGTCAGTGAGTACGTGCTGTCGCGCCCGGGCGCGACGGACTACCTGCACACCTGTCACCACCTGGTCGATCTGACGACGGGTGGCTACCGCCAAGAGGGGAAGCGATACATGACCGTGGCAGTGGGCTGCACGGGCGGCAGACATCGCAGCGTGGCGATCGCCGAGGCGCTGGGGGAGTTGATCAGCGCGGGCACAGCGGAGGGTTCGGCCGAGCAGGTCCGGATCGTGCATCGGGACCTGGGGCGCGAATGACCGAATGGGAGACCGACCCCGCTGTCGTCGCGCTCGGAGGCGGGCACGGGTTGTACGCGACTCTGAGCGCGGTGCGCAGGCTCACCCGCCGGATCTGCGCGGTGGTCACCGTGGCCGACGACGGCGGTTCCTCCGGCCGGTTGCGTACCGAACTGGGGATGCTGCCGCCCGGCGACCTGCGCATGGCGCTGGCGGCGCTGGCCGGTGAGCCGGACGGCATCTGGGCGCGCACCCTGCAGCACCGCTTCGGTGGTTCGGGCGCGCTGGCCGGGCATTCGCTGGGCAACCTGATCCTCGCCGGTCTGACCGAGGTGCTCGGCAGCCCGGTGGCGGCGCTCGACGAGGTCGCCGCGATGCTGAACTCCACCGGCCGGGTGGTGCCCATGTCGCCGATCCCGCTGGACATCGAAGCCGATGTCTCAGGGCTGGAATCGGATCCGCGTGTCAGCCGGTGCATCCGCGGCCAGGTCGCGGTGGCCACCACTCCGGGCAAGGTACGCCGGGTGCGGCTGATCCCGTCGGATCCGCCCGCCGGCCCGGAAGCCACCTCGGCGATCGAACACGCCGACGTGGTGGTGCTCGGCCCCGGATCCTGGTTCACCAGCGTGATTCCGCACGTGCTGGTGCCGGAACTGCGTGACGCGCTGGTGTACACGAGGGCGCACAAGATCCTGGTGCTGAATCTGGCGGCGCAACCCGGTGAGACCGCGGGATTCTCGGCGGAGCGGCATCTGCACGTATTGTCTCAGCACGCACCGGAATTCACCGTGGACGAGGTTCTGGTGGATTCCGGCTCGGTTCCGCCGGGCCGGGAACGCGAACATGTGGCAAGAGCCGCCGAACAACTGCGCGCACGGGTAACGTTCTCGGATGTCGCCGAAACGGGGACCGATCGGCATCATCCCGGCAAGCTCGCCGCCGCCCTGGATCAGCTGATCCGGCAACCTCGGCCGCAGCCGGCAGGACTTCGAGTCGAGGGACGGCACATGGGCGCGGATGTGCGGTCCGGGTTGGGTGGAAAGGAGCGCGTCTCGTGGCGATGACAGCCGAGGTGAAGGACGAGCTGAGCAGGCTCTCGGTGTCGCAGGTGAGTTCCCGCAAGGCGGAGCTGTCGGCTCTGCTGCGTTTCGCGGGCGGCCTGCACATCGTGGGCGGCCGGGTGATCGTCGAGGCCGAGGTGGACATGGGTTCCATCGCCCGGCGGCTACGCCGGGAGATCTTCGAGCTGTACGGCTACGGATCCGACGTGCACGTGCTCGGTGTCGGCGGGCTGCGCAAGACCTCGCGCTATGTGGTGCGGGTGTCGAAGGAGGGCGAGGCGCTGGCGCGTCAGACCGGCCTGCTCGACGTGCGCGGCCGTCCGGTGCGCGGGCTGCCCGCCCAGGTGGTCGGCGGCAGCATCGCCGACGCCGAGGCGGCCTGGCGTGGGGCCTTCCTCGCGCACGGTTCGCTGACCGAGCCCGGCCGTTCGTCGGCGCTGGAGGTCAGCTGCCCCGGACCGGAGGCGGCGCTGGCGCTGGTGGGCGCGGCCCGCAGGCTCGGTATCACCGCCAAGGCGCGTGAGGTGCGCGGCACCGACCGGGTCGTGGTGCGCGACGGTGAGGCGATCGGCGCGCTGCTCACCAGGATGGGCGCCCAGGACACCCGGCTGACCTGGGAGGAACGCCGGATGCGCCGCGAGGTTCGCGCGACGGCGAACCGGCTGGCCAACTTCGACGACGCCAACCTGCGCCGGTCGGCGCGCGCCGCGGTCGCCGCGGCGGCCAGGGTGGAGCGGGCGCTGGAGATCCTCGGCGACGAGGTGCCCGATCATCTGGCCGCGGCGGGCAAGCTGCGCGTGGAGCACCGGCAGTCCTCGCTCGAGGAACTCGGTCAGCTCGCCGATCCGCCGATGACCAAGGACGCGGTGGCCGGGCGGATCCGGCGGTTGCTGTCGATGGCCGATCGGCGTGCCAGGGAACTCGGCGTGCCCGATACCGAGTCGGCGGTCACCGCGGAACTACTCGACGACGCCTGAGTCGCGGTCGGCCCGGCGCGGCGCCGGGCCAGGAGCCGTCGGGCCCCGGCAGGAAGCGATCGAGAGCGGCAACCGATCAGGCGCGCGGTTCGCGCAGCATGGCCAGGGTGGTCGGACCGTCGTCGGGAATCGTCACGGTGGCGACTACCCGGAATCCGAGCCTTTCGTAGAAGCGGCGATTGCGTTCGCCCGTGGTCTCCAGGAACGCGGGCACACCGGCGGCTTCGGCCGCGGCGATGCCCGGTGCGAGCACGGCGCGGCCGAGCCCGGCGCCCTGGCGAGCGGGGTCGACGCCCACGGTGCCGAGGAACCAGACGGGCTCCGTCGGTCGGTGCGGTGCGAGCGCCGCTTCGGCGGCATCCTGTGCCGCGGCGCGATCCCCGGCCAGTTCGGCCAGTCGCGGGGCGAGTCGGGCGAAGACCGGTCCGAGGTCGGCGTCCGGGGTGGTCCAGACCGCGACGGCGGCGCAGTCGTCGGTGACCCAGACCCGTCCGTGCGGCAGCCCGACGTGGGTGAGGAACAGTTCCTGACCGGCCAGTACCCGCTGCTCGTGGTCGCGCTCGTCGGTCACGTGCCTGGTCCACGGGTAGTCGGCGAAGGCGCGGGCGAGGGTGCGGGCTGCGGCGGGGATGTCGGCGGGCGTCGCCGCGCGCACGGAAGCCGTGGACGAGAACGACTGGTCGGTACTCACCGCCGCGATCATGCCGCCGCCGCCTCGGCATCGCCAGTGAAATTCCGCATCGGCCGAGCTGAGACGCGGGTGTGCGTGCTCACGAATCCAAGGCGCGTGTCGGAGAGGTCCGTGCCTCCGATTAGGGTAGGTGGCGCATCGGAATTTATCCGCTTGAAAGCTGAGGAGCGATAACGTGACTGTCCGGGTAGGCATCAACGGCTTCGGCCGTATCGGACGCAACTTCTTCCGGGCGGTGGAGGCGCAGAAGGCGCTGGGCACCACCGACATCGAGATCGTCGCGGTCAACGACCTCACCGACAACGCGAGTCTCGCGACGCTGCTGAAGTACGACTCGATCCTGGGCCGGCTGCCCAAGGACGTCTCGCTCGACGGCGAGGACACCATCGTGGTCGGCGACCAGCGGATCAAGGCGCTGGCGATCAAGGAAGGCCCCGCCGCGCTGCCGTGGGGCGACCTCGGCGTCGACGTGGTCGTCGAGTCGACCGGCATCTTCACCGACGCCACCAAGGCCAAGGGGCACCTGGCCGCGGGCGCCAAGAAGGTCATCATCTCGGCCCCGGCCAAGGGCGAGGACATCACCATCGTGATGGGCGTCAACGACGACAAGTACGACGGCAGCCAGAACATCATCTCCAACGCCTCGTGCACCACCAACTGCCTGGGCCCGCTGGCCAAGGTCCTGCACGACGAGTTCGGCATCGTCAAGGGCCTGATGACCACGATCCACGCCTACACCCAGGATCAGAACCTGCAGGACGGCCCGCACAGCGACCTGCGTCGCGCCCGCGCGGCCGCGCTGAACATCGTGCCCACCGGCACCGGCGCCGCCAAGGCCATCGGCCTGGTGCTGCCCGAGCTGCAGGGCAAGCTCGACGGCTACGCGCTGCGCGTCCCGGTCCCGACCGGCTCGGTCACCGACCTGACCGCGAACCTGGCCAAGTCCGCCACCGTGGACGAGATCAACGCCGCGATGAAGGCCGCCGCCGAGGGCCCGCTCAAGGGCATCCTGAAGTACAACGTCGACCCGATCGTGTCGAGCGACATCGTCACCGACCCGCACTCGTCGATCTACGACGCGCCGCTGACCAAGGTCATCGACGACCAGGTGAAGGTCGTGTCCTGGTACGACAACGAGTGGGGCTACTCCAACCGCCTGGCCGACCTCATCGGTCTCGTCGCGAAGTCCCTCTGATCGCATGGCTGTTCAGACACTCCAGGATCTGCTGAACGAGGGTGTCGAGGGTCGGGGCGTGCTCGTGCGCTCCGACCTGAACGTCCCTCTCGACGACAACGGGCAGATCACCGATCCCGGTCGCATCATCGCCTCGATCCCGACGCTGAAGGCGCTGGTCGAGGCGGGCGCGAAGGTCGTCGTCACGGCGCACCTCGGCCGTCCCAAGGGCGAGCCGGATCCGAAGTTCTCGCTCGCCCCGGTCGCGGCGAAGCTGGCCGAACTGCTCGGACGCAACGTCCAGCTGGCCGGCGACGTGGTGGGCTACGACGCGCTCTCGCGCTCGGAGGGCCTCACCGACGGCGATGTGCTGCTGCTGGAGAACGTGCGCTTCGATCCCCGCGAGACCAGCAAGGACGAGGGCGAGCGGGCCAAGCTGGCCGCTGCCCTGGTCGAACTGGTCGGCGAGGACGGCGCGTTCGTCTCCGACGGCTTCGGCGTCGTGCACCGCGCGCAGGCCTCGGTCTACGACGTGGCCAAGCTGCTCCCGCACTACGCGGGCACGCTGGTCGCCGCCGAGGTCGACGTGCTGGCCAAGCTGACGGAGAACACCGAGCGGCCGTACGCGGTCGTGCTCGGCGGCTCGAAGGTCTCCGACAAGCTGGCCGTCATCGAGGCACTGGCCCCCAAGGTCGACACCCTGGTGATCGGCGGCGGCATGTGCTTCACCTTCCTTGCGGCCCAAGGCCTTTCGGTCGGCGGTTCGCTGCTGCAAGAAGAGATGATCGACACCTGCAAGGGGCTGCTCGAGCGCTACGCCGATGTCATCCACCTGCCGCACGATGTCGTGGTCGCCGACAAGTTCGCCGCCGATGCGGAGTCGAAGGTCGTCGCGGCCAACGAGATTCCGGACGGCTGGCTGGGGCTGGACATCGGCCCGGAGTCGGTGAAGCGGTTCGCCGCACTGCTGACCGAGGCGAAGACGGTGTTCTGGAACGGCCCGATGGGTGTGTTCGAGTTCGAGAAGTTCGCCGCGGGCACCCGCGGTGTCGCCGAGGCGATCGTGACCGCCACCGGCAAGGGCGCGTTCACCGTCGTCGGCGGTGGCGACTCGGCCGCGGCCGTGCGCGCGCTCGGACTCCCGGACGAAGGTTTCTCGCACATCTCCACCGGCGGCGGCGCGTCGCTGGAGTACCTGGAGGGCAAGGAACTGCCCGGCATCAGCATTCTGGAGGCCTGATCCATGGCACGTAAGCCGCTCATCGCGGGCAACTGGAAGATGAACCTCAATCACCTCGAGGCCATCGCCCTGGTGCAGAAGATCGCTTTCGCGCTGCCGGAGAAGTACTTCGAGAAGGTCGACGTCGCGGTGATCCCGCCGTTCGTCGACCTGCGCAGCGTGCAGACCCTGGTGGAGGGCGACAAGCTGCTGCTCACCTATGGTGCGCAGGATGTCTCGGTGCACGAATCGGGCGCCTACACCGGTGAGATCGCCGCGAGCATGCTCGCCAAGCTGGGCTGCACCTTCGTGGTGGTCGGGCACTCCGAGCGTCGTCAGTACCACAACGAGGACGACGCCACGGTGCTCGGCAAGGCCAAGAAGGCCCTCGAGCACGGCATCACCCCGATCGTGTGCATCGGCGAGGGCCTCGGGGTCCGCGAGGCGGGCACGCACGTCGAGTACAACCTCGAGCAGCTGCGCGGTTCGCTCAAAGGCCTTTCCGCCGAGCAGATCTCGAAGGTCGTCATCGCCTACGAACCGGTGTGGGCGATCGGCACCGGCAAGGTCGCCTCGGCGGCCGACGCGCAGGAAGTCTGCGGCGCCATCCGCGCCGAACTGGCAGAGCTGGCCTCGCCCGAGGTGGCCGCGCAGGTGCGTGTGCTCTACGGCGGCTCGGTGAACGCCAAGAACGTCGGTGAGCTGGTCGCCCAGCCCGACGTCGACGGCGCGCTGGTCGGCGGCGCCTCGCTCAAGGGTGACGAGTTCGCCACCCTCTCGGCCATCGCCGCGGGCGGCCCGCTGCCTTGATCGGCTGAGCAGAGACAACCGGCCCGGTATCCCGCGCAAGGGATACCGGGCCGGTGTTGTTCGTGCCCTTCGCGGCGTGCCTCGTTTTGCCGTGGTCGTCGAGCCGGCCAGGCGTGCGGGTATCACCTTGCGACGAGAACCAGCCCGTGGCCGTCCCCGGCGCGCAATGTCAGCGTATCGCCGGAGATCAGCGCGTCGGTGCCCTCGCCGAGGACCCCGAGGACGGCGTCCTCGACGGCCATCGCATCCGGCGCGCACATCATCCGGGTGGAGCCCAGCCGGAAGTCGATGGTCGCGGCGTCCGCCGACTCGTCACGTACGGTGGCGGTGCCGATCAGGCGATTGCAGCCGCCCGACCCGGACACCGCTCCGTCCTCGGCGATCGACAGGGTCGCCTGCGCGGTCGACTGATCCACCGGCGTGTTCCGGTCGACGCCCGCCTCGGTCCGCACCAACTCGGTGACCACCCACGTGGTGCCGCGCAACGCCGGGCCGGGGGCGTCGGTTTCGGCCGTCGGCGCGGAGTCCGCGTCCGCGCCGCAGCCGGTGAGCAGGCACGCGGCGAGCGCCGCTATCGCGATCCGTGCCATCGGTGCCGACATGGCCGCGATGCTACGCCGATAAGCTCGGCACAGTGACCACCGCCGACGCCACGCAACCACTGTCCACCTGGGCGCCGTTGCGCTCCCCGATCTACCGTGCTCTCTGGATCGCGCAACTGGTGTCGAACATGGGCACCTGGATGCAGACGGTGGGCGCGCAGTGGCTGCTGGTGGACGAGCCGAACGCGGCGACGCTGGTCTCGCTTGTGCAGACCGCGATCACGCTGCCGGTGATGCTGCTGTCGATCCCCTCGGGTGTGCTGGCCGATCTGATGGACCGGCGCAGGCTGTTGCTCGGCGCCCAATCGACGATGGCGGTGCTGGCCACGGTGCTGGCGGTCGCCACCGCGACCGGTCACACCACGCCGGGCGTGCTGCTGCTCCTGTTGTTCCTGCTCGGCTGCGGGCAGGCGATCACCGCGCCGTCCTGGCAGGCCATCCAGCCCGAACTCGTGCCCCGCCAGCAGATTCCGTCCGCCGCCGCGCTGGGCAGCATGAACGTCAATATCGGCCGCGCCGTCGGGCCCGCGCTCGCTGGTCTGCTGGTCGCGGCTTCCGGGCCCGCGCTGGTCTTCGCGCTGAACGCGCTGTCCTTCGGCGGCATCGTCGCGGTGCTGGTGTTCTGGCGGCGTCCGCCCGCCGATCGCAGGCTGCCGTCCGAGCGACCGCTTGCGGCCTTGCAGGCGGGCACCCGATTCATCCGCGCGGCGCCGGCGATCCGGCGGGTCCTGTTGCGCTGCCTGCTGTTCGTCGGCCCGGCGAGCGCGGTCTGGGCGTTGCTGCCGATCATCGCGCGCGACCAGCTCGGGCTGGATTCCTCCGGCTACGGCCTCATGCTCGGCGCGCTCGGCGTCGGCGCGGTCGCCGGGGCGCTGGCGCTGGCCCGCATCCGCGCCAAGCTGACGCCGACGCAGCGGCTCACCATCGCCTCGGTGGTGTTCGGGCTGGCCGCCGCGGGCGCCGCGCTGCTGCTCAGTGTGGCCGCGGTGCTGGCGCTGCTGGTGGCCGCGGGCATGGCGTGGCTGCTGGCGCTGTCGACGATGAACGCGACCATGCAGCTGCTGCTGCCCGCCTGGGTGCGCGCGCGCGGCCTGTCGGTGTACATGCTGGTGTTCATGGGCGGTCAGGCACTCGGCGCGCTGCTGTGGGGCCTGGTGGCAGGGGTGACCTCATCGGTCACCGCGCTGCTGATCTCGGCGGGCTTGCTGATCTGTGGTGCGGCGGTCAGCGTGTGGCTGCCGATCCGCCACGACGCCGAGGAGCTGGACCTGACCCCGGCGACGTTCTGGCCGGAGCCGGAGCTGGTGGTCGAGCCCGATCCCGACGACGGACCGGTGCTGGTGCTGCGCTACTACGACGTGCCGCCCGAGCGGGCCGAGGAGTTCCTCGCCGCGATGGTGTTCGTCGGGCGATCGACCCAACGCACCGGAGCGATGGAGTGGCGGCTGTTCCGCGATGTCGGCGTGATCAATCGCTTCGTCGAGGCCTTCGTGGTGCGGTCCTGGGCAGAGCACATGCATCAGCACCAGGTGCGGCTCACCGCGCAGGATCGGCTGCGCACGCAGGCGGTCAGCGAATTCAGTGCGGGCGAGCCGCGGATCAGTCACCTGGTCGCGGTCGATCTGCCGGGGCGCTGACCGCTGCCGGAGGCGCCCGATTGGGGTGGGCGAGCGTCTACCCCATAGACTGACCGGCATGCGGATGTTCCTGGATATCCTCCTTATCATCACCAGCGTGCTGCTGGTGCTGCTGGTGCTGCTGCACCGCGCCAAGGGTGGGGGTCTGTCCAGCCTTTTCGGCGGTGGCGTGCAGTCCAGCCTGTCGGGTTCCACCGTCGTCGAGAAGAACCTCGACCGCCTCACCATCTTCACCGGCATCATCTGGCTCATCGCCATTCTCGGCATCGGCCTGGAGATCAAGTTCTCCTGATCGGCCCGGCACGGCCCGCGCAGCGCACCCGTCAGGCGGGTGGGACGGCGCGGGCCTCGAAGTGCACGAGATGGTCGGTCGTCCCGGTGCGGACCATTCCCAGCCGTTCGCAGAGCTGGATCGACGACTCGGCGTGTTCGTCCATGGCCGCGATCACCCGGTCCAGGCCGAGGGTGCCGAACGCGTAGTCGAGCACGGCGCGGCAGGCCTCCAGCGCCAATCCCTCGCCGCGATGGCCCTCTTCGACGCTCGAGATCATCCGGATGCCGTCTCTGCTCCAGCGCAATCCGCAGACGCCCAGTAGCTTGCCGTTGCGCGAGGAGCGGGGGACCAGCGTCCAGAATCCGTAGCCGCGCATGGCGAAATCGAGGTCACTGCGCTCGGTGAGGGCCACCACCATGGCCGCGATCACCGGCTCGTCGTCGAAGAGATTGCGGCGGATACCCGGATCGTTCCAGTGCTCGTGGAGCCGTTCGGCATCGGAAGCGCGGAGCGGGCGCATTCTGAGCCTCGGAGTGAGCAGGATCGGGCCGGCAGTGGTCATCGGTGCCGATCATCCCGGTCCGCGCACACGCTGTCCAGCGGCGATGGTCAATCGTTGCGCGGGACACGACCGTCGATGTCGGTGAATCCGTAGCGATCGGCGAGCTCGTGCACGCGCGTGGCCGATCCGCTCAGACAGCGGCGGCCCGGATCGCCGGCCAGCGCGACGACCGCTCGTCCGGCGAAGTGCGGGGATTCGGCGGCATCGAGGTCGAAGGTGCCTTCGCCCGGCAGGGTCACCAGTCGCCTGCCCTGGTCGTCGGCCGGAACCAGTTGCAGCAGTTCGGTGTCGACGATGCCCGGCCACAGCGAGACCACCGTGACGCCGGTGTCCGCCAGATCGTGCGCCAGATCCGCGGTGAACCGATCCAGCGCTGCCTTGGCCACGCCGTAGACGGCGTTGTGCATGTAGCGGATCGCGCCGGGGGAGGAGATGTTCACCAGCAGGCCGTTCGAGCCGATCAGCAGCGGAGCGGCGAACACCGCCGCGGCATAGTGCGACCGCACGCCGACGTCGAAGGTCTGATCCCAGGCGTCGGGCGGCACCTGCCAGAACGGCTTGCCCAGCCAGCGGCTCGCGGCGGGGGAGTTGTAGACGTTGTTCACCAGCACGTCGAGGCGCCCGTGCTCCTCGGCGATCCGTTGGAACAGCCGGGCGACCGCGTCGTCGTCGCGGTGGTCGCACACCATCGGAACGCCGACGCCGCCGAGTTCGGTGATGCGGGCGGCCGTCTCGTGCACGGTGCCGGGCAGCTTGCCCGGCGTGACCGATCGGCCGGTCACGTAGACGGTGGCGCCCGCGGCGCCCAGCTCGAGGGCGATGCCCTTGCCGATGCCGCGACTCGCGCCGGTGACGACCGCGACGCGATCACGAAGTTGCCCAGGTATTCCGCTCACGACTGTCGGACATTACCGTGAGAAACATAGAACGTGTTCTACTTTCGATGCGGAGTTCGCGAAAATGCGAGCCCGCGGAGACGAGGTGGCAATGAGGCGAGCCCGGTGACGGTGACCGAACCGCCGATATCCCGGTACGTGACCGGCGCGGGCATCCGCATGCACGTCACCGAGCGCGGCGCGGGCCGGCCGGTGATCTTCTGTCACGGATTCCCGCACACCGGGTACATCTGGCATCGGCAGCTCGCGGCGGTCGCCGCGGCGGGCTTCCGGGCGCTGGCCCCCGACCTGCGCGGCGCTGGCCGCACCGACGCGCCCGCCGATCCCGCGGCCTACACGAATCTCGCGGTCATCGCGGACCTGCTGGCCCTGCTCGACGACATCGGAGCCGAGCAGGCGGTATTCATCGGACTGGATTTCGGGGCCGCCCTGTTGTGGGAGCTGGCCCAGCGCGCGCCGGAGCGGGTGCGCGCGATGATCGTGCTGAACAATCCGTACACGCCCCGTCCGCCGCGACCGCCCTCGCAGCTGTGGGCGAAGGCGGCGCAACGGCATTTCCTGCATCTGGACTACTTCCAGCGTCCGGGCGTCGCCGACCGCGAACTCGACGCCGCTCCCCGGGAGTTCCTGGCGCGCGTGTACTACGCGCTCAGTGGCGACTACCGCTACCTGGACACCTGGCGCCATCCGCCGGGCCGCGGGTACCTCGATGTGCTTCCGCAGGCGCCCGCCCTGCCGTGGCCGTGGTTGTCGGTCGCCGAGTTCGACGCCCTCGCAGCCGAATTCGAGCGCACCGGCTTCTCCGGCGGGCTCAACTGGTATCGCAACTTCGACCGGAACTGGGAACTGACCGCCGACCTGGACCCCGTCGTGCGGGTGCCGACGTACTTCGTCTACGGCGAGAACGACCCGGACATGGCCGGGTTCAGCGGACGCGACCCGCTCGGCGTCATGCGCGCGTGCGTGCCGGGGCTACGCACGGTCACCGCCCTGCCCGGCGCGGGTCACCTGCTGCCGCTCGAACGAGGTGACGAGGTGAACGCCCTGATCACGGCGCACCTCGGCGATTCGGTACGGGTGCGGTCCGGGTCGGCGCCCGCCGGTCACAGGGGGCCGGTGCACCCACCCAGCGGAGAGGGGTAGCAGGCGTTGAATCCCGAGCCTGTCGAGCCGCGCAGCAGAGCGTCGATGATGGTCGCGACCACATCGAGGCCGGAACTGCCGGTGGTATTGATCGCGATCTGCTGGGCGACCGCGGGAGCCGGGGCTCCGGTCGTCTCGGCGGACGCGGGAGCCGCGACGCAGAGGACGGACGCCGCGAGGGCGGCCACGACCGGGGTCGCGCGCACGAGGAGTTTCATGGATCCCTTTCGAGAGGGACGGCCGCGACCGACCGAACGGCGAAGCCCCTCGGACAGGTGGAATTCGTCGGTCCGGGTCATGGTGGCAGGGGCGCGGGATTCTCCGACAGACCTCAGTTCCTCCGGCAGCGGTATGCCCTTCGTGTGCACGCGGTCCTCACGTGGCCGAGGATCGGCGGTCGCGCTCGCGTTCGGCGTCGCGAGCGGTGAGGAAGTCGTCGACGAGCCGGGCACATTCCTCCGGCGTGGCGGTGTCGAGGCCGATGAGCTTGGCGAAAACGATGGGACCGAGTAGCTGGGCCAGGGCCCGGGTGCGGTCGAAGTCACCCAATCTCGCCTGGGCTTCGGGGGTTTCCAGCACGCGGTCGAACGGCGCGCGGTACTGCTCGATGAGCCGGGCGCGCAGCGAGTGGGTGGCGGCGCCGTCGGCCCCGGAGTCGCGGTCGGCGGTGGCCAGCCAGGCCAAACTGCTCATGTGCAGCGGGGCGTCGTCGATGACGGCGGCTTGGCGGACCAGCGAGGTGATCAGGCCGTCGCGCAGCCCGGCGGGCGGGGCGGTCTCGATGACCGGCGGCAGCAGACGCTCCAGCGTCGCCGCCCGCAACTGCCGCGCGCTGGCGAAGTGCCGGTACAGGGTGGTGCGCGCGACCTTGGACAGCCGCGTGACCGCCTCGATCGTGACCGCCTCGGGCCCGCCGGATTCGAGCAGGGTGGCGGCCGCGTCCAGCAACCGCCGACGGGACCGGACGGTGCGTGGGTCGGTGTCGGAGTCGTCGGCGCCGGCGGTCATGGGATGTGCGGCTCCTTTCCGAGTCGGGCCTGTCGCGGAGAGGCCCACTTGTGATACTGCTGGTAGCGGTACGCTACTCATAGTACTGTTTCTCGGGAGGCGACATGGATAGCACCGTCATTCGGTTGTCCGGAAGGCAGTGGTGGCTGCTGGTCGTCGCCTGTATGGGGGTGGCATTGGTGATCGCCGCGATGGCGGCGCTGTACACCGCCCTGCCCGAGATCGCCGCCGACACCGGTGCGACCCAGCAACAGCTGACCTGGATCATCGACGGCTACACACTCATGCTGGCCTGCCTGGTGCTCCCGTGCGGCGCGCTCGGCGATCGCTACGGCCGCAGGCTGGTCCTCGTCCTGGGGCTGGTGCTGTTCTCGGTGGCCTCGGCGCTACCGCTGGTGCTGGACTCGCCCACCTGGCTGATCGTGGCCAGGGCCGTCGCGGGCGCGGGTGCGGCGCTGGTCATGCCATCGACCCTGTCGTTGCTGACCGCCAACTTCCCCGAGTCCCGCCGCTCGGCCGCCATCGCGACCTGGGCGGGTGTCGCCGGTGTCAGCGCGGTGATCGGCTTCCTCGGCTCCGGTCTGCTGCTCGAATTCCACTCCTGGATCGCTATTTTCGTGGCCATGGCCGCGGCCAGCGTGGTGCTCGCGGTGGCGAGTTGCACGGTCACCGATTCCACCGACGATGCCCGCCCCGCCATGGATCCGCTGGGCACGGTGTGCTCGGTGGCCGCGATCGGCCTGCTGGTGATCGGCACGATCGAAGGACCCGTGCGGGGCTGGACCGATCCGGTCACGCTGTTCGCGCTGGCCGGCGCTGTGCTCGCCGGGCTGGGATTCGTGTTCGTCGAACTGCGGGTGGAACGTCCGCTGCTGGACGTGCGCCTGTTCGCGGTGCGCGGATTCGGCAGCGGATCGGTGGCGGTCGGCATGCAGTTCCTCGCGGCGTTCGGCACCTTCCTGCTGATCATGCAGTTCATGCAGCTGTTCCTCGGCTACAGCGCGCTGAAATCGGCGGTGGCGCTGGCACCGATGATCGTGCCGATGGTCGCGCTCGCCATGGCCGCGCCGTATCTGGCCGAGCGTTTCGGGCTGCGCCTGCCGACACTGGTCGGCGTCGGCATGATCGGCATCGCGCTGATCGGGCTGTCCCGGCTGACCGCCGAGAGCGTGTACACCGACCTGCTGTGGCCGCTGCTGGTGATGAGCAGCGGGCTCGGCTTGAGTTCGCCGCCCGCCACGGCCGCGATCATCGCGAACACGCCCGCCGCCAAACACGGCGTGGCCTCGGCGGTCAACGACGCCGCCCGCGAAGTCGGCGCGGCGGTGGGCATCGCGATCGCGGGCAGTGTGCTGGCCGCCGGGTACACCGAGCGGATCGCCCCGCTGCTGCCGCAGCTGCCCGAGCAGGCGCGCGAGCCGGTCAGCGGGTCGCTGGCGGCCGCCATGCAGGTGGCCGAGCAGGCCGGGCCGCAGGCGGACCCGCTCGTCGATGCCGCCCAGTCGGCCTTCATGCACGGCGCCTGCAATGCCGCCCTCGCGCTCGGCGTGCTGACGCTGGTGGCCGCCGTCGCGCTCGGGATCTGGGCGCCCGGCCGTCGTGCGATGACCACAGCCGCCACTGGCGAGAAGGCCGCACCGGAAGACGGTTCCGTGGCCGACGAGGTGGCCGACGGCGAACCCGTGGCCGTGAGCGAGGGGGCCGGGAACGGCTCGACGAGGGAATCGATCGGCTGAGAGCCGGGCGGCCGGTCCGTCGCAACGGTGGCCGCGATGTCGGTGGGGCGGCTCCGGGAGAACCCGGAGCCGCCTCCGGACCAGCCGACCGGTGCCCGCCTGATTTCTCGGACCCCGGCCTCGACGAGGATGCTGCCACACTCGCGGCTCGCGGGCACGTCGGGGGCCTTGCCGCTGCACGCGCGAGCGAATCATGCATCTGTCCGTACACGCGCTGAGCGCCGGACCTGTGACGACGGGAAATATGTAGCCGGCCATCGATAACGAATAGGTTGCGGAGCCCCTGTCTCGTTGCTTGATCGTTATGAAATCGGGTCTTCCGCCTGGGCGAGTGGGTGGCGGTCGCGACGGCCCGGGATCGATCAGCGACGGCGGATGCGTGCCAGCCACGCCGCGGTGTCGACCGGCCCCTCGGTGGGCAGGTGCAGGCGCTCGGCCTCCTGCGCCACGAGTTCGGTGACCCGGCCGCGGTAGGTCGTGGTACTCAGATCCTCGAACTCCCATCCGTCGGTGAAGGAGTCCCGCAGGATCGACTCGCCGATGCGCGGTCCGAACCCGGGCTCGGCGTCGGAGAGCGCCAGGATGTGCACCAGCCCGCCGGGCACGCACACCCGGTGCAGTCCGCGCACATAGGTGGCCCTGGCCTCGGGCTCGGTGCCGAAGACGTGGAACAGCGCGCTGTCGACCACGGTGTCGAAGACGCCCAGTTCCGCACCGCCGGTGTCGGCGAGGGTGAGCACGTCGACCACCTCGAACCGAGCCGTGGGCACGCCCTTGTCGGCGGCATTGCGCCGGGCCCGCTCCACCGCGCTGGGCGAGAGGTCGATGCCGAGCACGTCGTAGCCGAGCTTCGTCAGCGCGATGGTGTGCTCACCCGTGCCCGCGCCGGGATCGAGCACCCGGCCGCGGATCCATCCCGCCCGCTCCAGCTCCAGGATCGCGGGCTGCGGTTCCCCGATCACCCAGGGGGCGTTGTCGTTGTCGTAGACGCTGTTCCAGTTCTCGGGTGACTGTGTCATGGGTCCAGCCTGTACCCTGACCGTCGGTCGGGGCGATCCGACACCCCGGCCGCGTCAGCGCGTGTCCTGCAGCGGTTCGTCGACATCGCCGACCCGGCGCAGCGCGAGCGTCTGCTTCGGCGTCCAGTAGATCCGGCCGTGGTCGAATTCCTGGTAGGCGCCGGTGTCGAAGGGGATCTCGTCGGAAGTGGCCCAGCCGAGCGGCCCGTTCTCGAAACCGCTGCGGTTCCAGCGTTCCCGGATCTCGCCGTGCAGGTGATACACCGGCTCGCCGGTCCGGTGATACAGCGCCCCCTGCTGGAAACCCTGCACCTCACCCCACGCCCGGCCGTCCGGGTCGCGCAGCGTCGTGGGATCGGTGATGGGGTAACCCAGCGGTCCGGCCTCCCAGCCGAGTTCGGCGTACTTGCCGAACAGCGACTCGGGGATCGGGTGCGCGCCGGTGGACGGATGCCAGTACACGTAGCCGTGCTCGTACCTGACGAAACGGCCCACCCCGTCGGGGGTCCGCTGTTCCCCGGGCGGCCCCAGCCGCGCGCCGAGCCACGGGGTCACCGCGGCCTTGGCGTCGATCGCGCCGGGCACCTGCACCGGACCCGTGCCGTCGGCGAATTCCCGGACGTGCCGGGCGAAGACGTCCCAGGGGAACTGGAAACCGACGTCGGTGTGGGTACCGATGCCGAGGCATTGGGTGACGTACTTGTGGTCGGAGATGCCGTCGCGCCTGGTGTAGGGCGGGGCGATGACATCGGCCGCGAAGCCGTACTTCTTCGCGTCCTGCACGGCCACCCACGCCGCGATCCGCAGATCGCCCTCGACGGCCAGCCACTGCTCGCGCGACCAGGCGGCGCGGCTGCCCGCGAAGCACAGATTGATGGTCTGGCTGTTGGCGTCGAGCACCGACCACGAGGCGTAATCGGTGTCCACCACATCGCAGAGGATCGCATCGCGCAATGTGTAGTGGTAGGAGACGCTGTTGGCCGGGTTGTTCAGGTAGCCGGCCAGTGATTCCGCTGTCCCGTTCCCCTCTTGGGTGTGCAGCAGGAAATTGGTGATGCGGGCGCCCCAGCGCGAGGAGCGGGAGTTGCCCATCCGGTCGAGTTCGGTGAATTCCGGAGGTGTCACGAGGTGCCTTCCGCGATCGAGGGACCACTGCCCGTAGTCGGCGGCGAGGATGTCGTCGACGTCGACCGAACTGCCGTCGATGAGTGGTCCCGGGTTGGCCGGGGTGTCGATGACGCGCTGGTACAGCACGGCTTCGGGGGTGTCGAGCCGATTGCCCGACCACGCGCGGGTCTGCCAGGCCCAGCGCTTGCCCGCGTCCGTGGACCGGCCGATGACGTCGTCCTCGATCGCCCACGCACACACCCTGGACGAGCCGTAGATGCCGGTGCGTTCGCGGCCGAGGACCTCGTTCACGCCGCGGAAGAAGTGCACCGCCCCGGTGTTCCACTGCTGCAGGGAGATGTCCTCGTCCACCGCGAAGAAGATGGGGGCGCGTTCGGGTCCGCCCGCGGCCGTGTGAATCTGCGCGGCCTGCAGCCCCATTCGGCGTCCGCCGTCGAAACCGGTGGTCCAGTCCGAGGGGGAACGCGCATCGCCCGGCTTGCCGAACTGCCAGATCGACACCACATCGAGCCCGGCCGCGCGAAGGCGTTCGGCGTACTCTCTGGTCACCGGCTTGGCGCCGAAGTCGGCGCCGGGTCTGCTCGGGGACACGTAGACCAGAACGGCGCTGTGCCCGGCCGCCTTGATGGCGGCCGGATCTATCAGGCGTGCGGCGAAATCGACTGCCGTCGGCATGGGAGAACCTCCATCGGGTAGCGATGCGGTTGCTCCTCGAGTAGAACAGGATTCGCGCTGCGCTGTCCTCATCCGAACCGATGAGAGCGAAGGCCCACGGTGAAATCGCCGGGGTGGAAGAATCGAGTAGCGGGTCACTCGCGCGTACCGCGGCTCGAGGCCCGATGCTCCGTGCCGAACCCGCCGTTTTTCCTGTACCGCAGGTTATTTCACATGACGATGACGGTCGAGAGGTTTTCCGAGATCGTGGCGCGCATCGAGCGCGCCGCGCTGCATCCGGCCGACTGGGCCAACGCGATGGACGATCTCGTCGCGGCGGTGGGCGCCGATCGGGGCGCTTTGATCGTCGGCGCGCCGAATTGCCGGACGATGACGGCATGCTCGACCGGAGCCGGCGAACTCCGCCGAACCTACAACGCCCGCTTCTGGCGCATCGACCCGATCGCGACCGCGCTCGCGCAGGCACCGGCAGGCCTGGTCACCACCTGCGAGGAATTGCTGGAGCCCGGATACCTGCGCAGGCACCCGTTCTTCAGCGGCTGGCTGGCGCCGCACGGGCTCGGCAACGGCATGCTCACCGTGGTCGCCGACGGCGACCGGATCGCCTGGCTCGCCCTGTATCCCGACCACGACCGAGATCTCGACCACGCGCGGGCCGCGCCGACGATACGGCTGCTGCTGCCGCACCTGCGCCACGCCGTGACCGCGCAATCCCGCCTCGTGGAGGCGGATTCGGCACGCCGACGCGTAACGGAAGTGCTCGAACGCTACCGCCACGGAGTGCTCGTGGTGACCGCGGGCGGTGTGATCGGCTACCGGAATCCGGCGGCCTCGGCCGTCCTGGCGGCGCGCGACGGCCTCGCGATCGGTCGTCGCGGCCACCTGGAGTCGACCGACAGCGTCGCCGCCGCGAACCTGCGCGCGCTGATCGCCGCAGCCACGCGAACGACCGGACCGCGCGCGGGCGGGCGCTACCTGATGCCCCGGCCCGGCGGCCGGACCCCGTACGCACTGCTCGTGCTGCCGCTGGAATCGGCCTGCGCACCCGAGGACGAGCGCGCCGCCGTGGTCGTCGTCGTCGACCCGGAGCGTGAAACCCGGGGCGGGGGTGAGACACTGCGGCAGCTCTACGGCTTGACCGGAGCGGAGGCGCGGGTCGCCGCGGCCGCCCTGCGCGGCGCGGGATTGCGCGCGATAGCCGAGGATCTGGCCGTCTCCGTGAACACCGCCCGCACCCATCTGCAGCACGTGTTCGACAAGTCCGGCACGCATCGCCAGGCCGAACTGGTACGACTGCTCACCACGGTGCTGTTGGGCACCGGCCAGTTCGAATGACGCGACCCGGCGGGAACACCCCTGTCGGCCCGCCTCCCCTGCGCCGTGGGCGGCGGCACCGGTGACGCGCTGGTCCGCCGGAGCCGACCGAGCCGGGGGTGCGGGATCGCCGCAGCGTGATCGAGGTCTACGAGTCCGGGGCCGTGGCCGGTCGAATCGCCCGCGCGGCCGCTTCGATCGTGGCCTCGTCGAGCAGGACCGCCGCTGTGGCCGGCCCGAGCGGGACGAAGCTGTCCTCGGCGGTGACCCGGGACAGCGCGCCCCGGAACCCGGCGTCGACGAGGGCCGTGCAGATCGCCTCGGAAACACCTCCGCTGCGGCGGGTTTCGTCTGCGACGAGCACCCGGCCGGTGGCGGCGGCGTGGTGCGCCAGGTCCGCGAGCGGCAGCGGAGCCAGCCAGCGCAGATCCAGGACGCGGGCGTGGATGCCGTCGGCGGCCAGCCGGGCGGCGACGCGCAGGCTCATCGGCACGCCGTTGCCGAAGGTGACGATGGTCAGGTCCGTTCCCTCGCCGTAGCAGCGGGCACGACCGATCTCGACGTGCTCGGGGTCGTTCGCCGGCGCGGCCCAGGCGCCGTCGCCCGGGAACAGGTCGCGGGAGTGGTAGAGCGCGATCGGCTCGAGCAGCACACACACCCGGCCGTCCACCCGGGCGGCGGACACGCAGGTGCGCAGCAGGGCGGCGGCGTCGTCGGCTCGGGCGGGCACGGCGAGCACCAGACCGGGGATGTCGCGCAGGGCGGCCAGCGAGTTGTCGTTGTGGAAGTGACCGCCGAAGCCCTTCTGGTAGGCCAGCCCGGCGATGCGCACCACCATCGGGTTGCGATAGCGGCCCGCGGAGAAGAAGCCGAGAGTGGCTGCCTCGCCGCGTAATTGGTCGGCGGCATTGTGCACATAGGCGAGGTACTGGATCTCCGGTATCGGCACGAATCCGGCCAGGCCCGCGCCCAGCGCTGTGCCGAGGACGCTCTGTTCGTCGAGGATCGTGTCGAAGACCCGGCGCGGGCCGAAGCGGGCCCGCAAGCCCTTGGTCACGCCGTACACCCCGCCCTTGCGGCCGACGTCCTCGCCGAAGACGAGCACATCGCGGTCGCGCTCCAGCAGCGACGCGAGCGTCGCGTCGATCGCCTGCGCGAGCGTGACCGGCGGATCGTCGGGCGCGGCCACGCCCGCGGCGCGGGAAGGACCAAGGGCAGGCCGATCACCTCGGCGCCGGGGCGCAGCACTCGGCGACATCGGCCGTCCCCGCAGGACATCGGCGCGGACGGCCTCGGGACGAGCCGGCGCCAGGGGCGCCGTCACTGCCGCGGTGGTGTCGAGCTTCGGTTCGGCACACACGGATTCGGCGGTCCGAGCGACGCGGGCGGCGATCTCGTCGTAGCGGTCGAGCAGGGCGGCGGGTTCGGCGGTGCCGGTCTCGACGAGCAGGCGGGCGGTCGCCAAGAGCGGATCGCGGCCGAGATCGGCGGCGATGTCGGCGGGGCGGCGGTAGGCGGCTTCGAGGTCCGAGCCCGCGTGGCCGAGCAGGCGGACGGTACGCAGATGCAGGAAGACGGGGGTGCGGTGGGCGCGGACGTGGTCGACGGCCGTGGTGCAGGCGGCCAGGACGTCGCGGAGGTCGCAGGCGTCTGCGCCGAGATAGAGCAAGCCGGGGCGGGAGCCGTAGGCATGCTGGATCCAGCCCGGGGGAGTGGGGACGCTGATGCCGAGGCCGTTGTCCTCGCAGACGAACAGAATCGGCACGGGCGCACCCTGGTAGGCGGTGTGCAGGGCGGCGTTGATCGCGCCGGTCGCGGTGGAATGGTTCGCGGAGGCGTCGCCGAAGGTGCACAACACGATCGCGTCGGCGGGCCAGGACGGTTCGAGTCCGGCGCGGTGGGCGCGGTCGAGAGCGAAGGCGAGGCCGACGGCGCGCGGCAGGTGCGAGGCGATGGTGGAGGTCTGCGGGATGACGTGGGCGGCCGCGCTGCCGAACACCTTGTGCCGCCCACCCGAGATGGGGTCGGCGGATGAGGCGACGACGCCGCGCAGCACGTCGCGGGCGGGATCGGAGACGCCGGCGCGGCGGGCACGGTGCAGGAAGAACGCGCCGGATCGGTAGTGCAGGAGAGCCGGATCGGTGGGCCGGGTCGCGGCCGCCAGCGCGACATTGCCCTCGTGCCCCGAGGAACCGATGCTGTAGAAGCCTTCCCGTGCCGCGCCGAGCCGCCGGGCGGTCAGATCCAGGTGTCTGCTCGCGGCCTGCCCGTCGAACAGCTTCCGCAGATCGACGGCGGTGTATCCCGGTGGGAGCGGGGCCGGGACCGCGGGCGGCGCGAGCGTGCCGACGGCGGACCGGAACGCCTCGTCCAGCGCCGCACCCGCGGAATCGGTGCCGCTCATCGATCGCACCTCCCGGATCTGCGTGGTACCCGAGCGGACCGGCGGCCGATCCGGGCTGCGCGCATCAGCGCAGCGCGGACGCGGCCTCTTCGTCGAGCAGCCAGGTGGTGGATTCCGCGCCGCGCGCGCCCGCCGCCGGAATGTCGACCGGCTCGGCGCCGTTCAGCGCGGCCACGACTGCCTCGGCCTTGGCCGCGCCGCCGACGACCAGCACGACGTGGCGAGCCTTGCGCACCGCGGGCAGCGTCAACGTCACCCGGACCGCGGGCGGCTTGGGCGAATCGGTCACCGCGACGACGAGTTCGTGCTCCTCGCGCACGGCGTCGGTGTCCGGGAACAGCGAGTTCACGTGACCCTCGCC
Organism: Nocardia higoensis NBRC 100133; assembly: GCF_000308595.1. GTDB lineage: Bacteria > Actinomycetota > Actinomycetes > Mycobacteriales > Mycobacteriaceae > Nocardia > Nocardia higoensis. Next base: position 31,761 of record NZ_BAGA01000091.1, on the reverse strand, counting down.
GCCCATGCCGAGCAGGTGCAGATCGAAGGCGCCGTGCTCCTCGAGATGGGCGTGCACCGCCGCCGAGTACTCCGCGGCCGCCTCGACCGGATCGGGGTACTCGCCGTCGCTGGTCGCCACGATGTGCACTCGGTGCGGGTCGACGGGCACGTGGTCGAGCAGGGCTTCACGCGCCTGGAGTTCGTTGCGCTCCGGATCTCCCGCGGGCACGAAACGTTCGTCGCCCCAGAACACGTCCAGTGCCGACCAGTCGATATCGCCCGGTTCGCGGCGCACCTGCGCGAGCAGGCCGATACCGGTGCCGCCACCGGTCAGCACCACCGAGGCGGAGCCGCGCGCCGCCTGGGCGGCCACCACGACCTCCACGAAGCGGCGGGCCGCGGCGTTCACCAGCGCCTCGGTATCGGGATGCACCTGCACGGTGTCGGCGGGGAAACTTGCCGCGACGCGACGTTTCTGGTCGGCGTAACGGCCGGCGGGTGTCTCACTCATAGATCACCTTCTCCATTCCGGCGAGTGCCTCGCGATAGATTTCGTCCGCGTCCAGGCGGCGCATATCTTCGGCGAGGCAGTCACGAGTTTCCCTGCGCGCCAGTGCGATCCGCTGGTCGGGGTCGCCGGAGCGGGTCAAGGTCGCGGTACGCCCGGTCTGCGGGCGGGTGATGCCGATCGAGACGGTGGGACGGTGCAGCCGCACTTCCAGCGGTCCGGTGCGTCGCCGGACGGGGCAGTTCAGGCGGCTCGCCAGCCAGCCGGCCAGCATGTCGAGGGCGGGTTCCTCGCGCAGGCCGGAGATGGTCACCGATTCGACCGGCTCGTAGGGCGGTTCGTCCAGTGACGCGGTCAGCAGTGCCCGCCAATAGGTGATCCGGCTCCAGGCCAGATCGGTGTCGCCGGGTGCGTAGGAGGCGTGCCTGCCGCGGATGGTGTTCTGCGGATCGGCGGCGTAGGTGGCGTCGGTGATGCGGCGCGTGGCCAGCCTTCCCACCGAATCCCGGGACGGGAACTCCGGCGCGCCGCGCGGCCACCACGCCACCACCGGGGTGTCGGGCAGCAGGAAAGGCACCACCACGCTGCTCTCGTGACTGACCAGTTCTCCGGCCAGCCGCAGCACGATCACCTCGGCCGCGCCCGCGTCGCCGCCGACGCGGATCTGGGCGTCGAGTTTGGTCTCCGCGTCGCGGTCGCCGCGCGCGAGAACCACCACGCGACAGGGATGCTCGCGGCTGGCGTCGTTGGCGGCGTCGATGGCGTCCTCGGCCTCGGAGCTGTCCAGCGTGCACACCACCAGGGTCAGCACCCGGCCCATGGTGACGACGCCGTAGCTCTCCCGCAACTGCACCAGTCGCTTGGCGACCGCGCCGGTGGTGGTGTCGGGCATGTCGATGATCACGGGCGCCGCCATTCCCGCCCGGTGCGGGCGAGCATCTCGTCGGCGGATACCGGTCCCCAGGTGCCCGCCTCGTACGGCTCGGGCACCCCGTCCGCGGCCCAGTGCTCGAGCACCGGATCGAGTATGTGCCAGGACAATTCGACCTCCGCGTTCACCGGGAACAACGAGGGCACCCCGAGCAGCACGTCGAGGATCAGACGTTCGTAGGCCTCGGGGGAGGACTCGGTGAAGGCCTCGCCGTAACTGAAATCCATATTGACGTCGCGGACTTCCATACTCGAGCCCGGCACCTTGGAGCCGAACCGCATGGTGATGCCCTCGTCCGGCTGCACCCGGATGACCAGCGCGTTCTGTCCGAGTTCCTCGGTCATGGTCTGGTCGAAGGGCAGGTGGGGCGCGCGTTTGAAGATCACCGCGATCTCGGTCACCCGGCGCCCCAGGCGTTTACCGGTGCGCAGATAGAAGGGCACGCCCGCCCAGCGGCGGGTATCGACCTCGAGGGTGATCGCGGCGTAGGTCTCGGTCGTGGAGCGCGGATCGAAGCCGTCCTCGTCGAGCAGGCCGACGACCTGCTCGCCGCCCTGCCAGCCGGCCGCGTACTGACCGCGCGCGGAGGTCTCGTCGAGCGGCTCGACCAGCTTGGTGGCGCTGAGCACCTTGATCTTCTCGGTCTGCAACTGCTTGGGCTCGAAGCTGATCGGCTCCTCCATCGCCACCAGCGCCAGCAACTGCAGCAGATGGTTCTGGATGACATCGCGCGCGGCCCCGATGCCGTCGTAGTAGCCCGCGCGCCCGCCGAGGCCGATGTCCTCGGCCATGGTGATCTGCACGTGGTCGACGTAGTTGGCGTTCCAGATCGGGTCGAACAACTGGTTGGCGAAGCGCAGCGCCAGGATGTTCTGCACCGTCTCCTTGCCGAGATAGTGGTCGATGCGGAACACGGTCTCCTCCGGGAACACCCGGTTGACCAGTGCGTTGAGCTCCACCGCGCTGTCGAGATCGTGCCCGAACGGCTTTTCGATCACCACCCGGCGCCACGGCTCGCGGCCGTTGGCGTCGGGGCTGATCGGGCCGGCCAGCTTGTGCTGGGAGAGTTGATCGAGGACCAGCGGGAACATGTCCGGCGGAATCGACAGATAGAAGGCGTGATTGCCGCCGGTGCCGCGTTCCTTGTCCAGTTGCGCGAGCGTCTGTGCCAAGTTGGCGAAGGCGGCGTCGTCGTCGAAGGAGCCCTGCACGAACCGGATCCCCTCGGCGAGATGATCCCAGACCTCCTGCCGGAACGGGGTGCGGGCGTGCGCCTTGACGGCGTCGAGCACCACCTGCGCGAAATCCTCGTGCGCGTAGTCGCGGCGCGCGAAACCGACCAGGGCGAAACCGGGGGGAAGCAGCCCCCGGTTCGCCAGGTCGTAGATGGCGGGCATCAGTTTCCGGCGCGAGAGGTCACCCGTGACGCCGAAGATCACCATGCCGCACGGGCCCGCGATCCGCGGCACCCGCTTGTCCCGTTCGTCACGCAGCGGATTGCGCCAGGACTGCGCCCGCGCGGAAGCCGAGCCCGCCACGCTCAGCTCTCGGTACCGGCCGCGCGCAGCTCCTGCGCGGTGGCGGTCAGCAGTTCCTCCCAGGACTTCTCGAACTTCTCCACGCCCTCGCGCTCGAGCAGCGCGAACACGTCGTCGATGTCGATGCCGACCGCGCGCAACCGCTCGAACACCTCGGCGGCCTCGGCGGCGGTGCCGCTGACGGTGTCGCCGCGGACCTCGCCGTGCGCGGCGACGGCCTCGAGCGTCTTCTCCGGCAGGGTGTTGACGGTGTTCGGCGCGACCAGTTCGGTGACGTAGAGAGTGTCCGGGTAGTCCGGGTTCTTCACGCCGGTCGAGGCCCACAGCGGGCGCTGCTTCAACGCGCCCGCGGAGGCCAGGTGCTGGTAGGTCGAGGTGTGCGCGCCACCGTCGAACACGTCCTGGTACTCGGCGTAGGCGAGCCGGGCGTTGGCCACGCCCGCCTTGCCGCGCAGTGCCAGTGCCTCGTCGGTGCCGATGGCCTCGAGTCGCTTGTCGATCTCGGTGTCCACCCGGGACACGAAGAACGAGGCGACCGAGTGGATCCGGGCCAGATCGTGCCCGGCGACGCGGGCCTTGCGCAGGCCGTCGAGGTAGGCGCCCATCACCGAGCGGTAGCGCTGCACCGAGAAGATCAGCGTGACATTGACGCTGATGCCCTCCGCGATCACCGCGGTGATCGCGGGCAGGCCCTCCTCGGTGGCCGGGATCTTGATGAACAGGTTCGGCCGGTCGACGGTCTTCCACAGGTCGATCGCCTGTGCCACGGTCTTGTCCGCGTCGAAGGCGAAGCGCGGGTCGACCTCGATGGAGACCCGGCCGTCCTTGCCGCCGGTCGCCTCGAAGACGCCGGCCAGCACGTCACAGGCCTCGCGCACGTCGTCGGTGGTGATGGTGCGGATGGCCGCGTCGGCGTCGGCGCCGGTGGCGGCCAGCTCCTTCAACTGCTCGTCGTAGGCGTGTCCCTGGCTGAGCGCACCCTGGAAGATCGTCGGGTTGGTGGTCACCCCGACGACGCCGCGGGTCTCGATCAGTTCGGCGAGATTGCCGGTGCGAATGCGATCGCGCGACAGGTCGTCGAGCCAGACCGATACGCCGGCCGCGGCCAGTGCCGCGATGTTCTCGTTCTGTGCCATAGCGCTTGCTATCCCTTCACGTTCTCGAGCGTGCGCTGCGCGGCGGCAACGACGGCTTCCTCGGTGAGGCCGAACTCGCGGAACAGGGTCTGGTAGTCGGCCGAGGCGCCGAAGTGCTCGATCGAGACGATCTCACCCGCGTCACCGGCGAACCGGTGCCACGGCATCGCGATACCGGCTTCGACGACGACCCGGGCGCGGACCGCCGGCGGCAGCACCTCGTCGCGGTAGGCCTTGTCCTGCGCGTCGAACCATTCCACGCACGGCATCGAGACCACCCGGGTGCCGATGCCCTGCGCCTCCAGCGTAGTGCGCGCGGCCACGGCCATCTGGAGCTCCGAACCGGTGGCGATCAGGATGACCTGCGGGGTGCCGGTCGACGCCTCGGCCAGCACGTAACCGCCCTTGGCGACGCCCTCGTAGCTGGTGCCCTCCAGGATCGGCAGATCCTGACGGGTCAGCGCCAGCGCCGACGGGCCGTCCTGGTGCGGCAGCTCCGACACCGAGAAGTGGGAGGTGTGCTCCGCGGAATCCCGTTCGAGGATGGTGCGCCAGGCATAGGTGGTCTCGTTGGCGTCGCCGGGGCGCACCACGTTCAGGCCGGGGATGGCGCGCAGCGCGGCCAGGTGCTCGATCGGCTGGTGGGTCGGGCCGTCCTCGCCGAGGCCGATGGAGTCGTGGGTCCAGACGTAGATCGCCGGCACCCGCATCAGCGCGGCCAGGCGCACGGCCGGGCGCATGTAATCGCTGAACACCAGGAAGGTGCCGCCGTACGGGCGCGTCGGGCCGTGCAGGGCGATGCCGTTGAGGATCGCGCCCATCGCGTGCTCGCGCACACCGAAGTGCAGGGTGCGGCCGAACGGCTCGGCCTTCCACATGCCGGTCGAGATGGCCTCCGGGCCGAAGCTCGGCTGGCCGGGCATGGTGGTGTTGTTGGACTCGGCGAGGTCGGCGGAACCGCCCCACAGCTCCGGCAGCACCGGCGCCAGCGCGGCCAGCACCTTGCCGGAGGCCTTGCGGGTGGCCATGCCCTTCGGATCCGGCTCGTGCACCGGCAGCGCGTCGGCCCAGCCCTCGGGCAGCTTGCGCTCGGCGAGCCGGTCGAACAGCGCCTTGTTCTCCGGGTTGGCCGCGGCCCACGCGTCGAACTGCTCCTGCCAGGCCTTGTGCGCCGCCGCGCCACGCTCGATCGCCTTGCGGGTGTGCGCGATGACCGCGTCGTCGACCTGGAAGGTCTGCTCGGGATCGAAGCCGAGCACCTTCTTGGTGGCGGCGACCTCGTCGGCGCCGAGGGCGGCGCCGTGCGAGGAACCGGTGTTCATCTTGTTGGGCGCCGGGTAGCCGATGATGGTGCGCAACACGATGATCGACGGCTTGTCGGTGACGGCCTCGGCCGCTTCCACCGCCGCCTCGATCGCGGTGACGTCCTCGCCGCCGAGGACGGTCTGCACGTGCCAGCCGTAGGCCTCGTAGCGCGCGGCCACGTCCTCGGTGAAGGCGATCGTGGTGTCGTCCTCGATGGAGATCTTGTTGTCGTCGTAGAAGACGATCAGGTTGCCCAGCTGCTGGGTGCCCGCCAGCGAGGACGCCTCGGCGGTCACGCCCTCCTGCAGGTCGCCGTCGGAGGCGATCACGTAGATGTGGTGGTCGAACGGGCTGGCGCCCGGTGCGGCGTGCGGATCGAACAGGCCGCGCTCGCGGCGCGCGCCCATCGCCATGCCGACCGCGGAGGCCAGGCCCTGGCCGAGCGGGCCGGTGGTGATCTCCACGCCGTCGGTGTGCCGGAACTCCGGGTGACCCGGGGTCAGCGAGCCCCACTTGCGCAGGTTCTTCAGGTCGTCCAGCTCGAGACCGAAGCCGGCCAGGTACAGCTGGATGTACTGGGTGAGGCTGGAGTGGCCGCACGACAGCACGAACCGGTCGCGGCCCACCCAGCTCGGGTCGCTCGGGTCGTGGCGCAGCACCCGCTGGTAGAGGGTGTAGGCCAGCGGCGCGAGGCTCATCGCGGTACCGGGGTGACCGTTGCCCGCCTGCTGCACGGCGTCGGCGGCGAGGACGCGGACGGTGTCGACGGCCTTGGTGTCGAGGTCGGTCCAGTCGTCCGGGTGGTTCGGCTGAGTGAGGGCGCGGATGTCGTCTGTCACTGACACGACCGGGATTCTCCTGACATGTGGTCTCGGCACGGCGGGAAGAGGCGATTTACCACAACACCCTAACTGGTGGCGGCCTGCTCGAATGGCGCGGAGGCGGGCCTGTGGGCGGGGCGGACCCCGGCACGGTCTACCATCCTTTGTAGTAGTAGCCGCGCCACACGGGTTGTGCGTCCGTGAACAGCGAGAATCGAGCGGGCTGCTTGTCGATTGCCGGATGGGATGCACAGCGTGCGAGGAGTGACAGTGCGAATCGGTCAACAGCCCGGTGCTGGCGAAGGTGCGCACGGCTCCTCTCCGACGGGGCTCGCCGATCGGTTCTCCGGCACCGGCCTCGCCTCCCGGGCGATCCGCCGGGTGCTCGCCTACATCGCGCTCACCAAGCCGCGCGTCATCGAACTGCTGCTGGTCGCGACCATTCCGACGATGCTGCTCGCCGATCGCGGTGAGGTCGACATCCGGCTCATCCTGGTCACCCTGTTCGGTGGCTGGATGGGCGCGGCGAGCGCCAACACCCTCAACTGCGTGGCCGACGCCGACATCGACAAGGTCATGAAGCGCACCGCCAAGCGGCCGCTGGCCAGGGACGCGGTGCCGACGCGCAACGCCTTCGTCTTCGGCCTGGTGCTCGGGATCGCCTCCTTCGCGTGGCTGTGGTGGCAGGCGAACCTGCTCAGCGGCGCGCTGGTCGTGCTCACGATCCTGTTCTACGTCTTCGTCTACACCCTCGGCCTCAAGCGCCGTACTTCGCAGAATGTGGTGTGGGGCGGCGCGGCCGGGTGCATGCCCGCGCTGGTCGGCTGGTCGGCGGTCACCGGCACCATCGGCTGGCCCGCGATCGCGCTGTTCGCGGTGATCTTCTTCTGGACGCCGCCGCACACCTGGGCGCTGGCCATGCGCTACAAGGAGGACTACCGCGCGGCCGGGGTGCCGATGCTGCCGGTGGTGGCCTCCGAGCGGACCGTCACCAAGCAGATCGTCGTCTACACCTGGCTGACCGTGCTCGCCACGCTGGCCCTGGTCCCCGCGACCGGCGTGATCTACACCGCCGTCGCCGTGGTGGCCGGCGCCTGGTTCCTGCTGATGGCCCACCAGCTGTACTCCGGCGTGCGGCGCGGCGAGTCGGTCAAGCCACTGCGGCTGTTCCTGCAGTCGAACAACTACCTCGCCGTGGTGTTCTGCGGCCTGGCGGTGGACTCCGTGCTCGGCTGGGACACCATCGGCAGCTTCTTCAGCTGAGCCCGTCCCACTGGACTCGACGGCCTCCCCGCGCCCGATGCGAGGAGGCCGTTCGCGTTTTCCGGTGCCGCGAACTCCGTTCGAGCGAGGGCAGCAGGCGGCCCGCTAGGGGATCAGCACGATGGAGCCGGTGGTCCTGCGGCTCTCCAGATCCCGGTGCGCACGCTCTGCCTCGGCGAGGGGATAGGTCGCGCCGACGCGGATCTTCAGTGTGCCGTCGGCGATCGCGTCCATGATCGCGCCCGCCCGCCACAGCAGTTCCTCGCGGTCGCGGGTGAAGTGCGCCAGGCTCGGGCGGGTGAGGTAGAGCGATCCGCCCGCGTTGAGCCGCTGCGGATCCACCGGCGGCACCGGGCCGCTGGCCCCGCCGAACAGGGCGAGCGTGCCGCGCACCCGCAAAGAGTCCAGGCTGGCGTCGAAGGTGTCCTTGCCGACCCCGTCGTAGACAGCGGCCACGCCCACACCGTCGGTCAGCGCGCGCACCCGCTCGGCCAGGTCGGGGCCGTAGCGGAGCACCTCCGCGGCGCCGGCCTCGCGCGAGAGGGCTTCCTTCTCGTCCGAGGAGACGGTGGTGATCACGCGGACCCCGCGCGCGACGGCGAGTTGGGTGAGGATCAGCCCGACGCCGCCGGCTCCCGCGTGCACGAGCACCGTCTCGCCCGGCTCCGGCCGGTAGACCGACTCGATCAGGTAGTGCGCGGTCATGCCCTGCAACAGGACCGAGGCCGCGACCGGCGGCTCGATGCCGTCGGGCACCGGAACGGCCACCGCGGCGGGCACCGCGACCTTTTCCGCGTAGCTGCCCGGTCCGGCCGCCCAGGCGATCCGGTCGCCCACGGCGATGTCGCGAACCTCGGAGCCGACGGCGGTCACCACGCCGGTGGCCTCCGAACCCGGCACATAGGGGACCTCGCTGGGGTAGAGGCCGGTGCGGATGTAGGTGTCGATGAAGTTGACGCCGATCGCCTGCGTGTCGACCAGCACCTGATCCGGGGCGATCGTGGGTTCGGGCAGGTCGGTGGCGACGAGAACTTCGGGTCCACCGTGTTCGGAAACCTGAATGGCGCGCATGGGTCCAGTTCTACCCGGGTGCCGATGCGGTGAATCGGACAGGTCGGCCACCGGCTGTGTCCTACCGGTCGGTAAACTCCCTCGCATGAGCGTTGAGACCGCCCCCGCCCGCGTCGAAGTGCCGAGCTCCGTGGTGAATTCGGTCAAGGGCTTCGTCGCCGCCCACGGTGGCTCGGCCACCGCCGTCCTGCAGCAGATCGGCCGTATCGGGGTCCGGGTCACCCTGATCGGCGCCGACGGCGTGCTCGGCGATCGGGTCGTGGCCGACCAGGCGACCGCCCAGCGGCTGGTCGAGCTCGTCGATGGCCTGAGCCTCGGCGAGGAATGGGATCGCGAGCTCACCTCCGTCGTGACGCCGCGCAAGGGCCACTGGTCGCAGATGGCGGGCTGGGTCGCGAATCAGAAGCGGTTCCCGAAGGCCCGCAACGAGAAGTAGCCGCTGTTTCGCCAGTTCGCGGTGAACCTTGCACTGCGAATGACGCATTCTTTGTCGGTCCGCCGCCCGCCGGGTTAGCGTTTTGCGTACGCGGCTGTACGGAGAAAATCGGTCGGCACGCGTCGAGATGATCGACAGCGGAATGGCACGGCGAGTGAGCAGTGAATCGGTGGTGGCGGGCACGATCTGCGACCGATGCGGGGCTGTCATGCACTGTGCGGTGCGTGAGGCCATCATCGAGGGGCGGTTGCGCTCGGAGATCGAAAGCCGGTGCGCGGCGTGCGGTAACGGGTGGGCCACCTGTTCGGATGGCCCCGACGACTACGTGCGCTCGGCATTGCTGGCCGCGCACGGGCCGAGCCGGTTACGGCTCGCGGGTGGTCCGTTCGACGACGACGCACTCCTGCTCGGACTGCTGCGCCGCTACGACGGCGGCGGGCTGTTCGAAGTGAAGTCGAAGGTCGCCGAGATCCGCACGGTCGGATGCAGCGGGACGTCGATGGAGATGGAACTCCTGGCCCGCGTGCTGCGCGCCGCGGGCTATTCGGTGGTGGTGGACGGTCCGCGCGCGGACGATCAGACGGACGATACCGCCTGATCGCTGCCGACCAGCGCGTCCACGCGTTCCCGGGTGCGCAGCGAAGCCCACAGCGCGGCGGTGGCGGCGGTGACCGCGGCCGCGCCGCCGACGTGCATGATCACCAGCACCTCGGGCACGTCGGTGAAGTACTGGACGACGCCGATCAGCGCTTGCGCGCAGACCAGGCCGAGCACGACGAACAGCCTGGTGCGAATCGCGCGGGTGATGCCCACCGCGAACAACCCGAAGCCCAGCCCGATCAGCAGTGCCAGATAACCGACGAGCAGCTGCGCATGCAGGTGCACGAGGGTGACGATCTCGACCTCGAGTCGTTCCACCGGCCGGTCGATACTCTTGTCGCCCGCATGCGGTCCGGCGCCGGTCACCAGGGTGCCGGAGATCAGCACGGCCGACAGTGCGAGGCCGCTGAGGGCGGTGAGCCAGCGCAGGGGAGCGGGCACATGGGCCACCGGATCGGCGTCGTCGGGCTCGCCGATCTCGGCGTAGAGGACCACCGCCAGCCACACCATCACCATCGAGGCCAGCAGGTGCACCGCGACGGTCCACCACAGCAGGCCGCTGAGCACCGTGATGCCGCCGATGATCGCCTGCACGACCGTGCCGCCCGGCATCAGCCACGCGTACACCAGCACCGAGCGCCTGCGGCGCGCCCTGGTGACCGCGAGCACCACCAGCGCGGCGAAGAGAGTCACGAGGAAGGTCAGCATCCGGTTGCCGAACTCCACGGCCTGGTGGATGACGGCGACCTCGCCGACTCCGACCGGGGTGAACGAGCCGGGGAAGCACTGCGGCCAGGTCGGGCACCCCAGCCCGGAGGCGGTGACGCGCACGACCGCACCGGTCACCGAAATACCGGCCTGGCTGAGGATCACCGCCAGGGCGATGAGCCTTTGCGCCCGCAGCGAGGGCAGCGGGAGCTTGTCGACGAGTCCCAGGAAGGCGCGATACAGCACCCGACGATGGTATCCATCGGCGCGGACGCGCTCGCACCCGGTCTACTACATGGCGTCGTTAGATCGGGATCGGGCCTATTCGAACCGGAACCAGCGCGCGGCCAGAGCGCCGCACACCAGGCCCCAGACCAGCAGCACCAGCACGCCGAACACATCGACCGCGCCGGCCAGCGCCTGTTCGAGCGTCTCGGCGAGCGCGCCGGAGGGCACCAGCCGCACCAGGATGGTCACCGCGGCGGGCAGGTCGTCGGAGGCGAAGACGATACTGGCGATGCCGAGCATCACGAACCACAGGATATTGGCCAGAGCCAGCACGATCTCGGCCTTGAGCGTGCCGCCGAGCAGCAGTCCCATCGCCACGAACATCGCCGTGCCCAGCGCGATGATCACCGCGCCGAGCGCCAGCCCGGCGATGCCGGGCCGCCAGCCCAGCGCGACCCCGATCAGGCCGAGCAGCACCGCTTGCAGGACGACCACGATCAGCACGGCCGCGCATTTGCCCGCGATGATCCCCCAGCGCGGCAGTGCGGTGGCGCCCAGGCGCTTGAGCGCGCCGTAGCGGCGGTCGAAGCCGACGGCGATGGCCTGGCCGGTGAACGCGGTCGACATCACCGCGACCATCATCACCGCGGGCACGATCGTGTCGACCTTGGTGTCGGCCACATCACCGAAGGGCAGCAGGGTCAGGCCGATCAGCAGGGTGATCGGGATGAGCATGGTCAGCAGCAGCTGCTCACCGTTGCGCAGCAGCAGCTTCAGCTCGAGGCGGGTCTGTGCGGCGAGCATGGCCGCACGGGTGCTCGGGCGCGGGTCGGGTGCGAAGGTGCCTGCCGCGAAGCGGTTCGTGGTCAGGTCGTGCTGAGTCATCGCAGGTCCCGTCCGGTCAGTTCCAGGAAGACGTCTTCGAGCCGGCGCTGGTCGATCCGGATATCGGTGGCCAGCACGTTCATCCGGGCGCACCAGGAGGTCACGGTGGCCAGCACCTGCGGGTCGATCTCGCCTTCGAGCAGGTAGGAACCCGGCGAGGTCTCGCGCGGGGTGAAGCCCTCGGGCAGCGCGCTGCGCAACAGATCCAGATCCAGCTTGGGCGGTGCGGTGAAGCGCAACTGCCCGGCGGCGCCGTGCGCGGTCACCTCGGCGGGTGTGCCCGAGGCGACGATGTGGCCGTGGTCGATGATGACCAGCTGATCGGCGAGCTGCTCGGCCTCGTCCATCATGTGGGTGGTCAGCACCACGCTCACGCCGTCGCGGCGCAGGGCGTCGATGAGTTCCCAGACGATCAGGCGCGCCTGGGCGTCCAAACCCGCGGTGGGTTCGTCGAGGAACACGATCTCCGGGCGGCCGACCAGCGCGCAGGCCAGGGCCAGGCGCTGCTGCTGACCGCCGGACAGCCGCCGGTAGGGGGTCTTGCGATTGTCACGCAAGCCGAGCACGCCGAGCAGCCAGTCCGGATCGAGCGGATCGGCGGAGTAGGAGGCGACCAGATCGAGCATCTCCCCGGCCCGCGAGCCCGGATAGGCGCCGCCGCCCTGCAACATCACGCCCATGCGCGCGCGCAGCCGCTCGGAGTCGGCGATGGGATCCAGGCCGAGCACCCGCACCCGTCCGGAGTCGGGGCGCACGAAGCCCTCGCACATCTCCACGGTGGTCGTCTTGCCCGCGCCGTTGGGTCCGAGCAGAGCCAGCACCTGGGCTTGCTCGACCTCGAAACCGATCCCGTCCACGGCGGCGGTGTCGCCGTAATGCTTGACGACGTCCTCCACGCACACGGCGGGTCCGGTGGCTGCGCTCACGATGGAACACCGTAGGCCGTGCTCTGCTGTGACCGAGCCGACACCCCCGTCGGCGCTCGCCACGGCAGCGCGTTGCGCGTGACCACGATGAACAGCACACACACCACCAGGGTGGCGATCGCCGCGCCCACGATCTGGAACACCTCGAGGTCGGCGCCGCGCGGCATCTGCAACACGCTGACCACCGCGGACAGCGCGACCGCGGGCAACCGGAATACCGGCCGGGTGGCCCAGGCCGCCAGCGGAACGATGGCCCACAGCAGATACCAGGGCTGCACCACCGGGAACAGCAGCACGATCGCGCCGAGCGTGACCCCGAGCGCCCCGACCGGGTGCAGACGTCCGGTGCCGGTGGCGACCAGCATGCGAACGGTGATGAAAGCCGCGACCGTGGCGGCGATCGGCCGGGTGATGCTCAGCAGAGCGGTGGTGTGATCACCCAGTCCGAGCAGCACGCCGCCGAATCCCGTGATCACGCCGATCGCCGTCGGCAGCGACATCCAGCTGCGCACCGCGCTGGCGGTGTTGAGGGTGTGGACCCAGCCGAAGCCCAAACCGCTGACGGCGCTCACGAACAAAGTCGTCCCGAGCGCTATCGCCGCCAGCAGCGCCGCCGCGGTGAGCACCGCGCGCGGGCCGCCGCCCCAGCGTCTGGCCAGCGCCATCCCGACGAATCCCATCGCGATGATCGAGGTGATCTTGATCGAGGAGGACAGCGCGATGATCAACGCGCCCGCGATCAGCAGTGCGTAGGCCCGCCCGTCGAAAGCGGCGCAGTCCTCGATGGCGCGCAGCGCGAACTCGAGCCCGGCCAGCATCAGGCCGATCATCAGCGCGTCGTTGTGCACACCGCCGACCAGGTGGAAGAGCACCAGCGGGTTGGCCGCGCCCAGCCACAGCGCGGCGACCGGGGCGACGCCGCAGCGCACCGACAGTCGCGGCAGCGCCCAGAAGATCAGCGCGACGCCCGCCAGCGCCAGCGCCCGGTGCACCCACACGCCGAGGATGATGTTGTCGCCGGTCAGCTCGGCGATACCGCGGCCCACCCACAGGAACAGCGGCCCGTACGGCGCGGGGGTGTCCCGCCAGATCGTGGGCACATTGTTGGTCAGGACGTTGTCGATGCCCAGGCCCGCGACCGGGCCCTCTTTGTAGGGGTCGATGCCGCGCGCGGCGATCTCGCTCTGCGCCAGGTACGAGTAGACGTCGTTGCTGAACAGCGGCGGGGCCACGCTGAGCGGGATGATCCACAGCAGCAGCGTGCGATCCATCTGGGAACGGGTCAGCCGGTGCCGGGGCGTGCCGCCGAAGTTCCCGATGGCGAAGCGGCCGAGCAGCAGCCAGGCCAGCACCACGACGACCGCGCCGATCATGCACATCGCCAGCGAGCCGGTGTGCGCGCGGGCGAAGATGCCCAGCACCCGCATGCCGGAGGTGGGATTCTGCTGCACCGGCTGCGCGCCGATGCCCAGCGCGCTGATCGCCATGAGCACGGTGCCGGTCGCGCCGAGCAGCCGGATCCGGTCGAGCTGGACGACTTCCCTGCGGTCGAGTTCGGGGACCTCGGATTCCTCGCGGTGCAGCACCGCGATGGTGTGATCGGCGGCGGGCACATCGAGTCCGAGTGCCCGGCGCCCCAGAGCCAGTGTCTTGCGCCGCGCGCCCTCCAGTACCGCCACCCGGAGGAGCCTAGTGCGCGGCCGGGGCGGGCCACGACTGTGGCGAAGGTCGCAGCCGAGCAGGCCCTGTTCTCAGGGCACCCTTATTAGATTTCGGGAAGGAATTCCGCCACACTGATGTTGTGAAAACCGTGGGTTTGCGGAAAGGCGATGCCGGAACCGGTCGTGCGACGACCGGCGCCGTGTTGTCGGCTGCCCCCGAAGGTCACACCCGGGCCGCCATCGTCCAGCTGCTGCTGGAGGAGGGGCCGATCACCGCGACGGCCATCAGCAACCGGCTCGGTCTCGCGCCCGCGGGGGTGCGCAGGCATCTGGACGCGCTGATCGAGTCGGGCCAGGCCAGAGCCGCGCGCTCGGCCTCGTGGCAGCAGAAAGGGCGAGGGCGTCCGGCCAAGCAGTACCAGCTCACCGCTGCCGGACGCGGACAGCTCGGCCACGCCTACGACGACCTCGCCGGCGCGGCGATCCGCCAGCTCGGCGAGATCGGCGGCGAACAGGCCATCACCGATTTCGCGCGCAAGCGGGCCCGCACGATCGTGGCGGGCATCGCCCCGGTCGACGAGCACAGCCCGGAGCGCACCGAGGCCAAGGCCGAGGAACTCGCCGAGGCCTTCACCGGCTCCGGTTTCGCCGCCTCCACCCGCAAGGTGGGCGCGGGCGTGCAGATCTGCCAGCACCACTGCCCGGTCGCGCACGTGGCCGAGGAGTTCCCGCAGCTGTGCGAGGCCGAGCTCGAGGTTCTGCGCGAAGTGCTCGGCACCCATGTGCAGCGTCTGGCGACCATCGCCAACGGCGATTGCGCGTGCACCACCCACGTACCGCTACTTCCGGTGGCGGCCACGACAACAGCACCACCGAAGAAAGCTGCTCCCTCAACCGCCGCACAGCCCGCGGCGGCAGCACCGAACGACTCCGGAAGGAGTGCCGAATGACGACGACCGCAGCGGCAGGCACGAGTGCCGTCGACACCGAGGCCGAGTCCACCGCAGGTCCCATGACCCAGGAAGAGACCATTGCCTCGCTGGGCAATTACGGCTACGGCTGGTCCGATTCCGATGTGGCGGGCGCGAGTGCGACGCGCGGCCTGTCCGAGGCTGTCGTGCGCGACATCTCGGCCAAGAAGAGCGAGCCGGAATGGATGCTCGAGCAGCGGCTCAAGGCGCTGCGCATCTTCGATCGCAAGCCCATGCCGAACTGGGGCTCCAACCTCGAGGGCATCGACTTCGACAACATCAAGTACTTCGTGCGCTCGACCGAGAAGCAGGCGACGTCCTGGGAAGAGCTGCCCGAGGACATCAAGAACACCTACGACAAGCTGGGCATCCCCGAGGCGGAGAAGCAGCGGCTGGTCGCCGGTGTCGCCGCGCAGTACGAGTCCGAGGTCGTCTACCACCAGATCCGCGAGGACCTGGAGGCCCAGGGCGTGATCTTCCTGGACACCGACACCGGTCTCAAGGAGCACCCGGAGATCTTCCAGAAGTACTTCGGCTCGGTCATCCCGGCGGGCGACAACAAGTTCTCCGCGCTGAACACCGCGGTGTGGTCGGGCGGATCGTTCATCTACGTGCCGCCGGGCGTGCACGTCGATATCCCGCTGCAGGCCTACTTCCGGATCAACACCGAGAACATGGGTCAGTTCGAGCGCACCCTGATCATCGTCGACGAGGGCGCCTACGTGCACTACGTCGAGGGTTGTACCGCGCCGATCTACAAGTCCGATTCGCTGCACTCCGCGGTCGTGGAGATCATCGTGAAGAAGGGCGGCCGCTGCCGCTACACCACGATCCAGAACTGGTCGAACAACGTCTTCAACCTGGTCACCAAGCGGGCCAAGGCCGAGGCGGGCGCGACCATGGAGTGGATCGACGGCAATATCGGCTCCAAGGTCACCATGAAGTACCCGGCCGTGTGGATGACCGGTGAGCACGCCAAGGGCGAGGTGCTCTCGATCGCCTTCGCCGGCGAGGGCCAGCACCAGGACACCGGCGCGAAGATGCTGCACCTGGCACCCAACACCTCCTCGACCATCGTGTCGAAGTCGGTCGCGCGCGGCGGCGGCCGGGCCTCTTACCGCGGCCTGGTCCAGATCAACAAGGGCGCGCACGGCTCGAAGTCCACGGTGAAGTGCGACGCGCTGCTGGTCGACACCATCAGCCGGTCCGACACCTACCCCTACGTCGACATCCGCGAGGACGACGTGACGATGGGCCACGAGGCCACCGTCTCGAAGGTGTCCGAGGACCAGCTGTTCTACCTGATGAGCCGCGGCATGACCGAGGACGAGGCGATGGCGATGGTCGTGCGCGGCTTCGTCGAGCCGATCGCCAAGGAACTCCCGATGGAGTACGCCCTGGAACTGAACCGCCTGATCGAACTGCAGATGGAAGGAGCCGTCGGCTGATGGCCGTGGAGAACATCGCCGAGGCCGCCGAGGCTCGCACACCGGCCGTCAACAAGGGTGAAGTGTTCACGTCGTTCGACGTGAACGCCTTCGAGGTGCCGTCGGGCCGCGACGAGGCCTGGCGCTTCACCCCGATCCGTCGGCTGCGCGGCCTGCACGACGGCACCGCCGTACGCGACGGGCAGATCACTGTCGAGGTGACTCCCGCCGACGGCGTGACCACCGAGACCGTCGATCGCACCGACGAGCGCCTCGGCGCCGCCGGTGTGCCCGCCGATCGCGTTGCGGCGCAGGCGTACTCGGGGTTCGAGTCGGCCACCATCGTGTCGGTCGGCAAGGAGGTCGAGCTGGGCCAGCCGGTCACCGTCACCGTGACCGGTCCCGGTGAGGGCAAGACCGCCTACGGTCATCTGCAGATCCGGCTCGGCGCCTTCGCCACCGCCACGGTCGTCATCGACCAGCGCGGCAGCGGCACCGTCGCCGAGAACGTGGAGTTCGTGCTGGGCGACAGCGCCCGGCTCGATGTCGTCGCGATCCAGGACTGGGCCGACGACGCCGTGCACGTCACCGCCCACCACGCGCGGCTGGGCCGCGACGCCACCCTGCGGCACGCCGTGGTCACCCTCGGCGGCGATCTGGTGCGCCTGACCGGCACCGTGAAGTACGACGGCCCCGGCGGCGACGCCGAGCTGCTGGGCCTGTACTTCGCCGACGCCGGTCAGCACTTCGAACAGCGCCTGCTGGTCGACCACTCCGTGCCGCACTGCAAGTCCAACGTGCTGTACAAGGGCGCGCTGCAAGGTGATCCGAATTCGCCGAAGGGCGACGCCCGCACGGTCTGGGTCGGCGACGTACTGATTCGCGCGGCCGCCGAGGGCACCGACACCTTCGAGCTGAACCGCAACCTGGTGCTCACCGACGGCGCGCGCGCCGACTCGGTGCCCAACCTGGAGATCGAGACCGGCGAGATCGTCGGTGCCGGACACGCCTCGGCGACCGGCCGCTTCGACGACGAGCAGCTGTTCTACCTGCGCGCCCGGGGCATTCCCGAGGAGGCGGCCCGCCGCCTGGTGGTGCGCGGCTTCTTCCACGAGATCATCCAGAAGATCACGGTGCCCGAGGTCAGGGAGCGGCTGGAGGCGGCCATCGAGGCCGAGCTCGCCGCGATCGGCGTCTGACACCCACGAAACTTCTCTCCCCGCAAAGGAACTCCATGACCACCCTGGAAATCAAGGATCTGCACGCCGAGGTCGCCAACCCCGACGAGTCCGGCGAGCCCATCAAGATCCTCAACGGCGTGAACCTCACCATCCGTTCCGGCGAGACGCACGCCATCATGGGCCCCAACGGCTCGGGCAAGTCGACGCTGTCCTACGCCATCGCCGGCCACCCCAAGTACACCGTGACCTCCGGTTCGATCACCCTCGACGGTGAGGACGTGCTGGAGATGTCGGTGGACGAGCGGGCGCGCGCGGGCCTGTTCCTGGCCATGCAGTACCCGGTCGAGGTGCCCGGCGTCTCGATGTCGAACTTCCTGCGCACCGCCGCGACCGCCGTGCGCGGCGAGGCCCCGAAGCTGCGGCACTGGGTCAAGGAGGTGAAGGAGTCGATGAGCGAGCTCGAGATCGACCCCGCCTTCGCCGACCGCAGCGTCAACGAGGGCTTCTCCGGCGGCGAGAAGAAGCGCCACGAGATCCTGCAGCTGGCCCTGCTCAAGCCGAAGATCGCCATCCTCGACGAGACCGACTCCGGCCTGGACGTCGACGCGCTGCGCATCGTGTCCGAGGGCGTGAACCGCTACAGGGAACGGGAGAACGGCGGCGTCCTGCTGATCACCCACTACACCCGCATCCTGCGCTACATCCAGCCGGAATTCGTGCACGTCTTCGTCGGCGGCCGCATCGTCGCCGAGGGCGGCGCGGAACTCGCCGAGGAACTCGACGCCAACGGCTACGTCCGCTTCACCCAGACCGCGACCGCGGGAGCCTGATATGACCGCTGCGCCTGTCACGGGCCACACACTCGACGTGGCCCGCATCAGGGCCGACTTCCCCATCCTGAGCCGCACGGTCCGGGACGGGAAACCGTTGGTGTACCTGGACTCCGGCGCGACCTCGCAGCGGCCGCTGAGCGTGCTCGACGCCGAACGCGAGTTCCTGACCGAACGCAACTCCGCGGTACACCGCGGCGCGCACCAGCTGGCCGAGGAGGCGACCGACGCCTACGAGGGCGCGCGCGCCGATATCGCCCGGTTCGTGGGCGCCGACCCAGGTGAGATCGTGTTCACCAAGAACGCGACCGAGTCGCTGAACCTGGTGACCTACGCCTTCGCCGACGACCGCTTCCCGTATCACGTGGGTCCCGGCGACGAGATCGTCGTCACCGAGCTCGAGCACCACGCGAATCTGGTGCCCTGGCAGGAGCTCGCGCGCCGCACCGGTGCGACGTTGAAGTGGTACGGGATCACCGACGACGGGCGCATCGACCTGGATTCGCTGGAACTCTCCCCGGCGACCAAGGTCGTGGCGTTCACCCACCAGTCCAATGTGACCGGCGCGGTGGCCCCGGTGGCCGAGCTGGTGCGCCGGGCCAAGGCCGTGGGCGCGCTGACCGTGCTCGACGCCTGTCAGTCGGTGCCGCACATGCCGGTCGACTTCCACGCGCTCGAGGTGGACTTCGCCGCGTTCTCCGGCCACAAGATGCTCGGTCCCTCCGGCGTCGGTGTGCTCTACGGCCGCCGCGCGCTGCTCGAGGTGACCCCGCCGTTCATCACCGGCGGCTCGATGATCGAGACCGTCACCATGGAGGTCAGCACCTACGCCCCGCCGCCGCAGCGGTTCGAGGCGGGCGTGCCGATGACCTCCCAGGTGGTCGGACTCGGCGCGGCCGTGCGCTATCTCGAGGCCATCGGCATGGACGCGGTCGCCGCGCACGAGCACGCGCTCACCGGCGCGGCGCTCGAAGGGCTGAGCGCCATCGAGGGTGTGCACATCGTCGGCCCCGTCGAGAACGTCGACCGCGGCGGCGCGGTGTCGTTCGTGGTGGACGGCATCCACGCCCACGACGTCGGCCAGATCCTCGACGACGAGGGCGTCGCGATCCGCGTCGGGCACCACTGCGCCTGGCCGCTGATGCGCCGTCTCGGTGTGCCCGCCACCGCGCGCGCCTCCTTCGCGGTCTACAACACCCTCGACGAGGTCGATGCGCTGGTGGCGGCGGTGCGCAAGGCGCAGAAGTTCTTCGGAGTGAGCGGGGCGGTCTAGATCCATGCGTATGGAGCAGATGTACCAGGAAGTGATCCTGGACCACTACAAACATCCGCATCACCGCGGCCTGCGTGAGCCGTTCGGCGCGGAGGTGCACCACGTCAACCCCACCTGTGGCGACGAGGTCACCCTGCGTGTGCATCTGGTCGACGGCGACGTCGCCGACGTCTCCTACGACGGCCAGGGCTGCTCGATCAGCCAGGCGGCGACCTCGATCCTCACCGATCAGGTCATCGGCCTGCCGGTGCAGCAGGCGCTGAAGACCGTGGACGCCTTCAACGAGATGATCTCCAGCCGCGGCACGATCGAGGGCGACGAGAAGCTGCTCGGCGACGGTGTCGCCCTGTCGGGCGTCTCCAAGTACCCCGCGCGGGTGAAGTGCGCCCTGCTGGGCTGGCTCGCCTTCAAGGACGCGGTGATTCGGATCGCTTCAGAAGACAGTGCCTCGGGGGACAACGCAGACACCTCCCGAGCGGAAACGGGGAACGCCCATGAGTGAGACACCGGCGGCCGAGCAGGCCACGACGGAAACCGGCGCGCAGGCCGAACTGTCACCGGAGGAAGTCCAGCTGCTCGAGGACCTCGAGGAGGCGATGCGCGATGTCGTCGACCCCGAGCTCGGCATCAACGTCGTCGATCTCGGCCTGGTCTACGGGATGCGAGTCGAGAACGATGTCGCCAAGCTGGACATGACGCTGACCTCGGCGGCCTGCCCGCTGACCGACGTCATCGAGGACCAGTCGCGCAATGCGCTGGTGCGCAGCGGCCTGGTCGAGGACCTGGAGATCAACTGGGTCTGGATTCCGCCGTGGGGTCCGGACAAGATCACCGACGACGGCCGCGAGCAGCTGCGCGCCCTCGGCTTCACCGTCTGACCCACGCTCTTCCCGAAACGAGATCTCCCCGTCCGCCCGGACGGGGAGATCTCGCCGTCTCGGGCGTTCGCCGCCTCCGTGTCCTCCAGCGCGGCGGCGGGATGGGTACGCCGGGGTAGCGCGGTGACGCGCGGGGAAGAACAATTGTCCTCGCGCAGCCAACCGGTTGCCGATCGTGGATTTCTGGATTCGTCCGAGGATTTTCCCTGTCGATTTCTGGAGGATTCATGCCTATCCGACGTACAACCGGCCGCGGGCTGCGCCGCGCAGCCGCCGCCGCCGCAGCCCTGCTCGTGCTCGCCGGATTCACCACGGGGCAGGCGCAGGCGGCGCCGCAACCCACCGTGGTGCTCGTCCACGGCGCCTTCGCCGATCCCAGCGGCTGGGCCGACGTCGCCGCAGACCTGTCGGCGGACGGCTATCCGGTGCGCACCTTCGACAATCCGCTGCGCGGCCCGGCCTTCGACGCGGGCAGGCTCACCGAGTTCCTCGACGGCATCGAGGGCCCGATCGTGCTGGTCGGACATTCCTACGGCGGCATGGTCATCTCCAATACCCACGACCCCGATGTCCGGGCCGATGTCTTCGTCGCCGCCTTCGCCCCCGCGCAGGGCGAGTTCGTGCAGGGCCTGCTCAACCCCATCACCTTCCCGGGCAGCAGGCTCCTCCCGCCCGCCCTGGCAGTGCGGGCGGTGCCGGATCCGACCGGCCCGATCGGCGTCGGTCTCGACGGTTACGTCGCCCAGCCGTACTTCCACGAAGTGTTCTGCCAGGATGTCTCCGACGCGGTGGCGGCGGACATGTACGCACACCAGAAGTCGATAGCGCTGGTGGCCAACCTGGAACCCTCCGGCATGCCCTCGTGGGCGGACACGCCCAGCTGGTTCCTGGTCTCCACGCAGGACCGGGTGATCCCGCCCGCCTTGCAGCGGGAGATGGCGGACCGGGCAGCGGCCGGTCGGACCGCCGAAGTCGATGCCTCCCATGTCTCGATGGTGTCGCAACCCGCCCGGGTCGCCGAGATGGTGCGCGAGGCGATCGCCGGCACCTCCTGAGGCATCGGGGCCGCCGCGGTGGCGTGCGCCGGTGGCCGATGCGAGGCTCTGGACAATCGGAACGCACTCGGCGAAGATCTGTCCGTTTGCTCGTTCTACCGGGAGATCTTCTTTGTCGTTGTTGCGCAAGTCCGCCGCCGTGGCGGTCGCCTCCACCGCCGTCGCCACGCTGATGGGCGCTGGTTCGGCGGCCGCCGCGGCCAAGTCCTACGGCACCCTGGCACTGTCGCCGAGCACCGGCCGGACGGTGGCCGCGCTCGGCCATCCCAGCCGCGTCGTCGCCGATGCCGCCGCGATCCGCGAATGCGCTGTCTACGACTGCGATCTGGTGCTGCACCTCGTCGACAACTGCGGCGCCATCGCACGGGGCGCGGACGGCCGATTCGGTTGGGCCGCAGCGCCTTCCCGTGCCGAGGCCGAGCAGGCGGCGGTCGCCTCGCTGGGCGAGAGCGCGCCTCCGTTCCCGGATCTCGGCAGTGCCCAGGCGCGTCCGGCGCAGGTGGCGGTTGCCGGGTGCACCGCCGATCCGATCGGCTGAATCGGCGTGTCGCCGAGTTGATCGGACGACCGCATTGATGATCATGAAGGGGTGTACCTCTCCGACGGCATCATCGCCCTGCGGCCTGCCAGTCCCGGCCGGCCGCATCTGCTCGGACCGGAGTCGGCCGCGCCGCCCGTGACCGCGGGCTCACCGGAGTCGGATCAGCTGGAGATCTACGAGATCGTGCTGCTCGCCGAGGACGAGGTCGTCGGTACCTTCGGGGTGCGCGCCGAGGCGCCGTACCTGCGCGCCGATCAGGCGGAGTTCAGTTACGCCGTCGACAAGCCGTGGCGCGGGCGCGGCCTGGCGACCCGCGCGGTGATCCTCGGCTGCCGGTACATGGCAGCCTCCGGCCACGCCGAGGAAGTCGTATTGCGCACCGATCCGGCCAATTCGTCGTCGGTGGCGGTGGCGCGCCGGGCGAGGTTCAAGTTCCTGCGCAGCATCGTCACCGACGACGCCGGCCCGCTGGACTGGTACGTGCAGGCGGTGTGATCCCCCGTCGCCGTGTGGGTTACGCTCCTGGTGCGGTTGCTGTGTCAACCGGCGACGCGGTGAGGGAACCCGGTGCGAATCCGGGACTGGCGCGCAACGGTGACGCCCTACGGGGTGAAGTCCGATCGCTCACCGTGTCGTGCTGATTCCGGCCTCGCGAACAGGCCCCGACAAAGGAGTCGACGCTCGATGCGTTCCCGTCCCGTGGCAGTTCTCGCCGCCGCGCTCGCCCTCGTCCTGGCCGGCTGTGCCGGCGGCGGCGCGGATACCGACGACATCCCCGCCGCTTCCGGCAGCGGTTTTCCGCTGACCCTGACCAACTGCGGCGTCGAGGTCACCGTCCCGGCGCCGCCGCGGCGCGCTGTCGCGCTGAACCAGGGTTCGGCCGAGATCCTGCTGTCCCTCGGCCTGGCCGATCGGATGGTCGGTACCGCCACCTGGACCGACCCGGTCCGTGAGAACCTCGCCGAGGCCAACGCCGGGGTGCCCAGGCTCGCCGACAACCAGCCCTCTCTCGAGGTGGTGCTCGACACCGAACCGGATTTCGTCTCCGCGTCCTTCGGCGGCACGCTCGGTCCCGGCGGCGTCGCGGACCGGGACCAGTTCGCGAGCCTGAACGTGCCGACCTATCTCTCGCCGACCGACTGCGACGGCAAGGACGACAACAGCGTCAACTCCGACGGCAACCGCACCGAGCCGCTGACCATGGAAGCGGTCTACACCGAGATCGCCGACCTGGCAGCCGTTTTCGACGTCCGCGAGCGCGGCGACCAGTTGATCGCCGAACTGCGCGCCCGCTACGACGACGCCGTCGCCCGCATCGATGCCTCGGGTGTCTCGCTGGCGTTCTGGTTCGCCGACACCTCGACCCCTTATGTGGCAGGCTGCTGCGGCTCCTCGGGGATCATCACCGACGGGGTCGGCGCGAAGAATGTCTTCGACGACACCACCAACGAATGGCCGCAGGTGAGCTGGGAGGTGGTGCTCGATCGCGATCCCACCGCCCTGGTGCTGGCCGACCTGAGCAGGCGCAAGCTCACCGGCGACGGGCTGGACTCGAAAATCGAGTTCCTGGAGACGAATCCGGTGACCTCGCGGCTGAGCGCCGTGCGCGACAAGCGCTACGTCGTGGTCAACGGCGCGGACCTGAATCCGTCGATCCGGACCGTCGACGGCGTCGAGAAGGTCGCGGCCGCGCTCGAACAGTGGGGCTATGGCGGCTGACGTGCTGACCGTCGATCCCGAGCAGCCCGCCGAGACGGGCCGGGCGCGTGGGCTCTCCGGCGGCGCGCTCACCGCGGCGCTGGTCGTCGCCGGGCTGACGGTCCTGATCGTCTCGATCGCCGTCACCGTCACGATCGGCCCGGCGAATCTCTCGGTCGGCGATGTCTACGCGGTGCTGTTCGACAAGCTCGGCCTGCGTGAAGCGGACATCTCGCCGATCCGCGAGGGGATCGTGTGGCAACTACGCCTGCCGCGCACGCTGCTGGCCGCGGTGTGCGGGGCGGGGCTGGCGGTGTGCGGGGTGATCATGCAGTCGCTGCTGCGCAATCCGCTGGCCGACCCGTTCGTGCTCGGAATCTCCTCGGGAGCCTCCACCGGTGCGGTCGTCGTCGCGGTGCTCGGCGTCGGTGGTGGGCTGGTGTCGCTGTCGGGCGGCGCGCTGGTCGGCGCGCTGCTGTCGTTCGCGCTCGTGCTGGTGCTCGCGGCGGGCGCGGGCGGCGGCAATGCCCGCATCGTGCTGGCGGGTGTGGCGGCCACCCAACTGTTCTCGGCGCTCACCTCGTTCATCGTGCTGTCCTCCGCCGACGCCGAACGCACCCGCGGAGTGCTGTTCTGGCTGCTCGGCTCGCTTGCGGGCGCGGACTGGACCGATGTCGGCCTGGCCTGCTCCGTCTGCGCGACCGGCCTGGCGATCTGCCTGTGGCAGGCGGCGAGTCTGGATGCGTTCACCTTCGGCTCGTCGGCGGCGGCGACGCTCGGGATCCCGGTGGGCCGGGTCCGGCTGCTGCTGCTCGTGGTGACCGCGGCGATCACCGCGGTCCTGGTGAGCGTGGCGGGCGCGATCGGCTTCGTCGGCTTGGTGCTCCCGCACGCCGCCCGCCTCGTGGTCGGGGTCCGCCATTCCCGGCTGCTCCCGGTCAGCGCGGTGACCGGCGCGGTCTTCCTGGTGTGGGTGGACGCCTCGGCGCGCACGATCTTCGCGCCGCAGGAGGTTCCCGTCGGCGTTCTCACCGCGCTCATCGGCGTGCCCGCTTTCGCCCTGCTCTTGTTGCGGACCAGAAGCGAGGGATGACGGACCGATGATGCTTGCCCGCACATTCCTCGCCTGCACGATGGGGGACGGCCGATGAGCGTGGCGGCCGAACATCTGCGCTGGACGCGCGGCGGCGCGCTCGTCGTGGACGGCGTCACCGTGCGGCCCCGGCCCGGCGAGACCTTGGGCCTGCTCGGACCGAACGGCTCGGGCAAGTCGTCGTTGCTGCGCCTGCTGGCGGGCATCGACCGCCCCGACAGCGGCACGGTGACTCTCGATGGCACCGACGTGCGCCACCTCGGCAGACGCCCGCTGGCACGCCGGGTGGCGGTGGTCGGTCAGCACGCGCACACCGAAGTCGACATCACCGTCCGCGAGGTCGTCCGCCTCGGTCGCATTCCCCATCGTGACCTCTTCGGCCGTGACGAGGCGGAGGATGCGGCGATCGCCGAGGCCCTGGCAGCCACCGGCCTGACCGCTCACGCCGATCGCCGCTGGCGCACCCTCTCCGGCGGCGAACGCCAACGCGCCCAGCTCGCGCGGGCCCTGGCCCAGCAGCCCGGTGAGCTACTCCTCGACGAGCCGACCAATCACCTCGACATCGCCCATCAGCTCGACATCCTCGATCTCGTCACCCGCCTGCCGGTCACCAGCGTCATCGCCCTGCACGACCTCAACCTGGCCGCCATGTTCTGCGACCGCGTCCTCGTGCTGGACCGCGGCCGGGTCGCCGCGCACGGCACGCCCGCCGAGACGCTCACCGAAGATCTCGTCCACCGCGTCTACGGGGTGCGCGCGGCAGTGGTCCTCGACGAGGGCGTCCCGGTCATCCGTTATCGCCGGGGCACGATCGAACCCGCGTGTCCGGCGGTGCCGTCCCGACCGTGACGCCCGCCGAGCACCCGCAGCTCGGGTTCCGACGGGCCGGGCTCGCGCTCAGTGCTCGTCGTAGTGACCGTCGTGGGCGGCGTGCCGTTCGCCGTCGTGGACATAGTCCACGTGGTCGCCGTGCGGCACGGCCACATGGCCGCAGCCCTCGCCATGGACGTGATCGTGGTGCTCGCACGGGTGGTGGCCCTCCGGAGGCGGGCACTCGTCGAAGTGCCCCTCGTGGGCGCGGTGGATGTGCCCGTCGTGGGCGTAGTCGACGTGGTCGCCGTGCGGCACCGCGACGTGTCCGCAGCCTTCACCGTGGACGTGGGTGTGGTCCGTGTGTTCCTGATGCGCGGCAGTGGTCATCGGATCCTCCGGGATGTGTGCGCAGCCGAATGGAGTTGCCGTATGCGCCACGGTACGCCGCCGGAATGCCGGCCGTTAGCTGTTGTTGCCGAGGTGGAATCGTTCACTCCGGGGGCGTCGCCTCGTGTCCGCGCAGGCCGCGGGTCCGGCGTGCTTCCTTCAGCTCGGCCTCGTAGAGATGGGTGCGGCCGTCGAGCAGTTCGTCGCGGACGCGCCGTTCGGTCTCGCGGAACAGCGCGTAATAGCCCTCGTCGTAGTCCTCGACGATCTGGAACGTCCAGCGGCCGGGCAGGACGTTGCGGCCGATCAGCTCGGTGGTGATGCGCTCGGCGATCTCGGGGTGGCCGGCGCGGCGGAAGAGCTCGGTCGCTTCGTCGAGCAGGAAGTCCGCGCCGCCGGTGAGCTGGTGGAAGGAGTACAGGTGTCCGCGGGCTCGCTCGGTCTGCTCGAGTGCCTCGGAGAGCTTGCCCGCGGCCTCGACGGTGAGGTCGTCGACGCCTTCGGGGCGGCGGTGCCGGGCCAAGGGACCGTCCGCACCGCTGCGATCCGGTGGGGTGCCGTCGGGTGCCATGCCCTCGCCTCCTGTCCGTGCCGGGACGGGCCGCGCGCCGGAGCCGGACTGCGCCGCGGTCCGGGAATTGCGCAACGCCGCAGGTCGGAGGCGGAGTTCCCGGCGGAGGGAGGTCGAAACGCGGCCGGACGCGCGCCGGTCAGCCCTGCGCGCTGAAACGCACCCGCACCGACACGCCACCGCGCTCGTCGCGCGTCGTCACCGCGTGCCCGCGACGATCGATGCCGTTGATACGTACCGTGATCGGCGCGCCGTCGTCGAGGAAGTTGCGCCACCAGTTCTTCTTGTCCGGCATGGCGACAGCGATGACGATGTCGTCGCCGTCGCGGCGGTAGCCGACAGGTGTGCTGAATGTCTTCCCGGAGCGGCGGCCCACATAGGTGACGGTCGCCAGCCCTTTGCTCAGCAGCGGACCGACCAGCGGGGTGTCGAGCAGGAAGCCCAGTCCGGTGTTGAATCCGTGCAACGCGGCGCCTGCCGCCTTCTTCGCTTCCACGATCTCCTCCTCCTCGCCGGCGGAACCCGGCGGAGATCACCCTAGTCGGCGGGGGAGCGGGCCGGGCATCGCGCCGAAATGCGATACGACACTGCCGCTTATCCTCGACACGACCGTTTCCGCTGCTTTCGAGGATGTCCCATGAGCCTGCCCAGCATTCTGCGCGACCGACTCCGTCTGCCGGTGATCGCCTCGCCGATGTTCATCGTGTCCACTCCCGATCTGGTGATCGCGCAGTGTTCCGCCGGGGTGATCGGCTCGTTCCCGACCCTCAACGCCCGCCCGCAATCGGAACTGCGGGTGTGGCTGACCCGGATCACCGAGGCGCTGGCCGCCCACGATGCCGCGCACCCGGACTCGCCGAGCGCGCCGTACGCGGTGAACCTGATCGTGCACAAGAGCAACGACCGCCTGGAGGAGGACCTACGGGTCGTCGAGGAGTTCCGGGTTCCGGTGGTCATCACCTCGCTGGGCGCGCGGCCCGACGTCAACGAGCGCATCCACGCCTACGGCGGCGTGGTGCTGCACGACGTGATCCACAATGCCTTCGCGCGCAAGGCGATCGACAAGGGCGCCGACGGCCTCATCGCCGTCGCCGCGGGCGCGGGCGGGCACGCGGGCAGCCAGTCGCCGTTCGCGCTGGTCCAGGAGATCCGCTCCTGGTTCGACGGGCCGCTCGCGCTGTCCGGCTCGATCGCCCACGGCCGCTCGGTGCTGGCCGCCCAGGCCGCGGGCGCCGACTTCGCCTATATCGGTTCGATGTTCATCGCCACCGAAGAGGCGAACGCGGTACCCGAGTACAAGCAGATGATCGTCGACTCCTCGGCCGCCGACATCGTCTACACCGACCGGTTCACCGGGGTGCACGGAAACTACCTGCGGCCCAGCATCGTCGCCGCGGGCATCGACCCCGAGCAGCTCGCCGCCACCGAAGCCGCCGCGATGGACTTCGGTGACGGCGAGGTCGTCGGCGCCAAGGCCTGGCGCGACATCTGGGGCGCGGGCCACGGCGTCGGCGGCGTCGCCGAGATCCGCCCGACCGCGAAGGTGGTCGACCAGCTCGCCGCCGAGTACGCGGCCGCCCGCGAGCGCCTGCTGGTCGGCTAGCCGCCGGCCGGCACAGGCCCCGGCCGACCGTTGTCCCGGCTGTCCAGGACTCCGCCTCAGGCGGACTTGTCCATGGCGGGCGCGGACTCCCCGATCGTGGCGGCATCCTCCCCGGTCAGCAGCCGCACGAACGCCTCCTGCGCCTGGCGGCCCCGTACGGCGGCGCGGTCGCGCCGGCCGGGCACCACCGCATTGGCGAGGCTGTTGGTGAGGTTGATCGGGATGCGCAGCGCCGGGTACCACGGCGGCATGTAGGCGGGCAGGCCGAGCACGCGCATCGACTTGGGGCCGAGGAAGGTGCTGGCCACCGACAGGTGCTGGGCCCGCGCGATCCGGCCACGCAGGCCGGGCATGTTGCGGTAATGCCAGTTCAGCGGGTCGTCGGCCATGGGCAGGGCCAGTTGCCTGCTGGTGTCGTCGGGATTGGTGATGGCGGTCATGCAGTGGTTGAGGATGCGCACGCCGTCGCGGAATCCGTGCGGCAACCACTCGTCCTCCACGCCGATCAGCCAGCCGACGTAGCGGGTCAGATGGGCGGCGGCGACGATATCGGCACGCGAGGGCACGATGCCCATCGCCATGCCGCCGACGAACGGGGCCAGCAGCGCGCCCACCAGCGTCGCCGCCATATCGGTCTGATTGATGGGCAGGCCCCACTCGTCGGTGCGCCAGTCCGGCATGGCCTCGACGTGGCGGCGCACCATCGAATGGATGAAGCGCACGTGCAGGGTGGAACGGTAGCCGCGTCCGTAGAGCGCCATGCCGTCGACCGAGGAGACGTCCATCGCCCAGGTCAGGGTCTCGGCGAAGCGCTTGCCGGGACCCTTCTCCAGCGCGCCGGTGCGCAACAGGGTCTTGTTGAAGCCGGAGGCGAGGTAGCCGCCGACGAAAGAGACGTCGCGGGCGAAGTAGAGCGCGTCGTTGCCGCCGGATCGATATACCCGCTCGCCCCGGCGCAGCAGGTCCTGATCCACCCAGTCCGGGGTGTCCTCGATCGCGGTGAAGAAGCGCCGCAACGGTTCCGGCGCGCCCGGCACGTTGTCGATGCCGACCTCGAGCGCCCGGTCGAACATCGGCCGGGTCTTGCCCATACCCTCGGCGTACATCCACTCGACGAGCTCGTCCATCGGCTTGTCGCCGACGAGCAGCGCTTCGCCGAGCCGGCGCCACTGCTGTTCGTCGGGGTTGCCGATGCCGAGCAGCTTCGCGAACGGACCGAGGCCGGGAACCTTGCGCGGGCTGTCAGGATGCCGGGTGGGGATCGGTCGTGTGGTGGCGGTCATCGGTGTCTTCCTTTGCTGCGGTGGCGATTCCGTGCTTCATCAGCGGCACCACGGTGGTGCGGACGAAATGGCGGGCGGCGTCGGGATCGGTGAATTCGACCCCGCCGCCGTCGGGGGTGAGCATGAGTGAATGGGCCAGCCGGGCAACGAGTTCGGCGACCGGCTCGATGTCGTAGTCGTCGATGAGCCCCAATTTGCGTGCATGGCCGAGCATCTCGACGATGTAGTCGATGCCCATCCGGACCTGTCGCTCGCCCTGCACGGTGTAGAAGCCGAGCACTTCCTCCGGGGCGACGCGCAGCAATTCGGTGACCATGCGATGCATCCGGGTCTGCAACAGGACGTAGAGGATCGTCTCCTCGATCTGGGCGTCGATCCCGGACGCGGTCGTCGCGATGGCGGTGACCTCGGCGAGCATGCGCTGGGTCTCCCGGCCGAGCACCGCCTCGACGAGATGGTCCTTGCCGCCGAACCGCCGATGGATCGTGACGCGGCTGACCCCGGCACGGCGCGCGACATCCTCGAGGCTGGTGCGCCGGACGCCTACCTGCAGGATGCGTTCGAGCGCCGCATCCAGAATCGCCGCGTCCACATCGTCGTGGGGCATGAAACAAATCTACAAAGTTTGTTTCATTGAGTCAATGAGGGGGACTCCAGGCAGACGCGCCTGTCGTCGAGCGAGGTGGCGTGTCGATCAGGCGCCCTTACGCGTCGGCGCCTTCTGCGCGGTCTTCTTCGCGGGGGCCTTCTTCGCGGTGCTCTTGCGCGCCGTGCTCTTGCTCGCGGTCTTGCCGGACGATCCGCTCGAACTCTTCTTCGCCGCGGCCTTTCTGGTGGTCCCGCCGGTCTTCTTCTCGGCCGTCCCGCCGGACTTCGCCGAACGCCTGCCGCTGGCCTCGAGACTGCGCTGCAACGCGGCGACCAGATCGACCACTTCCGCATCGGTGCCGACGGGGGCGGTCTCGGCGGGCGTGGGGACGGTGCCACCGCTCGCGACGGCCTCGTCGAGCATCTTCTGCAACTCGACCTGGTATTCGTCGGTGTACTGCGAGGGATCGAAATCGTCGGACATGCTCTCCACGAGCGTCTCGGCCATCTTGATCTCCTGCGGCCGCGGCTCGGCGGCCTCGTGCAGCGACTCGAATTCGATCGCGCGCACCTCGTCCGGCCACAGCAGCGTCTGCACCATCAACATGCCCTCCCGCACTCGCAGCGCCGCCAGCCGCGTCTTCTGGCGCAGCGTGAAATGCACCAGCGCGGTGCGGTCGATGCGCTCGAGGGTCCTGGCCAGCAGGATGTAGGCCTTCGGGGTGTTGGAGTCGGGCTCGAGGTAGTAGCTCTTGTCGTAGAAGATCGGATCGATCTGCTCGGAGGGCACGAACTGCAGTACCGGGATCTCGTGCTTCTCGGCGGCGGGCAGCCGGGCGAAATCCTCGTCGGAGAGGATGACCGTCTCACCCTCCGGCGATTCGTAGGCCTTGGCGATGTCGACGTAGTCCACGGGCTTGCCGTCGACGGTGCACACGCGCTGGTACTTGATGCGTCCGCCGTCCTTCGCGTGTACCTGGTGGAACTTGATGTCGTGGTCCTCGGTGGCGGTGTACGCCTTCACCGGGACGTTGACCAGCCCGAACGCAATCGAGCCCTTCCAGATAGCCCGTGCCATCACTCCATCATGGACGAACCGGTCGGCGTCCGCGACGAAAAAGAGAATCCGCAGGTGGCGGCGGCGATTCGGGACCGCAGACCCGGAGGAACGGCGGGGAACAACGCCCACATGGCGCCCGCGATGCCGGCGAGATCGCTGCGACCGGACAGATACGCGCGCTGCAGATCCGGCGGCAGGGAGAAGAAGGCATCGAAGAACACCGGCAGATCGGCCGGTGGCAGCGCCAGCAGCGCGCGCAGTCCCGCCACCCGCAGGGCGTGCACCGCGTGCGCCCGGCCCAGCCGCGCGGGCGCACCGCAGGCGAACTCGTCGGCCGCGCTCAGCGAGGTCGCGACGCTGTAACCGGTCGCCGGATGCAGGAAACCGCCCGCCGCGCCGAACCGGTGCGCGCCGGGCCTGCCGCCCTGCACCGGGAAACGCACCCGCTCCACCGGTTCGCTGCCGTCGAGCGCGATGCCGCGCGCCGCCAGCCGGTGCTCGAGCCGCGCCC
>NZ_BAGA01000092.1 GCF_000308595.1 Nocardia higoensis NBRC 100133 | reverse complement strand
TGCTCGACGCCTTCCTGGCCGAACGCGAAGCCGCCGGGGCGCCCGAGGCCGGCTGATCCGTGTCGCTGGCCCGCCGTCCACCGGCCATCCACTAGACTCTCGAACAATTGTTCGTGTCCGGGGAGAGGTGGGTCGTCGTGCGGGTGATGGGCGTCGACCCCGGGCTCACCAGGTGCGGACTGAGCATGGTCGAGGGCGGGCACGGGCGGACCGTCACCGCGATCGCCGTGGACGTGGTGCGCACACCGCCGGAGATGGATCTGGCGCACAGGCTGATGCTGGTCGCCGACGCCGCCGAGCGGTGGATGGACGATCACCGGCCGAAGGCGGTCGCGATCGAGCGGGTCTTCGCCCAGCACAATGTGCGTACCGCGATGGGAACGGCGCAGGCCGGTGGGGTGATCGCGCTGGCTGCCGCCCGCCGCGGGATTCCGGTGGTCTTCCACACCCCGAGCGAGGTCAAGGCCTCGGTGACCGGCAACGGTAATGCCGACAAGGCGCAGGTGACCGCCATGGTGACCCGCATCCTGGGATTGAAGACCGCACCGAAACCGGCCGATGCGGCGGATGCGCTGGCATTGGCGATCTGCCATTGTTGGCGGGCGCCGCTGATGGCGAGGATGGCCGAGGCCGAGGCGAAGGCGGCCGAGGCGCAGCGACGGTATGCCGAACGGCTGGCAGAACAGCGTTCGGCTCAGCAGCGCTCGGTCCAGCAGAACTCGGTTCGAACACGAAAGGCGGTGCGCGGGTGATCGCGTCGGTACGCGGGGAAGTCCTCGAGATCGCGCTCGATCACGTGGTGGTCGAGGCATCCGGTGTCGGCTACCGGCTGAACGCGACCCCGGCCACGCTGGCCACCTTGACCCGCGGCGAGGAGGCCCGTCTCTATACGGCCATGATCGTGCGCGAGGACTCGATGACCCTCTACGGCTTCGCCGACACCGAGGCCCGCGACCTGTTCGGCCTGTTGCAGACCGTCTCCGGGGTGGGCCCGCGCCTGGCGATGGCGGTGCTGGCGGTGCTCGAGCCGGAGGCGCTGCGCAAGGCGCTGGCCGAGAGCAATGTCGCCGCGCTCACCCGGGTGCCCGGCATCGGCAAACGCGGCGCCGAGCGCATGGTGGTCGAACTGCGCGACAAGGTGAATCAGGTGCCGGTGCAGGCGGGACCGCCCGGCAGCGCGCCCGCCGCGGTGCTGACCCCGGTCCGCGACCAGGTCGTCGAAGCGCTCACCGGGCTGGGCTTCCCGCTCAAGCAGGCCGAGCAGGCCATCGACACCGTGCTCGCCGAGCAGCCCGCCGCGACCACCTCCGCGGCACTGCGCGCGGCCCTGTCGCTGTTGGGCAAGAACCGGTAGTTCGTCATGGAGGAGAACTACGGCGTGGACCAGAACCACGACGACGAATCCCCGGTCACCGCGAACCTGCTGCGCTCGGACGGTGACATCGAGGGCGATCTGCGCCCGAAGTCGCTGGACACCTTCATCGGCCAGCCCCGGGTCCGCGAGCAGCTCGCCCTGGTCCTGCGCGGGGCCAAACAGCGCGGCAGCACACCCGATCACGTCCTGCTGTCCGGGCCGCCCGGCCTCGGCAAGACCAGCATGGCCATGATCATCGCCGCCGAACTCGGCACTGCGCTGCGCATCACCTCCGGCCCCGCCCTGGAACGCGCGGGAGACCTGGCGGCCATGCTCAGCAACCTGGTCGAGGGCGATGTGCTGTTCATCGACGAGATCCACCGCATGGCCCGCCCGGCCGAGGAGATGCTGTACCTGGCGATGGAGGATTTCCGGGTCGACATCGTGGTCGGCAAGGGCCCGGGCGCCACCTCCATTCCGCTCGACATCGCCCCGTTCACCCTCGTCGGCGCCACCACCCGGTCCGGCGCGCTCACCGGCCCGCTGCGCGACCGCTTCGGTTTCACCGGCCACATGGATTTCTACGAACCCGGCGAACTGCTGCGCATCCTGCAGCGCTCGGCGCAGATCCTGGGCGTGCGCATCGAGGACGACGCGGCCGCCGAGGTCGCCGGGCGCTCGCGGGGCACGCCCCGCATCGCCAACCGGCTGCTGCGCCGCGTGCGCGACTATGCCGAGGTCCGCGCCGACGGCCTCATCACCCTGCCGGTGGCCAGGGCCGCGCTCGAGGTCTACGACGTCGACGTACTCGGTTTGGACCGGCTCGACCGCGCGGTGCTCGACGCGCTGGTCCGCGGCTTCAACGGCGGACCGGTCGGCGTGTCCACGCTGGCGGTCGCGGTGGGGGAGGAGGCCGCCACCGTCGAGGAGGTGTGCGAGCCGTTCCTGGTGCGCGCCGGGCTGGTGGCTCGTACCCCACGCGGTCGCGTCGCCACGGCGGCGGCATGGGAACACCTCGGCCTGGTGCCCCCGCCGGATCTGGTTTTCGGTGCCGTCGAGGTGCGCGGACGCACGCCGCAGCCGACGCTGGACCTGTTCGACTGAGTCATACGGTGGCGGCGCGAAATCGGTGCCCCCGTTAGAGTCGCAGCATGACCGTGGTCAATGTCGTGCTCGATCGAATGCCCGAGCCGCTGCGCAGCAAGGCGATCGAGCACCGTGAACTGCTCAAGTTCGCCACGGTCGGCGCCATCACGTGGTTCATCGACACCGGTGTGGTGTACGCCGTGAAACTGACCGTGCTCGGTGAGAAGCCGCTGACCGCACGCCTGCTCGGCGTCCTGATCGCGACCATCGCGTCCTATGTGCTCAACCGCGAGTGGTCCTTCCGCACCCGCGGCGGCAGGCAGCGCTCTCACGAGGCCGCCCTGTTCTTCGCGGTCAGCGCGCTCGGCATCGGCGTCACCATGATCCCGCAGGCGATCTCGCTGTACGTGCTGGATCTGCGGGTGCCACACGTGTCGCCGGTGACCCAGGCGGTGGCCAATTTCGTCACCGGCCAGATCCTGGGCGTGCTGTTGGCGATGGTGTTCCGGTTCTGGGCGATCCGGCGGTTCGTGTTCCCCGATGATCTGCACGCGCAGCAGGAACGCAGCGTTCAGGGCCGGTAGCCGCCGAAGGCGAAGATCACCTGGTCGAGAAAGGCGTCGACCTCCTGGGGGTGATACCCGCGCACGCCCCGGCGCGCCTGGGTGAAGCGCACCGTGTGGACATCGCTCGCGGTGAGCGAGCCGATGCCGTCGTGCGCGAGCGTCGCGGCGACCAGATCCAGGAAAGCGTCGACTTCCTCGGGGGTGTAGCCGCGTTGCCCGAAGGGGGCGGGCCCGAAGACGACCTGTCGAACGTCGGCGGGGGTCAGGCCGACCGGAACAGTGGTCGGACCCGGTCGCGGTGCGGGGCGCAGCGAGCCGATCGCGGGCTCTCTCGTCGGCGTTCCCCGCGCCTTCGATTTCGTCGATCCCGCTGTCCGGTACTTCCAGAACACGTGCGCCCCCAAGCGAACGAGTGGTCGGTCTTTGTGCCGGGTCACTGTATCGGTAGCGGGCCGCACCCGCCGTGTCCGGCGATCGAAGGTCTGCATTCGAGGGCGCGACGCTGCCGGGTGAAGGTGGCGCGGGCGGTGGAGGTTTCGACGTGGCAACGGCGAGGCCACCCTGCTGTGGCACGACAGCACGCTCGCCACCCATGGACGGGCGGCATCGTTCCCGCTCGACGACTACCTCTACGGGCCGATCGAGGCAGGCACCGACCGCTGAGGCGGCGTCCCGGACCGCCCGGCGTGCGCGGCGGGGTGTGCGGGTGCGGCCACCGTTGCGGTAGCTGGCAGACTGTGTACGTCTCGGCCCACATCCACCCACAAGACATGGACTGACATCGATGATCGATTTTCTGTTTCCGCTCCTGCTGGTTGTCCTGCTCGTGCCGATGTTCCTCGGTATCCGTCGTCAGAAGCGGGAAGCCGAGAAGGTCGCGGCCATGCAGGAGGATCTGAAAGTCGGTGACTCGGTGATCACCACGTCGGGTCTGTGGGGCACGGTGGTCGACGTCGACGAGGACACCGTCGACCTGGAGATCGCCGAGGATGTGGTGACCACCTGGCTGCGACAGGCGATCCGCGAGGTCCGTGTCGAGGACCAGGCCGAGGCCACCGAGACGACCGCTGCCCCCGAGACGACCGCCGAATGGGCGGCATCCGGGGTCGAGGAGTCCGCCGATCAGACCGAGAACCGGCTGAACAAGGACTGACTCCGCACCACCGCCACCGAGGCGGGTCGGCGCGAGCGCGCCGGCTGCCCCGGTGTGCGCCCGTTCCACTCTCGACTTCCGCCTAGGAGATACGCACTGTGCCACCTTCTCAGGGATCGGCGCATCCGCTCAGGTTGCTCGGCGTCTTCGCCGCGCTGCTGGCCGTGATCTATGCGCTGGTGTTCTTCACCGGTGACAAATCCCCGACACCCAAACTCGGCATCGACCTACAGGGTGGCACCCGCGTCACACTGACGGCGCGCACCCCGGACGGCAGCAGCCCCAGCCAGGACAGCCTGCGCAAGGCGCAGGAGATCATCGAGAACCGCGTCAACGGTCTCGGTGTCTCCGGCTCCGAGGTGGCGATCGAGGGTGACAACATCGTCATCACCGTGCCCGGCGACGACGGTCAGCAGGCCCGCGCGCTGGCCACCACCGCCAAGCTCTACATCCGCCCGGTGCTCGCCGCGACGCCGTTCACCGGAACGCCGCAGGGTGCGCCCGCGACCGAGGCACCCGCTCCCGCACCGGCCGCTCCGCCCGCCGACACCCCTCCGGCGGAGGCCCCGCCCGCAGGGGCTCCGCCCGCGGAGGCCCCGCCCGCGGAAGTTCAGCCCGCGGGAGCCCCGCCCGCGGAGGTCCCGCCTCCGGCGGAGGTCCCGCCCGCGCCCGAGGCGCCGGTCGAGCCCGCACCGCAGCCGCGCGTGTTCCCGGCCCAGCCGCCGATCGACGATCAGCCGCCCGCACCGCAGCCGCCGGCCGGTGAACAGCCCCCGGCGGACGTGCCCCCGGCCGATCAGCCGCCCGCCGAGCAGCCGCCGGTCGCGCAGGCCCCGGTCGACACCCAGGACGACGAGAATCTCACCCCGCAGGAGCGCACCCAGCGCGAGATCGCCGCGGCCAAGGCGGCCAGGCAGAGCACCGATCCCACCGCGCAGCAGGCCGCCATGGCCGCGATGGACTGCACGAAGCAGGATCCGCTCGCGGGCAACGACGATCCGAAGCTGCCGCTGGTGACCTGCTCGCAAGACCGCAGCGAGGTATTCCTGCTCGATGCCAGCCGCATCGACGGCCAGGAGATCAAGGACGCCGTCGCCAACCTCGACACCCAGCAGTCCCGCTGGGTCGTCGACCTGGAGTTCAAGGGCTCCGGCTCCGACGCCTGGGCCGATCTGACCGGTGAGTACCTGTACAAGCGGGTGGCCTTCACCCTCGATTCCCAGGTCGTCAGCGCACCCCAGGTGCAGGCGGGTCCGCAGCTGGGTGGGCGCACGCAGATCTCGGGTCAGTTCTCCGCCACCTCCTCCAGGGAGCTGGCGAACACGCTGAAGTACGGTTCGCTGCCGCTGTCGTTCCAGACCTCCGAGGCCGAGACGGTCTCGGCCACCCTCGGTCTGTCGTCGCTGAAGGCGGGCCTGCTCGCGGGCGCGATCGGCATGATCATCGTGCTGCTGTACTGCCTGCTGTACTACCGCATGCTCGGCCTGCTGACGGCGTTGTCGCTGATCGGCTCGGGCTTCGCGGTCTACGGCTTGATGGTGTTGCTCGGCCGCTGGATCGGCTTCACCCTCGACCTGTCCGGCGTCGCGGGTCTGATCATCGGCATCGGCATGACCGCCGACTCGTTCGTCGTGTTCTTCGAACGCATCAAGGACGAGATGCGCGAGGGCCGCAGCTTCCGCTCGGCGGTGCCGCGCGGCTGGCAGCGGGCGCGGCGCACGATCCTGTCCGGCAACGCGGTCAGCTTCATCGCCGCCGCGGTGCTGTACGTGCTCGCCATCGGCCAGGTCAAGGGCTTCGCCTTCACCCTCGGTTTGACCACCATCCTCGACGTGGTGGTGGTGTTCCTGATGACCGCGCCGCTGGTGCTGCTCGCCTCGCGCTCGGCGTTCTGGGCGAAGCCTGCGGTGAACGGTCTGGGTGCGATCCAGGAGGTCGCTCGTGAACGCAGGGCCGCCGAGGCCGCTCCTGCGGAAGGTGTGAGGACGCGATGACCAACCCCAACAACCCGTCGCTCGACAAGCGCGACGAGGACCGCGCGCAGAGCTCGGTCGACGATTTCGCCTACGGCTCGGGTAAGCCCCGGCACGGCTTCTTCAACCGCCTCTACACCGGCACCGGCGCGGTCGACGTCATCGGTCGCAGGCGCATGTGGTACATCGTCACGGCGGTGATCGTGCTGCTGTCGCTGGCCAGCATCCTGATCCGCGGCTTCAACTTCGGCATCGACTTCGAAGGCGGCTCGCGCATCCAGTTCCCGGCGGGTGAGGCGACGACCGGTCAGGTCGAGGAGGTCTTCCACGACACCCTCGACGCGGACCCGGAGACGGTGCAGACCGTGGGCACCGGTTCGACCGCGACCATGCTCATCCGCTCGGAGGCGCTGGACGCGAGCCAGGTCGATCGGCTGACGAGCGCGCTGTACGACGAGTTCCAGCCGAAGAACAGCGACGGCGAACCCAGCCGTTCGGCGATCAGCGTCTCCGACGTCAGCGAGACCTGGGGCGACCAGATCACCAGGAAAGCGCTGATCGCCCTGGTGGTCTTCCTGGTGCTCGTGTCGATCTACATCACGGTGCGCTTCGAGCGGGATATGGCCCTCGCCGCGCTGGCCGCGTTGGTCTTCGACGTCGTCGTCACCGCGGGTGTGTACTCGCTGGTCGGCTTCGAGGTCACCCCGGCGACGGTGATCGGCGTGCTCACGATTCTCGGCTTCTCGCTCTACGACTCGGTGGTCGTGTTCGACAAGGTGGAGGAGAACACCAGGGGCATCCTGCACCTGAACCGGCGAACCTACGCCGAGCAGGCCAATCTGGCGGTCAACCAGACGCTCATGCGCTCGATCAACACGGCCGTCATCGGCGTGCTGCCGATCCTCGCGCTGATGGTGATCGCGGTCTGGATGCTCGGCGTCGGCACGCTCAAGGATCTGGCGCTGGTGCAGTTGGTCGGCCTGCTGGTCGGCACCTATTCGTCGATCTTCTTCGCCAGCCCGTTGCTGGTCTCGCTGAAGGAGCGCTGGGGGCCGGTGGCCGCGCACACCAAGAAGGTGCTGGCCAAGCGGTCCAATGCGGCGGCGGCGCGCGCGGCCAGGGAGGCCGAGTTGCGGGTCGCCCAGGCGACCCGGCGCGCGGGCGGCGAGGACTTCGCGGCGGCAGGCCCGCGTCCGCGCACCGGCGAGCCCCGCGGTGCGGGGGAGCAGCGTCCCTCGGGCAAGCGTCAGCGAAGGAACTGAGTCGAACGGTCCGACGACCAGGTAGATAAGGGGTTTCGTTTCATGCGAAAGCCACGCAGCGGCGCGGTGCGACCGGCGGGAGCGGGCACCGCGCTCGCATTGGCGGCGGCGCTGGCTCTGACCGGATGCTCCGGTCAGAGCCAGGTGCCCTCCATCGGCTACGGCGTCGACGCGGTGATCACCACCTACAACGGTGGCACCACGCTCGGCGTGAGCAGCGGTTCGGCGGCGGTGTTCCAGCGCGTGCTGACCGGCTTCTTCTACACCGGTCCGGACGGCCAGCAGGTCGCCGACACCGATGTGGGCACCGCCAAGGAGGTACCGGGCGAGTCGCAGACCATCCAGTACCGGCTCAACCCCGACGGGGTGTACTCCGACGGCGTGCCGACCTCCTGCGACGATCTGGTGCTGACCTGGGCGGCGCGCAGCGGTCGCTTCACCGACGGCCCGGTGCCGCTGTTCGACGCCGCCGACACCGCGGGCTACCGCGATATCGAGCGGGTCGACTGCCAGCCGGGCTCCAAGGACGCGACCGTCGTGTTCCGCCCGGACCGCCGGTACCTGCCGTGGCGCACACTGTTCACCGCCGGTGAGCTGATGCCCGCGCACGTCGCCGCGCGGGAAGCCGGCGTGGCCAACGTGGTCTCGGCGGTACAGGAGGGTGACCGGGCGGCAATCGGCAAGCTCGCCGACTTCTGGAACAGCGGCTGGACGCTGACCTCCGGCGAGCTCGACCCGGCGCGGTTCCCGTCCTCGGGTCCGTACCGGGTCGAGTCCTTCACTCCCGAGGACGGCCTGGTGCTGGTCGCGAACGAACGGTGGTGGGGCAACGCACCCGAGACCGGTCGTGTGGTCGTCTTCGACAAGACCGCGGATCTGAAGGCGAAGGTCGCCGACAATGCGGTGAGCGTGCTCGACGTCGGCGCCGGTTCGGTGGCCGAACTCGATCTGAACGGCTTCTCCTCGAACACGGTGCCCGGCCGTGGGGCCGAACAGCTCGTCCTCGCCACCGGGGGCGTCCTCGGTTCACCGGCGGCCCGCCGCGGCTTCGCGCACTGCGTCCCGCGTCAGGCGCTCTACAACGACCTGGGCAGGGCCGCCGACGTGCCGAGCACCGGACTGGGCACCGGGCCGCTGAATTCGCTGATCAGCCAGCAGGATTCGCTCTACTACGGGGCATCGACGGCGGTTGCCGCCGCACAGTACGAGGTGACCGACATCAACGCCGCCAAGGCCGGTTTCGCGGGCGTGCCGAACCCGGTCGTCCGGATCGGTTATCTCGCGCCGGATCAGCGGCGTGCGCAGACGGTGGCCGCGATCGCCGAATCCTGCAAGGCGGCGGGCATCACCGTCGAGGATGCCGGCGCCACCGACTTCCGGCCCAACCAGCTGACCGACGGCACCGTGGACGCCATCCTGTCGAGCACGGCGGGCGCGCCCGGCCCGGCCGGCTCGCTGACCGGCGTCGCCGCCACCAGCGCGTGGCGGACCGGCAGCGGCATCGATTTCGGCCGGTTCGGCAACGGCCGATACGATGCGATCGTCGATCAGCTCGCCGCGGACACCGATTCGACCACCCAGCTGAACCTGCTGACCGAAGCCGAGAACCTGCTGTGGTCGGAGATGCCGGGCATTCCGCTGTTCGCCACCCCACGCGTCATCGCCTTCGGTGACGGGCTGCGCAACGGCGTGGCCGGGCCGACCCAGGGCGGCACCGGCTGGAACATGGATCGCTGGGTGCTGCGGCGCTGACCGGGATCGACGGACGGGATTTCGACATGACCACGGGAGAGAGTTCGATGAGCAAGCACGCGGCAACGGAGTCCGACCGGCAGATCGCCGAAGGCATCGCCGCGGCGGCGGCCGCGCAGGTCGAGCGCCTCACCCGCTGGCACGACGATTTCCCCACTCCCGGTGTCCGTTTCGCCGATCTGACCCCGGTGTTCGCCGACGCCGATGGCTTCCGGACGGTGATCGAATCGCTGGCCGCGTGCGCGCCCGAAGCCGATCTGGTCGCGGGTGTGGACGCCAGGGGCTTCCTGCTCGGCGCGGGCGTGGCGGCCGTTCTCGGCACCGGCGTGCTGGCGGTCCGCAAGGCGGGCAAGCTGCCGCCGCCGGTGATCAGCCGTGAGTACAGCCTGGAATACGGTTCGGCCGCCCTGGAGATTCCCGGTAACGGGGTGGAACTGCGCGGGCGCACCGTGTTGTTGCTCGACGACGTGCTGGCCACCGGCGGTACCCTCGCCGCCGCGGCGCAACTGTTCGAGGAGGCGGGCGCGCACGTCGCCGCCGCCGCCGTGGTGCTCGAGCTGGAAGCTCTCGGCGGTCGCGCCGTACAAGGCGACTACCCGCTGACCTCGATCGTTCGCCTCACCTGAGCCCGGGGGAGAGGGCGCGGAAAATACCTGGCGGCATCGGCATACCGCCGACTATTCTGGACCGCGTTCTGTCCCCGGCGATCGGAGTAGTGGTGCTCTTCTGAGGTGCTCTCGTGCGGCCCGTATTCACGCGCCGCGTCACGACGCGACCTCGAGGACTCACCAT
This sequence comes from Nocardia higoensis NBRC 100133, assembly GCF_000308595.1. Lineage (GTDB taxonomy): Bacteria > Actinomycetota > Actinomycetes > Mycobacteriales > Mycobacteriaceae > Nocardia > Nocardia higoensis. The sequence continues at coordinate 62,802 of NZ_BAGA01000092.1, read as the reverse complement.
GACCTCACTGTCCTTCTCCGATCTCACCTTCTCCTGGCCGGATGGCACCCCTGTCTTCGACGGTATCGACGGTGATCTCGGCCCCGGCCATATCGGCCTGGCCGGCGTCAACGGCGCGGGTAAATCCACGCTGCTCCGGCTGATCGCCGGGGAACTGCGCCCGCTTCGCGGCTCGATCTCCGTGCGGGGCCGTCTCGGCTACCTGCGCCAGGATCTCGGACTGGCCGACGCCCAGCGCGTCGACCACCTGCTCGGCATCGCCGAGATCAGGGCAGCCCTGCATCGCGTCGAAGCCGGCGCGGCCGCCGACGACGATTTCGACATCATCGGCTCGGCCTGGGATGTCGAGGAACGCGCGGTGGCGTTGCTGGCCCGGCTCGGGCTGGGCTATCTCGCCGATTCCACCGCCGGTCTGGATCGTCGCCTGGACACCCTCTCCGGTGGCGAAACCGTGCTGCTCGGCCTGGCCGCGCAACTGCTCGGCGATCCCGAGGTGCTGCTGCTCGACGAGCCGACCAACAACCTGGATCGGGTCGCCCGCCAACATCTCTACGATGTGGTCGACCAGTTCTCCGGCACGGTGCTCGCGGTCAGCCACGATCGCGAACTGCTCGAGCGCGCCGACTCCATCGCCGAACTGCGCCACGGCGCGCTGCGGGTATTCGGCGGCAACTACACCGATTACGAGGAGCAGGTGGCCGCCGAGCAGCAGGCCGCGCAGGCCGCGCTGCGCACCGCGCGTAACGATGTGCGCAGGCAGTCCAGGGAACTGGCCGAGGCCAGGACCACATTGGATCGCCGCAAGCGCTATGGCGAGAAGTCGGCCGAGAACATGCCGAAGATCCTGGCAGGCGCCCGTAGACGCGCGGCCCAGGAATCGGCGGGCAAGCTGCGCAACACCCAGATCGACCGCCTCGACGCCGCCACCGAACAGCTACGCGAAGCCGAGGACTCGGTGCGCGCCGACCAGCAGATCCGCCTCGATCTGCCCGGCACCCGCCTGCATCCGGGACAGGACGTGCTCGACCTCGTCGACGCCGAACTGGTCTGTGGCGCAGCCGATCCCGATCGCCGGGTGACCCTGCGGATCACCGGTCCGGAACGGATCGCGCTCACCGGGCGCAACGGTGTCGGTAAGACGACGCTGCTGCACCGCATCGCCGCCGAGCCGCCGAAGGTTGCGTGGCGGATGCTGCCGCAGCGGCTGGACCTGTTCGACCCCGAGCGGACGGTGTTCGAAAACGTGGCGGCCACTGCGCCGGACGCGCCGCCGGTACGCATCCGTGCGCAGCTGGCCCGGCTGCTGTTCCGCGGGGCGGCAGCCGATGTGCCCGCCGCCGCACTGTCCGGCGGCGAGCGGCTGCGCGCGGCCCTGGCCATGTTGCTGCTCGCCGAGCCCGCGCCGAAACTGCTGCTGCTCGACGAGCCGACCAACAATCTCGATCTGCCCAGTCTGCGTCATCTGACCGAGGCGCTGGCCGGTTTCGAGGGCGCGCTGATCGTGGTCAGCCACGACCCCCGGTTCCTCGCCGAGATCGGGGTGACACGCCGTCTGGAGCTCACCGGTGAAGGGCTGACGCCGGCGCCGGAGGTCACGGAGGAGGTCGGCTGAGTCGCGTGCGTCGGGCGCGGATCACGGTGTGTCCGAGCGGCAATGCCTTGTGAGTCCGGCGATAGCGGAGTCGGATAATTCGCCTTTGGGAGGCGCAATTACGTATGCTCCGACTATGCAACTGTCCAGGTTCACCGATCTCGGCCTGCGCGCCATGATGCGCCTGGCCGTCGGCGGCGCCGCCGAGGAACGGGTCACCGTCCGCCTGGTCGCCCGGCAGGTCAATGCCTCGGAACACTATGTCGCCAAGGCGGTGACGAAGCTGGCCGAACTGGGATTCGTCGATTCCCATCGCGGCCGCACCGGCGGGATCTTCCTCACCGAGCGCGGTCGGTCGGCCACCGTCGGGCAGATCGTGCGCGGACTGGAAGGCGCCTCGGAGGTCGTGGACTGCGCCGGTGAGCACCCCTGCCCACTCGCCGCGGCCTGCCGATTGCGGCGCATGCTGGCCCGCGCTCAGGAGATGTTCTATCGCGAATTGGACAATTACGCGCTCGACGATCTCGTCGACGAGCGCACCGTCCGGATGTTGTACATGCCGGATATGCCCGGCGCGGCGGGTTCGCTCGCCCGATAATTCGAAGGATTCGCGCCGTCTCGCTCGAATTCCGTGCCGTCTCCGAATCCGATTTCTTCCGGAAATCGGATTGCTTCCTGCTGTGTCCGCGCACATACTCCAGTGGGAATTGTCCCGCCATGCATTCTCGTGAGCTCCTCGTGTTGATCTTCAGCCATCGACAAACCAGCAGGTAGATGCGTGTTCGGGTCGACATATTCCGCACAATCGTGCGTAATTGAGCTCACCGGCTGTGGAGTCGATTTCGAGGACTCGAATTGGTTACCGTCTTTCCAGTGGCATTCGAGCCCACGATGGAATCTCGACGAGGAGACCCCATGACCACCCTTCTGCCTTCGGCGCTGGACACTCCCGCGGAATTGGAGACCCACCACGCCGACGTGGTGCGCGCGACGCTCCCGGTGATCGCCGAACATATCGATGACATCACCGCGACCTTCTACCGCAAGATGTTCGGCGCCCACCCCGAACTGCTCGCGAATCTGTTCAACCGCGGCAACCAGGCCCAGGGCGCCCAGCAGCGGGCGCTCGCCGCGTCGATCGCCACCTTCGCCACCCATCTGGTCGACCCGGCGCTGCCGCATCCGCGCGAACTGCTCGCCCGCATCGGTCACAAGCACGCCTCGCTCGGCGTGGTGGCCGAGCAGTACCCGGTGGTCCACCAGCACCTGTTCGCCGCGATCGTCGAGGTGCTCGGCGCCGATGTCGTCACCGCCGAGATCGCCGCCGCCTGGGACCGCGTCTACTGGCTGATGGCCGACACCCTCATCGGCTTCGAACGCGAACTCTACGAGGGGGCGGGCGTGGCGCCCGGCGACGTCTTCCGCACGGCCGTCGTCGCCGACCGGATCGACGACCCCTCGGGGGTGGTCACCTTCGTCGTGGAATCCGCCGACCCGGCCCGCCCGTTCGCGGATTTCCTTCCCGGACAGTACGTCTCCGTCGGCGTGGTGCTGCCCGACGGCGCCCGCCAGCTGCGCCAGTACAGTCTGGTGAGTGCACCGGGCAACGGCCGGCTCGCCTTCGCGGTACGCCCGGTCGAAGCGACCCCGGATCAACCCGCGGGCGAAGTCTCCACCGTCCTGACCGGCACCATCGGCGTCGGCGACGTCCTCGACGTCACCCTGCCCTTCGGCGACCTCACCATCGACACCACCGCCACCGACCCGCTGGTGCTCATCTCTGCGGGTATCGGCATCACGCCCATGATCGGCATCCTCGAATACCTCGCCGCCGCAGGCCCGCAGCGCAAGGTCCTCGCCGTCCACGCCGACCGCACCTGCGACACCCACCCCCTGCGCGCCGTGCAGCAGGACCTCATCGACAGCCTCCCCGACGCCACCCTCGAACTCTGGTACGAACAGCCCACCCCGGGCGCCCACACCGGCACCCTCGCCCTGTCCGCCCTCACCCTCCCCGCCGGCGCCCGCGTCTACCTCTGCGGCGGCGCCGGCTTCCTCCAAGCGGCCCGAGCCCAGCTCGCCGGCGCGGGCGTCCCCGCCGACCGCGTCCACTTCGAGCTCTTCACCCCCAACGACTGGCTACTCGGCTGAGGGACAGGTCGTTTCCCGAACGGACAGAAGGTCCTCGCCATGGACTCCGGCTCTGCGCGCCGGAGTCCATGCGCCTGTGTCAGGGATGAGGCGGCCTGCTCCGATGTCGGCGCCAGGGCGCGGCGAACTCTCAGGCCGCCGAGGTCACCCGGTACACGTCGTAGACGCCCTCCACATTGCGCACCACGTTCAGCAGGTGCCCGAGGTGCTTGGGGTCGCCCATCTCGAAGGTGAACTTGCTGATGGCCACGCGGTCGCCGTGGGTGGCGACCGAGGCGGACAGGATGTTGACCTTCTCGTCGGCGAGCACCTTGGTCACGTCGGAGAGCAGGCGGGTGCGGTCCAGGGCCTCGATCTGGATGGCGACCAGGAAGACCGAGGACGGCGAGGGCGCCCATTCCACGTCGATGATGCGCTCGGGCTGCTCGCGCAGCGACTCGGCATTGGTGCAGTCGGTGCGGTGCACGCTGACCGAACCGCCGCGGGTCACGAAGCCCATGATCTCGTCGCCGGGCACCGGGGTGCAGCACTTGGCGAGCTTGGCGACGGTGCCCGAGGCGCCGGGGATGAGCACGCCCGCGTCGCCGGTGACGCGCTGGCGGCTCGGCGTGGTCGAGGGCGTCGAGCGTTCGGCGAGCTCGTTCTCCACGTCGCCGATGCCGCCGAGCTGGGCCATCAGGCGCTGCACGACGTGATGTGCGGAGACCTGGTGCTCGCCGACGGCGGTGTAGAGGTTGGAGATGTCGCTGTAGTGCAGCTCGTGGGCGACCGCGTTCATCGCGTCCACGCTCATCAGCCGCTGCAGTGGCAGGCCGACGCGGCGGACCTCCTTGGAGATCTGCTCCTTGCCGCTCTCCAGCGCCTCCTCACGGCGCTCCTTGGCGAACCACTGCCGGATCTTGGCCTTGGCACGCGGGGACACCACGAAGTTCTGCCAGTCGCGGCTCGGGCCCGCGTTCTGTGCCTTCGAGGTGAAGACCTCGACGACCTCGCCGTTCTCGAGCTGGCGTTCCAGTGCGACCAGCCTGCCGTTGACCCGCGCGCCGATGCAGCGGTGGCCGACCTCGGTGTGCACGGCGTAGGCGAAGTCCACCGGGGTCGACTTCTGCGGCAGCGTGATGACGTCGCCCTTGGGGGTGAAGACGAAGATCTCCGGCGACTTCAGGTCGAAGCGCAGCGACTCGAGGAACTCGGCGGGGTCGGCCGCCTCGCGCTGCCAGTCGAGCAGCTGACGCATCCAGGCCATGTCGTCGACCTCGGCGGCATCACCGGAGTGCTTGCCCTTGGTCTCCTTGTAACGCCAGTGCGCGGCGATGCCGAACTCGGCGGTGCGGTGCATGTCCTGGGTGCGGATCTGCACCTCGAGCGGCTTGCCGTCGGGGCCGACGACCGTGGTGTGCAGGGACTGGTAGACGCCGTAGCGAGGCTGGGCGATGTAGTCCTTGAACCGGCCCGCCATCGGCTGCCACAGCGAGTGCACCACGCCGACCGCGGCGTAGCAGTCGCGCACCTCGTCGCAGAGGATGCGGATGCCGACCAGGTCGTGGATGTCGTCGAAGTCCTTACCCTTGACGATCATCTTCTGGTAGATCGACCAGTAGTGCTTGGGCCTGCCCTCGACGACGGCCTGGATGCGCGAGGCGGCCAGTGTGTTCACGATCTCGGCGCGCACCTTCGCCAGGTAGGTGTCGCGCGAAGGCGCGCGGTCGGCGACCAGGCGCACGATCTCGTCGTATTTCTTGGGGTGCAGGATCGCGAACGCGAGGTCCTCGAGTTCCCATTTGACGGTGGCCATGCCGAGGCGATGAGCGAGCGGCGCGATGACCTCGAGGGTCTCCTTGGCCTTCTTCGCCTGCTTCTCCGGCGGCAGGAAGCGCATGGTGCGCATGTTGTGCAAGCGGTCGGCGACCTTGATGACCAGCACGCGCGGGTCGCGCGCCATCGCGATGATCATCTTGCGGATGGTCTCGGCCTCGGCGGCGGAGCCGAGGTTGACCTTGTCCAGCTTGGTCACGCCGTCGACCAGGTGGGCGACCTCTTCGCCGAACTCGGCCTTCAGCTGGTCGAGGGTGTAGCCGGTGTCCTCGACGGTGTCGTGCAGCAGCGCCGCCACCAGTGTGGTGGTGTCCATGCCGAGCTCGGCGAGGATGTTGGCGACCGCGAGCGGGTGTGTGATGTAGGGGTCGCCGGACTTGCGGAACTGATGGGCGTGGCGCTCGTCGGCCACGTCGAAGGCCTTCTGCAGCAGCGTCAGGTTGGCCTTCGGGTACAGCTCGCGATGTACCGTGGCCAGTGGCTCGAGCACCGGCTTGACCGCGGCGATACCGCGCTGACCGGTCATCCGGCGCGCGAGCCGGGCGCGCACCCGGCGCGAGGCGGAAGTGGGCACAGCGGACGTGGCGGAGGGCTGCTTCGGCGGCACGGATCTGGGAGCCGGCTTCGGGGCGGGAGTTTTCGCCGGTGGCGAAGCCGGCGTTGCCGTCGCCGATTGCTCGACATTCGCCTCGCCCAAGTGCTGAGTCATGCCACCGCCTCTCCGTGCCGCGATCCGCACCACATTATCCGACCGCGGCTACTGCCCGGACCGCGACGTCGGGTCGTGATCCACGCTTCGTCGCGGGTTCGCGGCGCAACGTTGCCACCATTGTCCCGCGCCGGGGCGTTCCGCGCTCGTTCTCGCGCTGCTCGCGCCTTCGAAATCTGCAACACGAGGCGAGCCGAGCGGCTTCCCGGCGCCCCTTGTATCGCGCGGACCGCTGCGAGTGTGACAGCCGCGGCGGTGTCGCTGCCTGCCCGTCCCGGACCCCGGCGCAGCGAGCGACCGGCAAACCGCGGATGCGGGCCGCAGAGCTGCCCCGGTATTTTTCGCGGAATGACGGTCCTGCGGTCCCTGGTGTTGTTCGGGTTGGCGGCGCTCGCCGAGATCGGCGGCGCCTGGCTGGTGTGGCAGGGCTACCGGGAGGGGCGCGGGCTGTGGTGGATCGCGGCGGGGGTGATCGCGCTCGGCGCCTACGGGTTCGTGGCGACCTTCCAGCCCGATCCGAACTTCGGTCGCATCCTGGCCGCCTACGGAGGAGTTTTCGTGGCCGGGTCGCTGGCCTGGGCGATGGTGCTCGACGGATTCCGGCCGGACCGATGGGATCTGGCCGGGGCGCTGATCTGCCTGGTGGGCGTGATGGTCATCATGTACGCGCCGCGCTGAGGCTGCCGGGTCGCGACCGGAGCCGCAACGCGAAGGCTCGATTGCGTTCTCGTGCATGTGTTCGGAAACTTGCCGGGCGTGGCACCGGGACGCGCCGAGCAGTGTGGGGTAGTGTTTGCGGTTTTGCGTAAAGTTTTCGCTGTTGGGCGAGTCATAGCCGGAATCTGTTACGGTCTATTGCGTTTCAGGGTTGAGAGTTGTTGCGGCAACGAGACTGATTGCGAAGCGCTATGACTGGGTACCTGGCTGGTCTCACGGGACTGGTGGTCGCAACCACCGTCACCGTGGTTGCCGCGTACTCGGCTCCGGCCCCGGCCTCTGCCACACCCTCGAATCCCGCTGTGCCCGAATCGAATTCGCCTGCGGCGGAGTTGTCGATCGAGAACTGCCCGGCGCTGTACGCGCTGGGTGTGCAGGGCACCGGCGAGTCCTCGCCCGACGCCGCGCCGACCACCGACACCGGCATGCTGTCGATGGTGTTCATGCCGATGCTGGCGCGGGCCGCCGAACCCGGACTGGTCGAACGTGCCTATGTGCCCTACGAGGCCGGATTCGGTGGCTTCACCGGTGGCGCTCCCGCCTCCTACGCGGATTCGGTGCTCGGCGGCCTGGAACGGCTGCGGTCGATGGCGCGCCAGGTCGCCGACCGCTGCCCGGACACCCGGCTCGGGCTGGCGGGGTACTCCCAGGGCGCGCACGTGGTCTCGATGTTCGCCCAGGAGGTGGGGCAGGGCGCGGGCGTGGTCCCAGCCGAGAAGGTCGCCGCGGTCGCGCTCTTCGCCGACCCCACCCGCAATCCCGGTGCACCGCTGTTCCCCGGGTCCCCGGGCAAGCTCACGCCCGATCCCGCACCCGGCGTCGGCGGTGGACACCTGGCCGCGATCGCGGCGCTGCCGCAGACGCCCGCGAGCGGCGGCGGCATCGGCCCCGAGCGCGACCGGGCAGCGAACTTCGCCGCGCTCACCGGCCGGGTGGCAAGCTTCTGTGCCGCAGGCGATCTCGCGTGCGACGCGCCGGAAGGCGCGCCGATCCTGCGGGTCGTCACGAACATCGCCGGGCAGGCGCAGGTCAGTGGCGGCGATCCGGTCGCCGCGCTGCTCTCGGTCGGGCAGGCGCTCGCCTACACCTCGATCAAAACGGCCACGGCGGTGGTCGCCGAAGACCTCACCGGCGCCACGCCCGCTGATATCTCGCTCTCCCCGCGCAAGTCGATCTCCGAGCGCCTCGCCGACGCCTCCGACCCGCGTACCCCACTCGAAGCCGGTGCTGCGCTGAGCGGGCTGCTGCGGGCGGGGCTGATCGGATTCAACGCCGTGGTGGCGGTCATCAGGCAGGTGCTGAGCCCGGCGGTGCTGTCCGAACTCGCCACCGCCGGTTTGAGCGATCCCGCCGCCGGACTCGCGTCGCTCGGCGGGAAACTCGCCGACGCGGTCCCGGAGCTGGTGCCACCGACGACCATCTCTCGGCTGGTCACCCAGGCTTACGACGCGGTCGTCGGCACCGTCACCGACAACCGCGAACTGCTGGATCTGACGACCTGGGTGCGGTATTGGGACACCGCCCGCCGGCATGGCGCTTATCACAGTGTGGCGGTGGGCGCCGGGGGTGCGACGCCCACCCGGTTCGTCGCCGAGTGGTTCGCGGCGACCGCCCGTGATCTGGCCGAACACACCGGAGCGGCGGGCGCTCCCGCGCTCGGGCGCGTCCATGTGGACGGTGGATCAACTGCGGCCGCCCCCGGCGCGTCGGCTACTCCGAACCCCGGAGGTGCGGGACAATTTCCGTTCGGGACAGGAGCCGATGGCGCCTCATCCGGGGGCGTGACCTCGATTCCGCCCACCGTGCGACCCGGCGAAGCCGATCGCCACTACCCGTTCTCCACGAACTGATCGCCGAGAGGTCCGACGATGCGATATCACGCGCCCGGCCCCGTGGGAATGGGGGAATGTTGAAGTCGTACAAAGATCTGTCCCGCTGGTACGGTCCGATCGAGCCGGACGGCACTCCCGGGCCCGCCGACGCGGAGCCCGTGGCAGAGGCCGACCGCGATCGTCTCGTCGCGGCCGACCCGGAAGGCCCGTTCCGATCCCCGAACCGCCTGCGTGACGAGAGCAGCCGGGCCGGTGACGAGAGTCGCCGTCGCGACGAGGAATCCGACGCCGATCCCGCCGACGCCCGCGCGGTCGCCGAGGTGCCTGCCGACCTGCCCACCCGCCGCAGCGAATTCACCGGCGGCTGGTCGGATTGGGTGGCCGAGGACGCGCCCGTCCCGGTGCGCGCGCCCGGTCCCGACGACGATTTCCCCGAGCGCGAGGCGGATCTGGTCCGCTTCCCGTGGCCGGACGACGACTACGACGAAGACCCGGCGCCCACGCCGCCGCCGACCCGTTCGTTGCGCGAGCATCCGGCGACTCGACGCGCCAGGACCGTGATCGTCCTGGTGATCGCGATCCTGGTACTGATCGCCTCGGTGATCGGCGCGCTCGTGCTCGTCCGGCTCTCCGGTGACCGGCCGGGGGCCGCACCCGCTTCCACGCCGATGCGCTTCACCGCGGGCAGTGCCCAGGCGGGTATCACCACCGGCTGTCCCACCGAACATTTCGACCGGGTCCTGCGCAGCGCGGCGGCGGGCGGGGACACCTCCGGGCCCGATGCCGTGCTCGGCTTCCAGTACGCCTACTACGTCGAGCGTTCCGGCGAGCGCGCCCGGCAGTTCGTCGCGCCGGACGCCGCGGTGCCGAGTGCGGAGATCATCCAGCGCGGCATCGGCACGGTCCCGGTCGGCACCACGCATTGCGTGCGGGTGACGACCATCGGCGAGAACATGTACGCGGTGGAGGTCACCGAGTATCGACCCGGTGGGGCGCCCGCCACGTACAACAAGCAGACGGTCACCACCGAGGTGGTCGGCGGCCGCGTGCTCATCTCGGGCATCGCGGCCGGGTGAAGGAGAGCTGAGAACGATGGGAGAGGACTGGAGCCGCTGGCTCGACGAGGCGCCCGACCGGGGCGAATCGCCGAGCCGCGATGCGCGTACCAAGGCTCCGGTGGTGCGGTTCCGGCGTCGGGCCGGTGGGGACGGTGACGGGGCCGAGACATTGGGGCAGCGGCCGATTCTGGTGGTCGGCGGCTGCGGTGGCGCGGGCACGACGACGACGGCACTGGGTATCGCGGGGGAGTTGGGCGTCGCGGGGACCCCGACGGTCGCGGTGGACGCCACCGCCGCGGGTGGTGACATCGCGCTGCGCGGCGCCGACGAGCATCTGCATCCGATCAGCCTGCAGTCCTGGCTGTACGGCCGCGGCGACGACGAGCCCGCCCCGTTGAAGGAGTGCCTGTCGCGCGCGACCTCCGGCATCGGCCTGCTGTGGCGCGACGCCGCGCCGCTGCGCCGCCGGGCCAGCTACCTGACGGTGGCGCGGGCGGTCGCCGACGCCGGGTACACGGCCGTCTACGACGGCGGCCATCCGATCGCGGGCAGGCAGTTGCGTCCGTTGCTCGACGACGGAGACATCGCTCTGGTGCTCACCATTCCGGCGCGCCCGGACGCGGCCAACCGGCTGCGGGTCACCCTGGAGTGGCTCGACGACGAGTTCGGCGAGGCCGCCGAGGGACAGGGCAACGGCATAGTCGGCGACACCACACTGGTCATCTCACATCAGGCGCCCGGCGACGATTCCCGGGTGGCGGACCATCTGCGTGAGCACTTGTCCGGGTGGGTGCGCGACATCAGGGAGATCCCCTACGATCCGCATCTCGCGCGCGGAGAGCTGGTGTGCCACGCGGAACTCGCCGAACAGACGCGCCGCGCGTACGCCCGGCTGGTGGCGGGGGTGGCCTCGTGACCGCCGCCATGCGGCTGCGCCGCAAACTCGACCCGCGGCCGGCCGGTGTGGTCGCACCGCCCGAATCCCGCCGCGCCCCGGTGTGGGACCGGCCGGTGCCCGGTGTCGGCCGAGCGCCGTTGGTGTGGTTGCTGGGCGTTCACGGTGGCGCGGGCGCGACGACGCTGGCGCATGTGCTGGCGCCGACCGCGGACGCGAGCCGCCGCTGGCCGGGCGGCTTCGACCGGGAATCGCCGTTCGTGGTGCTCGTCGCGCGCGAGACCATCTCCGGGCTGACCCGCGCGCACGATCTGCTGCGCCAGCACCACTTCGGCTTCGGCGGCCCCTCCGAGGTGATCGGGTTGGTCACGGTCGCCGCGCGGCCGGGCCGGATGCCCGCCGAGATCCGCCGCTACCGGGAGCTGGTCGGCTCGCTGGCCGGGCCGGTCTGGCAGGTGCCCTGGTACGAGGAATGGACTCTGGTCGAGCCCGAGCAACTGCCGATCTGGACGCCGGGCGATCCGATGCCGGAACGCAAACGCAAGATCGACCCGCTGGACGAGGTGCCGGTGGAGGTTCGTGAGCTGGGGGCTGACATTGTCGACGCGGTACGTGAGAAGCTAGACAGCAGAACCGATTTCGCCGACGACGATGTATCCGATCCACCATTCGAGAAAGGGCCCCGATGAGCATGTTCCTCTTGGCTGTCCAGGACACCTACGGCGCCGTGCTCGCTCAGGTCGGCAACCCGACCCCGGAGGCGCCCCCCGGATCGGAGAAGATCCTGCAGCTGGTTCGGTACCTCACCTGGTTCGTCCTGCTCTCGGGTATCTGCGGAATCATCTACGCGGGCGGCAAATTCGCCTGGGAGCGCTGGTCCGGCGGTGGCCTCGAGTCGCCGAAGATGGTGGCGGGCGCGATGATCGGCGGCGTGGTCGCCACGAGCGCGGGCACCATCATGAACGCTGTCATCGGTACGTAAGGGTAAGGGTCGGGGAATGACCACGCGTCTAATGCAGACGGATCTGCTGGCCTACAAGCAGATGCCGTCGGAGGTGCTCGAACCGCTGATGCAGTTGCTGAACTGGTTGCTGTGGTTCGTGCTCATCGTGTGCCTGGCCTGGATGATCCTGTCCGCGGGCAAGTTGTGGATCGCCTTCCGCACCGATCTGGCGGCCAACGACGCCTCGCACGGCGTGATGATGAGTCTCATCGGCGCGATCGTCGCGAGCGGGGCCACCAGTATCGCGCTGGCCTTCCTCCCGGCGTGAGTGTGGGGCGGAGCATGGGAACGGCGGTGATGGTGGGCGCGGTCGCGCTCACCGCGGTGGTCGGCTGCGCGGACGGCGGCGAGCAGGAGGGACCCGATCTCTCCACGCCGCCCACCGAGGTGCGCTGGCAGCCGTATCAGGGTGTGGCGTTGCCACATACCGCGCAGGGGCCGAAGGTCCTCTCCGACGGCGCGGCAACGGGTTTCGAGCAGTCCCCGGCCGGCGCCGCGGTCGCGGCGATCGTCCACACGGTCCGGCTCTCGGTGGCGCCGGACGGCGAGTGGCCCGCGGTCGTGGCGAAAGAGGTGGCGCCCGGTCCGGCTCGCGATGCGTGGGTGGTGGACCGGGTGCGGGTGTCGATCACCGGCCCGGCCGATCCGGAGTACGCGCCACGATTACGCGGCTACCGGATCACCGAGTACACCGGTGAGCGCGGGCTGGTCGACGTCTGTACCGAGTATTCGGACGGCTCGCTCGCGGTGAACCACATCGCGGTCGAGTGGTCCACGCAGGATTGGAGATTACGGCTGCCCGACCTGGATTCGACCGCACGGCCGATCGCGGCGGTCGACGCACTACCCGGCGATATCGTGATATTGGAGGCACCGAAGTGAGTCAGAAGGAGCCGTACACGCGCGAGCGTGTCTCCTTCGGCGCCGTCGCGTCCGCCGCGCTGCTGGCCTTGATCGTGATCGTGGGCGTGGTCGTCTACATCTCCCGCGACGAGGACGCCGCAGGCGGCGGGCAGGCCGAGCTCGCCGCGATTGTCGGCGAGGGCTTCGCGAGCCCGGAGGTCGACCTGTTCGGTCGTCGCGTGGATGTCCCGAACAATCCTGCGGGACAACCTCTTCCGCAGGATCCCTCGGCGCAGCGCAAGCCGTCCGATCTGGACTGGCTGACCGCCCGCCCGGCGGGCCTGGACCAGCCGCGCGGCTGGCAGCGGGTCTACGGCGCCTCGGTGCCGTTCTCCACCTCCGACGGGCCCGCCCGGCTGGAGGAAGGGCAGGCGGTCGGGTACGCGCACACTCCGCAGGGCGCGGTGCTCGCGGCCGCGCAGATCACCTACCGGCTCAACGCGCGGCCGGCCGATCGCGAGCTGTACGTGCGCCAGGTGCGCGCCTCGGCGCAGCAACTCGCCGAGTACGACCGGGCCATGGACCAGAACCGGCTGCCCGAGCAGCAGCCCGAGCGGATCACCCGCTATTTCGTCGCTCCCGACGCCTTCCAGGTCGAGAGCTACGCCGACGATCTGGCCGTCGTCCGGTTCGCCTCGCGCGGACAGGTCGTCGACGACAGACAGTTGTGGGTCGCCCTGCGCCTGGTGATGGTGTGGGAGGCGGGTGACTGGCGGCTCAAACCCGCCACCGCCGAGGGCAGCCGGACCGAATACATCGAATCGCTTGCGGGGTGGACGACATGGTGACCATAGAAAAAACAGCGCCACGCGCGGAGAAGGCCGAGCCAGGTCCGGGAACAGCCGAGCCCCGAGGAGCGAACACGATGGTGCGCAAACTGTTGACCATCCTGGCGGTGATCTTCACCGTCATGGTGGCGACGCCCACGGTGGCCTACGGCCAGACCTACGGTTTCGACGAGACCTGCAACGAGATCCACGACACCCTCGACGGCGTGGGCCTGCCCGGCATCTCGCTGGGCGACGCCGCCTCGGCGGTGTGCAAGGCGGGCAATGCCGCCTCCCATCCCGGTGACGCCGCCTCCGCGGTCAAGGACAAGGCGTGGGACTCCACCTTCGGCAGCGTGGTCGACTCGCTGATGAGTGGTCTGGGCGAGGCGATCATCCTGGCACTGACGTTCTGGATGAAGGTCCCCAACGAGGCGGCCAGTGACGGCGGATCGCTGTTCACCAAGATCAACGACTACACCTATCAGATACAGATATTGCTGCTGATCGCCTCGATCATCCTGACCGGCGCCCGGCTGGCCGAGGCCAGGCGCGGTGCGGCGGTGAGCGAAGCGGCCGAGTCGTTCCGGATGTTCGCCCGGGTGGTGTTCAGCTCCTGGATGCTGGGCGCGGTGATCGTGGCGGGCACCCAGGCCTCGGATCGCTTCGCGGAGTGGATCATCGAGGACTCGACCAACGGCAATGCCAAGGACATGGCCGAGCTGATGGTGAAGACCAGTGCGCTGCAGGCGTTCTCACCCGGCCTGGTGCTGATCATCGCGATCGTCGGCCTGCTCGGCGCGCTGGCCCAGATCGTGCTGGCGATCGTGCGGCAGGGTCTGCTCATCATCGCCGCGGGCGTGCTGCCGATGGCGGCCGCCGCGTCCGGCATGAATGTCGGCAAGCAGTCGTACCAGAAGCTGGTCGGCTGGATCATCGCCTTCATGCTCTGGAAGCCGGTGGCCGCGATCGTCTACATGATCGCCTTCACCACCGCCGGACATGTGGACGGGCTGTCGACGTCGACGATGCCCGATGGTGAACAGGCTCAGCGCATGTTGGTCGCCATCGTGCTGCTGTGCTCGGTCGCCTTCGTACTGCCCGCGCTGATGCGCCTGGTGACCCCGGCGGTCGCCATCGTCGGCTCCGGCGGCTCGGGTCTGACCGCCGCGGGCGGCACCCTCGTCGCGGCCGCGGCGCTCGGCGCGATGGGCACCAAGGCGGTCGGCGTGAAGGCCGCTGCCGCACCGGGTTCGGCCGGTTACGTCAGCGGCAGCGGCTCCGGCCCGCGTCCGGGCGGACCCGCGGGTCCCGGTGGCAGGCCGGGTCCGAACAATCCGCAGGGCGGCGGCGGTCCGCGCGCCTCGGGCGCGCAGGGCTCGCGGGGAGTACCGTCCGGAGCCGCCACCGCCGCCGGCCGAGTCGGCGCGGCCAGAGCCGCGACGAGCGGCATGCGCCGGGCCGATGATTCGATGGGTGATGTGGCAGGGGATCGTTGGGCGAACCGTTCGCCCGACCTCGGGAGGAGCACCATTCCGCGATGACGATCAGCGACACCTACGAGCGCCGCTCCTACGGGCTGTGGCAGAAGCCGCGCAGCGCGGGCCTGTTCGGCCTGCGCTGGGAAGAGACGGTGATCGGCTTCGTCGTCGTGATCACCGCGCTGATCTGTGCCATGGTCGGTGGATTCACACTGGGCCTGATCGTCGGCGGTATCGGTGTGGCGGTGATGGTTCCACTGGTGTGGCGGACGGGGGGCCGCTCCGGCTACGAGACGGGATTGATGATGTTCAACTGGATGCGCTCGCGCAGTCGCGGCGAACACGTGTACCGGGGCGGACGTTTCTCCCGCATCCCCGGCGGCGTCACCCGGCTGCCCGGTCTGCTCGCGCCGTCGAAGCTCTACGAGGGCATCGACGCGGGCGGCTACAGCTTCGGCATGATCCATCTGCCGCAGTTCGCTCAGTACACCGTGGTGCTGCGCGCCTGGCCGCAGGGCCACGAGGCCGTCGACCAGCCGGTGATCGACCGCTGGGTCTCCGCCTGGGGCACCTTCCTCGCCTCCGTGGGTCAGACCAGCGACATCGTGGCCGTGGTGCCGGTGATCGACACCGTGCCCGAAACCGGTAACCGCCTGCTCACCGAGGTCTCCACGATCACCAAGCCGGAGGCGCCCGAGCTGGCCCAGCAGGTGATGTACGAACTGGCCACCGAATTACCGCAGGAGCGTGTGCAATTGCTGCCGCGCGTGGCGATCACCTTCAAGGCCACCACCGCCGAGCGCCGGAAGAACCCCGCCGAGGAAGCCGTCGAGATCGGCAGGCGGTTGCCCGGCATCTGCGCGGCGCTGGCCGAGGCGGGCGTGCGCGCCCAGCCGATGTCCGCCGACGAGGTGATCGCGTTCATCCGCCGCAGCTACGACCCCGCCTCGCAAGCCGACCTCGAGGTCGCGGCCTCCGAACCCGAAGGGCACGGCCTGGATTGGGCCGACGCCGGCCCGGTCTCGCACGACGAGAAGTGGGACCACTTCATCCACGACGGCGGCCGCTCGGTCACCTGGGAGATGGACGCCGCCCCCGAGGGCGCGGTGGACGAGCGGGTGCTGCAGCGTCTGCTCGCGCCGAACCCGGAGGTCCCGCGCAAGCGCATCGCCATCGTCTACCGCCCGCACTCGGCCGCCGACGCCGCCGAGATCGTCGACGACGACTTCAAGAACGCACTGGTCGCCCAGCAGAGCGAACGCGGCGTGGTCTCGGCCGCCGCGACGCTGCGGGTGGGCGCCACCCAGCAGGCGCGCGAGGAGCAGGCCAGGGGCCACGGCGTGACCCGCTTCGGCGCGCTGGTGACCATCACCGAACCGCTGCGCGGGGATCTGCCGCGCATCGAAGCCATCACCCGTGACCTGTCCACGCAGGCGCGGCTGAAGATCCGGCGGTGCTATCGCTACCAGGGTGCGGCTTTCGCGGCCTCGCTCGGGTGCGGTGTGATCCTGCCGGAGCACGCGACCATTCCGAAGGCATTGGCGGGGTGAGCTGACCATGGCACGCGAACACGAGCCACCCGTGAGGGAGCGCGCGACGACCGGGTATCGCGAGCGGCGCCCGGATCCGGACGAGCGCGGGCAGTGGGCGCGGCCGTACGACGACGAGGACCTCGGTCCACGCCGCAGGGACGAGGGCGCGCGTCCGCGGCGGCCCGCGCCGAACCCGAGCCGAGGTGCCGGCCAGGACCGCGGCAGGGAGCCCGGTGCGCCGCCCGCGTCCGGCCGCCGATCGCGACGACCGGATCCCGGCCGAGCGCAGGCAGGACGGTCAGCGCGGCCGGGGCGTTGACGCGCGCCCGACCCGGCCCGACCGGGAGCGGACCCCGCGCCCCGACCGGGTGCCCCGCAACGGGAACGGGCAGCAGCCGCGTCCGGTACGCGATCGCGATCGCAGCCGTGGTCGCGACCGTGACCGCCTGGATCGCACCGCCGATCGCGCGATGGGCGCGCCGACCGACAAGGCCGCGCGCCGGGCGAAGCAGAAGGCCGACAAGCGCAAACAGTCCGGCCCGCCGCTGCTCGACGCGGCCACCAGGGCCCGGCTGGAAGAAGTCAGCCGCGAAGGATCCGGCCTGCGCGCGGCCTGGGCGACTTTCCGCGTCCACACCGACGACATCCGCCGCCGCAACTACGCGGCGCGCGCCGAACAGACCATCGAGGACGGATTCGACCGCGCCACCGCGCCGCTCACCGACCGTGGCTACGCCGGGCCCGGCGGCGGCCGCGCGAACGTGGTCGGCAGGCCGGTCGAGTATCGCGCCACCACCGCTCAGGTCGCGGGTCTGTGGCCCTGGTCCGTCGGCGCCGGTGCGCCGCTGATCGGCACTCCGCTCGGCTCGCACCTGCACACCGGCGCGCCGGTCTGCTTCGACCCGATGAACTGGTTCATGCGCGGCAGCTTCATCACCGCACCCAGCCTTTTCGTGCTCGGCCTCAACGGTTTCGGCAAATCCTCGCTGGTGCGCCGCATCGTGCTCGGCGGCATCGCCCAGGGCATCACGCCGCTGATCCTGGCCGACGTCAAACCCGACTACCGCAAGATGGTGGAGCTGGTCGGCGGCCAGGTCATCGACCTCGGTTACGGCCACGGCAAGCTCAACCCGCTGGCCGCGGGCGTACTCGGCGCGGTGGTGCCCCGCCTCGACGAATTCCCGGCGCTGCAATTGCAGGTGCTCCAGGACATCCGGGCCAGGCAGGTCACGCTGATCGCCGGCCTGGTCGAGCTGGTACGCGGTGCGCGGGTGCGCGACTACGAGGAGACGCTGATCTCCACCGCGCTGCGCATCCTCTACCAGCCGGGCAGCGGCTACGCCCCGGACAAGCCGCCCATCATGGAGAACCTGCTGGAGGTGATCGTGGCGGGCGGCGAGGAACTCATGCTCGACGCGGGCGCCGACGATCCGGCCGAATACCAGGTCGCCATCAAGGGTTTGCGCCGATCGCTGCGTGCGCTCACCCAGGGCCCCTTCGGCGCGATCTTCAACGGTCAGACCACGGTGCCGATCGACACCGGCTCGGTCGCGGTCTGCATCGACGTCTCGCACATCCCCACCGGCGACAAGAAGCTCAAGGCCGCGGTCATGCTGGCCTGCTGGGCCGACGGGTTCGCCTCGGTGGAGGCCGCGCACGTACTCGCCGACGCCGGGCTCGGCCCGCAGCGCTACTTCCAGGTGGTGATGGACGAGCTGTGGCAGGTGCTCGGCCTGGGCGACTTCATGGTCGACCGCGTCGACGAGCTGACCCGTCTGCAACGCAGCATCGCGACCGCGCTGATCATGATCAGCCACACCATCAAGGATCTGCAGTCGCTGGGCACCGAGGCCGCGATCGCCAAGGCGCTCGGCTTCCTGGAGCGTGCGCGCGCCAAGATCTTCGGCGCGCTCCCCGCCGAAGAGGTCAAACGGCTCGACAGCACCGTGCCGTTCACCGCCACCGAGGCCGACATGGTGACCGGCTGGTCGGCTCCGCAAGCGCTGACCGGTGAGGCGCTGCGACCGGGGCAGGTGCGGCCGATGCCGCCGGGCACCGGCAAATTCCTGCTCAAGATCGGTGAGGATCGCCGCCCCGGCATCCCGTTCCAGATGGAGTTCACCGAGTCCGAGCGGGCCAGCGGTATCCACGACACCAACCAGCGCTTCAGCGAGTTCACCGAATCCGCCACGCGCAGGCGGCCGTCGAGCGGCAGCGTGGCATGAGGGGGAGAGCGCGTTGATGCCGCATCGTTCGTATCGCAAGGTGTCACCGGAGGTGCGCAAAGCGGCGGTCGAACAGGTCGTCGCGTTGACCGGCACGCTGCGCAGCGAGACCGAGGCCTGCCGCGCGGTCGCCGAACAGATCGGCGTGCACCCGAATTCGGTGCGCAACTGGGTGCGCGCCGCACAGGGCCCGAGTGTGGAGCGCATGGATGTGATCGCGCTGCGGCGCCGAGTGGCGCTGCTGCAACAGCAATTGGCCGCCGCCGCCGAGATGAACCGGACCCTGGCGCGGACCCTCGACGAAGCCCGACGACGCCCGTGACCGCTCTCCGCGAGTCGACGAGCGACCGCGGCGCCGGCCCGGACCGGCGGGGGTGGTCGCGATGAGTGTCAAAGGCGTGCTGTGGGGTGTCCTCGGCATGATCGTGGCGCTGATGGCGCTCGTGGTGGTCGTGGTGCTGCCCTCGATCGAGGACCCGTGCGCCGACACCACCCTGCTCGGTGCCGGCCGTACCGCCATGGTGCCGCCGGGTGACCCGAGCGTGGCGCCCGCCGCGAACGCCGAGGGCGAGCCGACCGGTCCGGCGGCGACCGCCACGGCCACACTGGCGGCGAGCGGCGGAACCATCAGGCGCACACTGCCCATGGCGATCGGCACCTTCACCATCTCCGATGTCTTCGGCTCCCGGAACGGCGGCCACCGTGGCATCGACATGGCGGGCGCCGACGGCACGCCGATCTTCTCGGTCTCCGACGGCCGGGTGGTCGCGGCCGGGCCGGCCTCGGGTTTCGGCAACTGGATCGTGGTCGATTCGGTCGATGTCAACGGCCGGTCGTTCTCGGCCGTGTACGGGCACATGTGGGACCACGGGGTGCTGGTGCGCGTCGGCGACACCGTCCGCGCGGGCCAGCAGATCGGCGCGGTCGGCTCGGCGGGCGAATCCACCGGCCCGCACCTGCATTTCGAGATCGTGCCCGGCGGGCGGTTCACCGGTGGCCGCCACATCGACCCGATGCCCTGGCTCGACGGCGCGCCGACTCCGGATCTCGGTGGCGCGCAGTGGTATTCGGCTGATCCGCGCTGCAGCCTCGGCTTCGGCAGCCCCGGCGGTGCGCTCGCGCCGGGTAAGGTGCCCGCCGACCTGGAGGTCTGGTACCGCCGGGCCGGTTCGCTGTGCCCGCAGATCACGTCCTCGCTGCTGGCCGCGCAGGGCAGGCAGGAGTCCGGATTCCGGCGCGGCCTGACCTCGCCCGCGGGCGCGCAGGGCCTGGCGCAATTCCTGCCGGGCACGGCCTCGTCGATCAACCCCGACGACGGGCGTCCCTACGTCATCGACGCCGACGGCAACGGCGTGGCCAGCGTGTGGGACGACGGCGACGCCATCATCGGCCAGGGCCGCTACATGTGCGCCATCGCGAACAAGATCACCCAGTGGCAGCGCGAAGGCCGGGTGCAGGGTGACATCTCCGCGCTGACCCTGGCCGCCTACAACGCCGGTGAGGGCGCGGTGCTGGCCAGCGGCGGTATGCCGAATCAGTACGCGGCGCACTACTTCGAGACCCGGCCCTATGTCGCCAACATCCTCGCCATGGAACCGGAGTATCGCGCGCCGGGCTCGCTCGGGCGGTTCAGCCCGGAGGAGGGCGGTGGCTCCGCACAGATCCTGGAGGCGGCCCACGACTGGCTGGGCACCCCGTACGTGTGGGGCGGTGGCGGGCCGGAGGGGCCGAGCAACGGCGGTATGGACGGGCCGGGCCTGGTGGCCGCGGCGGTCTTCGCGGCTTCGGCGGGCGAGATCATCATGCCGCGCACGGCCGAACAACAGTGGGAGTACGGCCAGGAGGTCTCCATGAGCAAGGCTCAACCGGGCGATCTGGTGTTCAGTTCCTTCGGCCCGCGCGGGCCCGCGCAGGTGGGTATCTACGCGGGCGACGGGCGGATGATCCAGTCCGCGCCCGCCGGTCGCTACACCGGCGCGGGTGGCGTGAGTGAGGTCGCCGTCCCGGGAGACGCGCGGATGCGGAGGGTCCTGTGAGCCCGCGAGCGGCCGGCGGTGGCCGACACGGCAGCGGAAAGGCGGCGCTGAGGCGGCTGCCGGAGCCGGTTCGGCGGTTAGCCTGGAAGCACGGAAGATCCCGCGCGACACTGGTGGTGATGCTCGTGGTGAGCACTGCGGTCTTCGCCGCGGCCTGCGGTTCGGGCGGCGAGAGCTCCGAATCCGGTTCGGCGGGCACCATTCCGACCACGACCCGGCTGCTGGAGCAGGCGCCGGCCCCCGACCCCGTCACCCCCGAGGGCGTCGCGGTGACGGCGCTGCGCGAGATCTACACCTGGCAGCCCGCGGAGGAAGCGCACGGCGAGGCATTGCGCCGCGCGCGGAAGTGGCTCGGGCCGAGCCTGACCCGCATGCTCGACAGCTCCCCGGGCGAGACGCCGAATCCGTCGCTGCGCTGGGCGGAATGGGCGCAGGCGGGCGCGCGGGTCGAGGCGTTCACCTTCGCCTCGGGCGAACGGCCGCCCGGTGAGAACAGCGGCGCGGTCCAGCAGTTCAAGATCGGAATCGAACAGACCGTGGTGTATCCGGACGGGCGTACCGAGGCCTTGCCGCCGACGACCGTCATCGCCACGGTGGTCGACACCGCCGAAGGATGGCGGCTGGATGCGTTCGGCTGAGCACGTGACAGGCATTACCCCGCAGGGCGATTCGAGGAGGCAGGGATGGCGAAGACGAAAAAGGTGACGGATCCGGCGATACCCGGCCCCGATCTGGGCCTGATCGCCGTCTACGCCGGGTTCGTGGTGTTCGCGTTGCTGATGGTGGCATTGCACCTGGGCAACCAGCTGTCGAGTACGCCGCAGCAGTTGCCGATCAACCCGATCGAGGTCACCGCGGGCATGGCACGCGGCAAGTACACCTGGCCGTTCGCCTCGACGATGATCGTGCTGCTGGTGATCGCGGCCGCGATCGCGTTCCTGTGGATACGCAAGCAGCGGGCCAAGCGGGCGTCGGTCGGCGTGCTGCCGGTGGACGCGAAGGCGCAGTACATGGGTAGCGGTGGCGCGGTCTACGCGCTCACCGAGGCCGGGGTGAGGGAGAAGGCCGCCCAGCTCGGCATCGAGCTGGGCTATCACGACGCGCCCGGCGTGCCGATCGGCATGAGCGTGGCCGACGGCGTGATGCTCTACGGCTCCTACGAGGATCTGCATCTCGACATCTGGGGTCCCCGGCAGGGCAAGTCGACCTCGCGGGTCATCCCGGCGATCCTGGCTGCCATCGGGCCGGTGATCGCGACCTCCAACAAGCGCGACGTGGTGGACGCGACCCGCGACGTGCGCGAGCAGAAGGGCAGCCCCACCTTCGTCTTCGACCCGCAGGGCGTCGCCGACGAGAGCCCGAGCTGGTACTGGAATCCGCTGGCCTGGGTCAACTCCGACCGGCCGGGCAAGGAGATGCGCGCCCAGCGGCTGGCGGGCCACTTCGCCGACGCAGACGAAGGCGGCGAGGGCAAGAAGGACGACTTCTTCGACCCGGAGGCCGAAGACCTGCTGGCGGCGCTGTTCCTGGCGGCGGCGGTCGGCGACTACCCGATCGTGCAGGTGTGGGAATGGGTGACCAACTCCCAGGACACCGAGCCGATCGAATTGCTGCGCAACTCGCCTCATCAGGCGATGGCCTCGGGTCTGGCGATGCAGTACAACGCCGACCCGCGGACCCGCAGCGGCATCTTCGGCACCGCCAAGAAGATGGTGCGCTCGCTGCAGCTGTCCAACATCCACGACTGGATCCTGCCCGGCTCCGACCCGGAGACCAGCAAGCCGCGCATGCAGTTCGACGAATCCACCTTCATCGACAAGAACGGCACCCTCTACTCGCTCTCGCTGGAGGGACGCGGTTCGGCCGCGCCGCTGGTGAGCGCGCTGACCGAGGCCGTGGTCGACGTCGCCATGTACAAGGCGGCGCGCTCGCGCGGTGGACGACTGCCGATCCCGCTGCTCGCGGTGCTCGACGAGGCGGCCAACGTGGTCCGCTGGAAGGACCTGCCCAAGCAGTACAGCCACTTCGGCTCGCGCGGCATCGTGGTGATGACGGTGCTGCAGTCCTGGGCGCAGGGCGCGCGCTGCTGGGGCGACGCGGGCATGGCGGCGCTGTGGTCGGCGGCCAATATCAAGGTGATCGGCAGCGGCATCGACGACATGAACTTCCTGCGCGACCGTTCCGAGGCGATCGGCGAGTACGACTCGATCTCGCAGTCGGTGTCGGAATCCAAGGGCGGCAAGAGCTATTCGCGGTCACTGTCGTCGTCGAAGACGTTCAGCGTCAACGCGTTGACGACGCTGCCGCGCGGCCGCGCGATCGTGTTCACCTCCGGTCAGCCGGCCGTCCTGGTGCGCACGGTGCCGTGGTGGGAGGGCGAATACGCCGCCGCGGTGAAGAAGTCGATCGACGAGCACGATCCGCAGACCAAGATCCGGATCAGCGGGGCGATCGGCTCGCCCGCGCTGACGAAGAAGTCCGATCCGGACCCCTCCGGGCTGGACCCCTCGCCCGGCAAGCCCGAGCTGCGCAAGTCCGACGAGCCGATCGCGGAGCTGGAACCGGCGGATCCGCCCGCCGGCGAGATCGAGGCACGGCCGAGGTGATGCGGTGCGCAGCGGCCACCTCCGTGGTGGACATGTCGGTAAGTAACGGAGAGAAGGTGCTTCGGTGACCCACAACCTACCCCCCGGTCCTCCCATGGCAGGGAAGCCCGTCTACAGCTCTGTGGTCGAGTTCGTCGAGAACTACCTCAGTGTGGTCTATCGCCGTCAGGTCACCGACATCAGCGAAACCGTCTGGTGCCCGGAATGGTTCGCGCACGCGGAAGCGGTGGTACGCCTGGATGCCCTGTGGCGCGCCTGGGAGCACCTGCGGAGGGACCCGGCGACGGGCCTCAGCGTGTGGCTGCTCGATCACGCGGATCCGCATATGACCAAGCTGTTCGATCCGCGGGGGCCGTTCAAGTACTGCAGCGTCCGCAACGGTCACAAGGACATGCTCAACCCGCTGCCGCTGCGTTCGCCCGCCCGCGGTCAGTTCGACAGCCCGGCGCCGGAGGACTTCCGGGTCTGACCCCGATACGGGCGAAGGGCCATGTCACACAGGCACAGACGAAACGAGGAAGCCCGCCGGATATCCGGCGGGCTTCCTCGTTTCGTGTTCAGCCGCGGGTGCGTTCCAGTCCCCGGCCTTCGAGTTCCCTGCTGCGATTGGTGGACCTGGCCTCTGCGGTCTTGGCGCGGACCGCTTCTTCGACCGGCAGGCCCTGACCGACTTCCATCAGCATGCGTACCGCTGCCAGATCCGGTGCGACGCCCATCTTCTGCAGATGCGCGGCAACCGCGTTACGTCGTTCCGCCGAGTCGTAGGTGATCTGGGGCAACGACGGCCCGCTGGATCCGGTCACCGCGTCGGACATCTCGCCCGCCACGCCGGACATCATCGAGCCGACCGATTCCTTCTCCAGCGAAAGGCCTTTGACGGACGTGTTGGACTCGACCATCCTGGCGAGTTCGAGATTGCGGGGGTCCTTGGCCTTCGACTCCCGCTCCTCCCGCATCCGTAGCTCCTTGGCCTCCTTCATGCGCGCTTCGGTGATCTTGACGCGGGCCTCGGCTTCTTTCTGGCCGCGCTCGCGGGTGCGCAGCGCGACCAGTGTCGCCAAGCTCAACATCGTCTTCATCACGGCCGCGGTCTCCCGGCCGATATCGTCCAATTCCTCGGACATGGCTGCTCCCCGATGCTGAAAGTGGTCGCTGTGGACGTGAGGTGCTTCGGACAGTGGTACTGCGACGAACAGCGGTACTGAGAAGAACCTGTGTATTTTTCGAGATTACCCGAGAACTACCCACAACAGCCGGGTGAACCGGTCAGTCCAGGCTTACCGCCTGGATCGTTATCGGACTGTTCGGCTTGCCGTCGCCGAGGTCGTTGGAGTTGTCCTGGCCGATCTCGGCGATCTTGTCCAGGGTGCCCAGACTGGACTCGTCCACGCTGCCGAAGATGGTGTACTGCGGCGGCAACTCGGAGTCGCCGTAGACGAGGAAGAACTGGCTGCCGTTGGTGCCCGCGCCCGCGTTGGCCATTGCCAGCACACCGCGCTCGTAGCGGATCGGCTCCATCGAAGCCGGGTCGCCCTCGGCGTACTGATCGGTGGGGTACTCGTTGGCGTACATGTACCCGGGCCCGCCCTGACCGGTGGCGGTCGGGTCGCCGCACTGCAGCACCTTCAGGGTGTCGCTCGCGGTCATCCGGTGGCATTCGGTGTTGTCGAAGAAGCCCTGCGTCGCCAGGCTCACGAAACTGTTCACCGTGCAGGGGGACTCGGCATTGTTCAGGGTGAGTCCGAGCGGCCCCTGATTGGTGTCCATGCTGACGCTGACCTTCGCGTCGGCGCCGGTGGTCGGGATGCCCTCGGTCCGGCTCGGCTTCGCCACCGGCTTCGCGCTGGGGGCGCCGTCGGTGTAGAGGCAGTTCACCGTCTCCGGCTTGGCCACCGGTTCCGGCGCGGGCGCGGCGGAGAACGAGGACTGGGCGGCGTTGTCCGCGCTGTCGCCGCCGTCGCCCTTGGTGAGGTAATAGACCCCCGCGACGGCCCCGACCAGCACTACGACACCGAGCACCGATCCCGCGATCGTCAGTTGCTTCCGCCTGCGCGCCCGCTCGGCCCGGTTGGCCAGCTGACGTTCCAGCTTGCGCTTGGCCGCCGCTCGTCGCTGTTCGTTGCTCGGCACTACCACAATCCTCCCGTGTCGGCGTACGTCGAGGTAAGAGTGTGCCATCTCTTGCTGAGAGACAGATGACCTCGGCGTCGCTCACCCGGTTCGCGGGGTCGGGCGGTGGCCTTCCTCGCCCTCAGATAGCCGCTCACCTCGTCAGATAGCCGCTCACCTCGTCGGCCGCGCGCTCCCCGCTGTCGGCGGCGGCCTCCATCGTCGAGGGCAGTTCGGTGCGCGTCCAGTCGCCGGCCAGGAACAGGCCCTCGATCGGTGTTCGCGCGGGCAACCGCAGCGATTCGAATCCGGGCTGGGCGGAGAAGGTGGCCCGCGGCTGGTGGATGACGTGGGTGCGCAACACCGTGGCCTCGGCCATCTCGCGGGGATAGTGCTTGCGCAGCGACTCCAGCGCGAGCTCGGTGAAGTCGGCGTTCTTGTGGTGCACCACGTCCCAGGACGCGCTGACCGCCAGCGCGTAGCAATGACCCGCCGCGCCGGCGCCGCCCCGCATTCCGCTGGTGTCGAAGACCCATTCGATGGTGGTGTCGCGCAGGTTCTCGGCCGGCCTGCGCAGCCGCAGCGGGCGATCGAGCCAGACATAGACGCTCGAGATGGGTGCGGCCTCGATCTTGCGGACCGGGGTGAAGTGCTCGTAGGCGCCGAGCCTGCCGTTGTCGATCAGGCCGGTCAGCGCCCACGGTGGCAGCGCGAGGACGGCGGCATCCACGGCGAGGGTCTCCCCGCCTGCCAGGCGCAGCCCGCTCAGCCGGTCGCCGTCGAGGTCGATGTCGACGACGCCGGTGCCGGTGCGGATGTGCGCGCCCCGCGCGGTCAGGTAGCGCACCGCGGGCTCGACGAACAGCGCGTGCAGGCTCACCTTCGGCCACACCGCGTCACCGGCGCGCACATTGCCGCGCAGTGCCCGTGCGCCGACGAACCGCAGCGTCTTGGCGAAGGTCAGCGCGGAGACGCGTTCGGGCTTCTCGTTGAGCAGGCCGATGACGAACTGGTCCAGGCTGAGCGCGCGCAGCGACTGCGGCATGCCGATCTCCCGGAACCAGGCGTCCACCGTGCGGTCGTCCAGTTCGGCGGGCAGGCGCACCGCGGCGGCGAGCATGATCACCAGGCCGCGCAGCGCGGCCGGACGGTCACGCCAGGGGATCGGCAGCCGGGCCAGGAAACCGGCGTCGTGGAGACGGCGCAGGATCAGTGGCACGAACGACGGAGCACTCGTGGTGAGCAAGGTGTCCGCGTCGGTGCGGATGGCAAAGGGCGGACCGTCCCAGAGCAGTCGGTCGCGGGTGCCGATGGTCTCGACGTAGCGCAGCAGGGCGTCGTAGCAGCCGGCGAACAGGTGCGGGCCGTTGTCGACCGGCTCGTCGAGGCCGGCCACGTCGAAGGAGATGGTGCGTCCGCCGAGGCGGCCGCGCTTCTCGATCAGGGTGAGCGCGTAGCCCTGGTCGGCGAGGCGGACGGCGGCGGTGAGGCCGGCCAGACCGGCGCCCGCGACGCGGGGACGCGAGCGGTCGCTCATGCGAATCTCCAGACGATGAGAGGAAATGTGTCTCTTCGCCTCACGCTAGTGCGTTCCCTCTCCGCGTACCCCCGGAACGGGGTAACCGGTTGGACTTGTCGGGGCACGGTGGGGAAAACTGGAACATCGTGACCAAGACCAGCAGCTTCTCCGCCCCGAAGGGGGTACCGGACTACGTGCCACCCGGCTCGGCCGAGTTCGTCGCCGTGCGCGACGGTCTCCTGCGGGCCGCCCGACTGGCCGGGTACGGGCATATCGAGCTGCCGATCTTCGAGGACACCGGGCTGTTCGCCCGCGGCGTCGGCGAGTCCACCGATGTCGTCTCCAAGGAGATGTACACCTTCGCCGATCGCGGCGACCGCAGCGTCACACTGCGCCCCGAGGGCACCGCGGGGGTCATGCGCGCGGTCATCGAGCACGGTCTCGATCGCGGGCAGCTGCCGATGAAGCTGGCCTACTCCGGCCCGTTCTTCCGCTACGAGCGACCGCAGGCCGGGCGCTACCGGCAGTTGCAGCAAGTGGGCGTGGAGGCCATCGGCATCGACGACCCCGCGCTGGACGCCGAGGTCATCGCCGTGGCCGACGCGGGCTTCCGTTCGCTCGGTCTGGCCGGCTTCCGCCTCGAACTCACCTCGCTGGGCGACGACACCTGCCGCCCCCAGTACCGGGAGATGCTGCAGGAGTTCCTCTTCGGGCTCCCGCTCGACGAGGAGACTCGCCGCCGCGCCGAACTCAACCCGTTGCGCGTGCTCGACGACAAGCGCCCGCACGTGCGCGAGATGACCGCGGACGCGCCGCTGATGATCGACCACCTCTCCGAGTCGGCCAAGGCCCACTTCGAGCAGGTGCTCGGCTATCTCGACGCGCTCGGCGTGCCCTACGTGGTGAACCCGCGCATGGTGCGCGGTCTGGACTACTACACGAAGACCACCTTCGAATTCGTGCACGACGGTCTCGGCGCGCAGTCGGGTATCGGCGGCGGCGGACGTTATGACGGGCTGATGGCCCAGCTCGGCGGGCAGCCGCTGTCCGGGATCGGCTTCGGTCTCGGCGTGGACCGCACCATGCTGGCCTTGCAGGCGGAAGGCAAGTCCGCGGGCGATCCCGCGCGCTGCGAGGTCTTCGGCGTGCCGATGGGCGATGCCGCCAAACAGCGCTTGGTGGTGCTGGCCGCGCAGTTGCGGGCGGCCGGCGTCCGGGTCGATCTGGCTTACGGCGGCCGTGGCGTGAAGGGGGCCATGAAGGCCGCCGATCGCTCCGGCGCGCGCTTCACCCTGGTGCTCGGCGAGCGGGAACTCGCCGAGGACGCCGTCGTGGTCAAGGACATGAGTACCGGTGACCAGCGACAGGTGGCACTGCCGGATCTCGTCGAGGTGCTGCGCTCGGAGCTGTCCGGAGCCTGAGCGCTGATCGGATCCGATAACGGGTGGGGGCCGAAAGTCACCTCGCCCGTGGGACCGCCGGACCGGGTCCACACAACAGAGGTACCGTTGTTTCGCACTTCGGATGGGCCGGTACGATCGCGCCCGGTGCGGCGACCGCCCGTGCCGGTCGAGCGTGGATGCCGTGCACCGGGTGCGCGACGTCGTGAAACCTCGAAGTCGCGGTGCGTGCTCGAAGAGGTGACAAGTGGACCCGAACGCCGATCGGCCGGTGACCGAACAGCCGGTGGGGCTCGATCTGGTGGCTCCGGAGACCTACACGCCGATGCTGCGCAAGCTCGCGCTGGCGGCCGTCGGCGTTGGTGTGGGCGCCGGCTTGATCGCTGCGATCTTCGCCTCCTGGCCGGTCGCGCTGGCCGTCGGACTGGTCGTGGGCGTGCCGACCGTCTGCTCGGCCCTGGCACTGGGCCGTCGCCGGATCTGGCTGACCGGCAACACCGTGCACGCGCGCCGGTTCGTCGGCGAACAGCGGATCGAGGTGGCCTCGGCGGACGGGGTGGAACTGCTCGTCTACCCGGGCCGGTTGAGCCGCGTCGCGTTGCGCCTGACCGGGGCGGGCCGGATCCAGATCATCCCGCTGGCCATGTACAGCGATTCCGGCAGCGGGCGAGAGCTGCACCTGCTCGGCCTGCGCAAGCTCGCCGACGCGCTGGCCACCGGTAGTTCGGCGACCGCGGTGGCGGTGTCGGACCTGCTCGTGCAGCAGTTGCGTGCGGAGGCCAGGGACGCGGGGCTCGAGGAGCGGCCGCTGTACCGCGCCGCGCGGATGGCGCGCGCCAAGGATTACGTCTCGCCGATCGTGCTGACCGATCGTGAGGTCGCCGAACTGCTCTGATTCGGCGGCCTGTTCCGTAGCTCACCACCTCGTGCTCGCGGGAGGTGGGAATCGCTAGGGTAGGCAGCGAGAAGCAGTCGACCCCCGAGGAGTTGTGGTGAGCGCCGCCGAACGGAACACCCCCGTGACCGTCACCGTCACCGGTGCGGCCGGGCAGATCGCCTACGGCCTGTTGTTCCGCATCGCGTCCGGGGCCATGCTCGGCCCCGATACCCCGGTCCGCCTGCGGCTGCTCGAGATCCCGGCGGCCGTGGCGTCGCTGGAGGGCGTGGCGATGGAACTCGAGGACGGCGCCTTCCCGCTGCTGGACTCGATCGACATCAGCGACGATCCGCGGGTCGGTTTCGCGGGTGCGAATGTCGCCCTGCTGGTCGGCGCGCGGCCGCGCACGGCCGGGATGGAACGCGCGGACCTGCTGGCCGCCAACGGCCCGATCTTCACCGACCAGGGCCGGGCGATCAATGCCGCGGCCGCCGACGACGTGAAGGTGCTCGTCGTCGGCAACCCGGCCAACACCAACGCCTTCATCGCGGCGAGCAATGCCCCGGACGTGCCCGCGGACCGGTTCACCGCCATGACCCGCCTGGACCACAATCGGGCCATCGCGCAGCTGGCGAAGAAGACCGGCGTGCCTGGGGCCGACATCCACCGGATCGCGGTGTGGGGCAACCACTCCGCCACCCAGTACCCCGACATCACGCACGCCACCGTCGCGGGCAGGCCCGCCCTGGAACTGGTCGACCGGCAATGGCTCGGCGAGGAGTTCATCCCCACCGTGCAGCAGCGCGGCACCGCCATCATCCAGGCCAGGGGCGCGTCCTCGGCGGCGAGTGCGGCGAGCGCGGCCATCGACCACATCCACGATTGGGTGCTCGGCACCCCCGCGGGCGAGTGGACCTCCATGGCGGTGCCCTCGGACGGCTCCTACGGCGTGCCCGAGGGATTGATCAGCTCGTTCCCGGTGACCTGCGCCGACGGACGCTACACCATCGTCGAGGGCCTGGCGATCGACGAGTTCTCGCGCGACCGGATCGACGCCTCGGTCGCCGAGCTGGCCGCCGAGCGCGACGCCGTCATCGGGCTCGGGTTCGCCGCGAAGGACTGAGTCGCAGCCGGTTCGTGCCGGGTTTCAGCGCACCGTCCACGTCTCCGGTCCGTCGAGCAGCCGTTGCAGCGAATCCCGTTGCAGCGGTGTGCGTTCGGCGGCCGCGGCGTTCTGCGCGCGTACCCCGTCGTCGTAGGTCGGCCGCTCGACGCTGCGGAAGACCCCGGTGACCACGTGCGTGAGATCCTGATCGCCGAGCCGGGACAGCGCGAAGGCGTACTCCGGGTCGTCGGCCTCGGCGTCGTGCACGACGATCTCGCCTACCCCGACTTCGGCCGTGCGCGCCACCGTCAACCCGAAACCGCTGCGCACGACGGCGAATTCGCCCTCGGCTCCGAAGGTGATCGGCTGCCCGTGGCGCAGCGGGACCAGATGGTCGGCGGCATTGTCGCGACGCAGCACGTCGAAGGAGCCGTCGTTGAAGATCGGGCAGTCCTGCAGGATCTCCACGAACGAGGTGCCGCGGTGGGTGGCCGCGGCCCGCAACACCTCGGTCAGGCCCTGACGGTCGGAGTCGAGGGCGCGCGCGGCGAAGGTCGCCTCCGCGCCCAGCGCCACCGACAGCGTGTTGAACGGGTGATCCACCGACCCCAGCGGCGTCGATTTGGTGATCTTGCCCTGCTCCGAGGTCGGCGAGTACTGGCCTTTGGTGAGCCCGTAGATGCGATTGTTGAACAGCAGGATCGTCATGTTGACATTGCGGCGCAACGCGTGGATCAGGTGGTTGCCGCCGATGGAGAGCGCGTCGCCGTCGCCGGTGACCACCCACACCGACAGATCCGGCCTGGTCACCGCCAGCCCGGTCGCGATCGCGGGGGCACGGCCGTGGATGGAGTGGATGCCGTAGGCGTCCAGGTAGTACGGGAACCGGCTCGAGCAGCCGATCCCGGATACGAACATCAGATTCTCCCTGCGCAATCCGAGTTCGGCGAGGAAGCCGCGCACGGTGGCGAGGATGACGTAGTCGCCGCAGCCCGGACACCAGCGCACCTCTTGATCGGAGGTGTAGTCCTTGGCCTTCTGCGGCTTATCGGCGACGGGCACGCCCGATACCCCGGTCAGTCCGAGGTCGGTGTGCAGCAGTGGCGAGGGTTCCATGATGGTCACCGGTCACTCCTGAGGTAGCCGGCCCGCGCGCGGGCGGTGCATGCCTTGTCCTGTTCCATCTCCGCGAGCGAACCGTCGAGCGCGGCGTCGATGACGCCGACCAGCTCGCTCGCCGAGAACGCGGTGCCGGCGATCTTCGTCCACGGCCGGACGTCCACGAGGTATTTCGCGCGCAGCAACATGGCGAGCTGGCCGCCGTTCATCTCCGGCGCCACCACGGTGCGATAACGCCGCAGCACCTCGCCCAGGGTCGCGGGGAACGGGTTGAGATGGCGCAGATGCGCCTGGGCGACCGGCACGCCCCGGCGACGCGCCCGCCTGCATGCCTCGCCGATCGGCCCGTAGGAGCTGCCCCAGCCGATGAGCAGCAGCTCCGCGCGGCCGTCCGGGTCGTCGACGGTCGTGTCCGGGACCGCGATGCCGTCGATCTTGGCCTGCCGCAATCGCACCATCAGCTCGTGATTGGCCGGATCGTAGGAGATGTCCCCACTGCCGTGAGCCTTCTCCAGTCCGCCGATCCGATGCGCGCGCCCCTTCGTTCCCGGCACGGCCAGCGGCCTGGCCAGGGTCTGCGGGTCACGGGTATAGGGCTGGAACGCGGGCGCGTCATCCTCGGCATGCGGCTCGAAGGCGGGATCGATGGGCTCGAGCGCGGACACGTCCGGGATGGACCAGGGCTCCGAACCGTTGGCGATCGAGCCGTCGGAGAGCAACAGCACCGGGGTGCGGTAGGTGAGCGCGATCCTGGCCGCTTCCACCGCGGTGCCGAAGCAGTCGGCGGGCGAGCGCGGGGCGAGCACCGCCACCGGGGACTCGCCGTTGCGCCCGTGCAGCGCCTGCAACAGATCGGCCTGTTCGGTCTTGGTCGGCAGGCCCGTCGACGGCCCGCCGCGCTGGACGTCGATGATCAGCAGCGGAAGTTCCGTCATCACCGCCAGACCGATCGTCTCGCTCTTCAGCGCCAGGCCGGGACCGGATGTGCTGGTCACCCCCAGTGAGCCGCCGAGCGCGGCGCCGAGGGCGGCGCCGATGCCCGCGATCTCGTCCTCGGCCTGGAAGGTCGTCACGCCGAAGTGCTTGTGCTTGCTCAGTTCGTGCAGGATGTCCGAGGCCGGGGTGATCGGATAGGTGCCGAGGAACACCGGCAGCCCGGACAGTTGCCCGGCGGTGATCAGCCCGTAGGCCAGGGCGGTATTGCCGGTGATCTGACGGTAGGTGCCCGGCGGCAGGGTCGCGGGCGCGATCTCGTAGGTGGTCGCGAACGTCTCGGTCGTCTCGCCGTAGTTCCAGCCCGCTCGGAACGCCAGCAGATTCGCCTCGGCGATCGCGGGCACGGCCGCGAACTTCTCGCGCAGGAACCGCTCGGTGCCGCCGAGCGGACGGCCGTACATCCACGACAGCAGCCCGAGCGCGAACATGTTCTTCGCGCGCTGGCCGTCCTTCTTGCCGACGCCCGCGGGCTCGGTGGCGGCGAGGGTCAGCGAGGTCATCGGCACCTGGTGCACCACGAAATCGGCCAGCGTGTCGTCGGTCAGCGGATCGGCGGTATAGCCGACCTTCGTCAGCGTGCGCTTGGTGAACTCGTCGGTGTTCACGATGACCGTGCCGCCGCGAGGCAGATCGTCCAGGTTGGCCTTCAGCGCCGCCGGATTCATCGCGACCAGCACGTCGGGCTGGTCACCGGCGGTGAGCACGTCGTAGTCGGCGATCTGGATCTGGAACGACGAGACGCCGGGCAGCGTGCCCTGCGGCGCGCGGATCTCCGCGGGGAAGCTGGGCTGGGTGGCCAGGTCGTTGCCGAAAGCGGCGGCCTCGTGGGTGAAACGATCGCCGGTCAGCTGCATGCCGTCGCCGGAGTCACCGGCGAAGCGGATGACGACCTGTTCCAATTTCGCGGTCGCCGTGCGGGATCCGGAATCCTGGCGGCGATCGATATCGTGCGGATCCATATGCCTGCTTCACTTCCTCGTCGCATGAGAAGTCGCATGAGAAGGTGCCTCTCGCCAACCTACTCCGACGGGGCCGTGCCGGGCGGCAAAGTGGATTTCGCGTCCGGAATACGGCCCTTACGCGGCGATCTGTCGGCGCGGCGGGGCGGACTCAGGCGAACAGCGCCAGCTGCGGGTCGGTGATGTGCGGCGCGACGGCCGCCGGCTCCGCGGGCTCGGCGGGCGGTCTGATCAAGCCGTGCTGTTCGAGCAGGGGGGTGGTGCGTTCCCGCAGCCAGCTCGCGTACTCCGGGCTGACATAGGCGCCCCGCCCGTACAGCTGACGGTAACGGCGCAGCAGCGCCGGATGGGCCTCCGCCAGCCAGCCGAGGAACCAGCCGCGCGTGCTGCCGCGCAGATGCATCGGGATGATGACCGCGGAGGCCGCGCCCGCCGCCGCGATCGCGCCGAACAGTTCGTCGAGGTGGGACTTGCTGTCGGTCAGATACGGAATGATCGGCGCGACCATCACATTCACCGCGAATCCGGCCTCGGCCAACGCGCGCACCAGATCCAGGCGGGCACGCGGCGACGGCGTTCCCGGCTCGACCTGCTGGTGCAGTTCGGAATCGAGAATGGCGATCGACACCGCCAAGCGTACATCCACCTCACGGGCGGCGAGGGTCAGCAGCGGCAGGTCCCGCCGCAGCAGTGTGCCCTTGGTGAGTATGGAGAACGGCGTGCCCGAATCGGTCAGCGCGCGAATGATGCCGGGCATCAAGCGGTACCGGCCCTCGGCCCGCTGATAGGGATCGGTGTTGGTACCCAGCGCGACCGGCTCGCGATGCCAGGAGCGCTTGCCGAGTTCCCGGCGCAGCACCGCCGCCACATTCGTCTTCACCACGATCTCGGCGTCGAAATCGCGGCCGGCGTCCAGATCCAGATACTCGTGGGTGGGCCGGGCGAAGCAGTAGCGGCAGGCATGCGAGCAGCCACGCATCGGGTTGACCGTCCAGCGGAACGGCAGGCCGCTCTCCTCGGGCACCCGATTCAGCGCGCTCTTACACAACACTTCGTGAAAGGTGATGCCCTCGAACTCGGGGGTGTTCACGGTGCGGACGAACTCTGCTCGGCTCAGGCCGGGCAGCGCGCCGTCGTCGGCGTCCAGTATCTGGTTCTGCCACCGCACCGGGACAGTCGAACACGCGTTCTAGGGTGTGTCAAGCGGTGCCCGCGCGTCGGCCGCCTCCACGCTCGTCGGATCGTCGAAGAAGGCGACCAGGTCACGCACCGTTTCGGCGGTCGGCCGCGGCCGGTAGCCGAGCTCGGTGGCGGCCTTGCCGTGATCGACCGTCGGCGCGGAGATCAGTGCGCCGAGCGCGGCCTTGGACAGGATGTCGGTGCCCAGCATCTTGCCGATCGGTTCCAGCACCGGGATCAGCCCGCCGACCAGCTTGGGGGAGATGGTGACGCGTGGGCCGCGCTTGCCCCGTTCGTTGGCGGCGAGCGTGCAGACATCCGTCATCGAGATCATCGCGCCGCCGAGCAGGTAGTTCTCGCCCGTGCGGCCCTTCTCGCCCGCCAGGATCAGGCCCTCGGCCACATCGCGCACGTCGACCAGATCGAACCCGCCGTCGACCATCGCGGGCAGCCTGCCTGCGGCCGCGTCGCGCAGCGAGCGGTTGATGCGCGAGAGCGGCACGCTGTGATCGGCCGGGCCGAACACGCCGGTGGGATTGCACAACACCGCGTCCAGGCCCTTGTCGATCACCTCGCGAAGAGCCACCTCGCCGGCCCATTTCGACCGGTCGTAGACCGGCAGGCCGGGATCGGTCGACCGCACCGAGGTCTCGTCGATGTGTCCGCCGCAGCTGTACTGGTCGAAGGCGTGGATCGAGCTGGCGTGCACCATGCGCCGTGCGCCGACCGCGAGCGACGCCTCGGCGACCACCCGAACGCCCTCGGTGTTGACCCGCCAGGCCAGGTCGTTGCGGTCGGCCAGGGTGATCACCGCGACGAGGTGGTAGACCACCTCGGCATCGGCGAGAGCCGCGCGCATCGAGGCCGGATCGAGCACATCGCCCTCGACCCAGGTCACGCCCGGCCTCGGGCGGTCGGGAAGCGCGCGGTCGACGGCGATCACCTCATGTCCGCGAGCGGTGAGCAGTCGGAGCAGATTCGTGCCTAGGTAGCCGGCTGCGCCGGTCACTGCGACCTTCATGGCACCGAGAATATAGAACTTGTTCTAATTTGCAACACGTTCTATTTTCGTGCGCCACCGGCGGTGGGCGGGCCGAAGCGCTCGATGAACTCGAAACCTGTCGTAACCATCGGCTATATTGAGCCGAACCGTAGCGGCTTCGGCCGGCGACGGCGCGATCGCTTCGGGGTGGGACAAGCAGGAACGTTCGGAGCGGTCGGGTCGCACCAGTCGTCACGAGCCGTCCGATGCGGCGACACAGCACATTACGACGGATGGGGGGCCACTCGATGAGTGAAGTCTCGGTCGATCCCACGGCGGTCCGGCAGTTCGCCACGGAGCACGCCACTATCGCCGGACAGATCACGGCCGCGGCGGATATGGATCTCATCGGCCAGGTTTCGGCGCTCACGCCGGTGTTCGGGTTGATCGGCGCCGACTACCTGGCCAGTTTCGCGGCCGCACAGGTATTGCAGGCCAGGGACATCCACGATCTCGCGGGCAAGTACAACGACCTGTCCTGGAAAGCGTTCTCGGCCGCCTCGCTGTTCGAGGAGACCGACGACGAGAACGCCGCGCAGTTGAACACGCAGGCGAGCGAGATCTGAGGTCACGATGAAGCCCCTCGACGTCACCGACACCGGCATCATCGGCGCCGCCCAGCCCGTTGTGGCGCACCCCGCGATCGACACCGGCCACGCCCTCGTGGGTTCCGGTCCGATCGTGACGCCCGCCGTGGCGCCCGAACTGCCCGCCGAGCCCGTGAGCATTCCTGCCGATCAGGCTCTGATCGACCTGCCGTTGCCCCAGCTGCCCGTCGACCTACCGCCGATCGAAGCGCCGGAATTCTTCTCGGCGCGCAAGGAATCCGACGATGCGGGAACCACGGGCACGGTGCCCGCCGGTATGCCCGGTCTCGGTGGTCAGCCGGCCGACCCGCAGGACATCCTCGGCGGATACCGGACCGAGGCGAACAACTTCCTGGAGAGCACCGGCATCAGCCACGCCCTGCAGCAGGCGCAGGATTCGGTGCAACAGGCACTCGGCCAGGCCGGGGCCGCCGCGCAGAGCGCCGCCGCGCAGGCCACCCAGGCCGCCGCGGCCGCGGCCACCCAGCTGCCGCAGCTGCCCGCCCTGCCCGCCGACCCGGTGGGTGCTCTCATGCAAGGGCTGCAGGTTCCGGCCCTGCCCGGTGTGGACGTGCTCTTCCAGCCGATCCTCGAACTGCTCCAGAGCTTCGGTACCGGCGTCCTCGGCGCGCTCGACCCCACCGCGATCCTCAGCCAGTCGTCCCAGATGGTCGAAACCGCCATGCAACTCGCCAAGGGCAGCATGGCCACCGTCGAACAGGTCTGGGAAGGCGAGGCCTCCCGCCAAGCGCAGGTCGCCGGTCAGGAAGCCAACGCGCAGGGCCGAGACACGAGCCAGCGCGGCTTCGACATCTCCGCACTGACCCAGGCCGCCGCCGCCGTCGTCCAACAGGGCAACGCTCAGCTCGTCGGCATCGCCAGCACCTTCGCCGCCCAGGCCACCGCCCTGGCCCCGGTCATCCTCACCCCACCCGGCCAGGCCACCCTGATCGCCAGCGCGACAGAACATCTCGGTCAGGCAATGACGGTCGTCAACGCCACCCGAGGCGACCTGGCGGGGAAGACCGCCGAACTGAACGGCCTCGTCGGCCAGCTGCTCGGAGACAGTGGAATGCCCTCCGCCGAAGAAGTCGTCCAGGCGGCGGCGAAGAACATCGGCGAACCGCTGATGTCCCAGGCCGAAAGCCTCACCACCCAGGCCGCGAGCGCCGACCCCACCGCGGGCACCCCGAACCTGTCGACCTCGACGACCCCGTCCTCGCTGAACACCTCCAATGCGAGTACCCCCGGCAGCGGCCTGCTCGGATCCCTCGGCCGCCCCGGCGGTTCCGGTGGCTCCGGCTCCCCGGGGCTGTCCGGCATCCCGACCACCGGCACCCCCGGCTCGGGCTCACCCGGCTCCAGCCTCCCCGGCGTCGGCTCGGTCACCGGCGTCCCCACCACCGGCATGCCCGCGGGCGCAGGCACCTCGACCGCCCCCGCGGGCGCCAGCGGCTCGTACATGGGTGGTGGTGGCGGCGCCGCCGGCCAGCGCCAGAACGACGACAGCGAACACTCGCGCAACGTCGACCCGTACCAGAGCCTCATCGGCAACGACGATCTCACCGGGCCGCTCGGCGAATCGACACCGGAGGTCATCGGTGCGACCCACACCGACGAACTGCTCAGCTCGAACTACGAGCAGGATCAGTTCTGAGGCGTGGATGTAGCCCTGCGGTGCGCCTTTTCGGTGTCATCGCTGGGCGGATCGGGGTCGCGAGGCCGAGCGGCTTCACGACCCCGATGCGTCGGTAGTATCACCGGCAGTTGGCAGGGGGAGGAGATGCCGGTCCGCCCCGGTGGTCCAAGATTTCGGCGAATGTGGGGTGCGGATGCTCAGCAGGTCGACAGCCTATCGAGTGGGTATTCTTGTTGCCGGTGCGATCCTCGTCGTTTCCGGATGTAACTCGGCATCCGGGCCTGGGCTGGAATCGGCAACGTCGACCGCGCCGAGCATTCACTCCGACGTACCCACCGGATTCGACTCGTGTACCGACATTCCGCAAAGTCTTATCGCCTCGGAGCGGCTGACCCTTCCGCGCCGTGCTGATTCCGAAGCATCAGGCGGTGTCAAGTGGCTCGGCTGTAACTGGGTCCAGAGCGGGGGTGGATATGGCGCTAGCATCAAGACCACCAACATTACCGTCGACATGGTTCGCTCCAGCGGCTTCGCCGATACGCAAGAATTCACTATAGGCGGCAGAAGCTCTATTTCGAGTCGTCAAATCGAAGAGCGACTGGACGAATCCTGCACTGTCAACGTCGAAATGCGCGGCGGAAGTCTCGAAGTGAGTATCACGAACCCGCCGAGCGCAAAGACGAGCGATCAGGACACCTGTGAGATAGCTCGTCAGCTGTCCGAAAAGCTTGTTCCATCGCTACCGGCGGGTGATTGACAGGTGAGGCGGGCGATGGAGGTATGGCGATGAGCGACGAGGCGCTAGTGCGTCCAATGGCAAACCTGCTGGCGGCTGTACGTGAGGGGGCTGCGACGGTCTCGATGAAGCCAGAGGACTTCATTTACATCGACCGGGACTGTGAGTATTTCAAGGATGTCATTCGAAGCATCCAGATCACGATGGACAGTGTATCGCGCGAATCTCGGTGGGGTTTAGGTGAGGCCAATACGAAGATGGTCTCCGCCGGGACGGTGGTCACGCGATTCAAGGAAAAAGCAAACGGGGCGGGGGGTGGAAATTCCGTGTACCAGATCATGGAGCAACACCTGAAGATCGTGGAAGATATTCAGGAGGTGCATCGAATTGCGCGAGAGCGAATGATGGAGGCTGACAGCGAGTTCGCTTCCTCGTTCAATGAACTGAACGAGACGCTCCCGGATCGTGGTCCGGTGGAACGGACTCCCGAACAAGCATTGGAGGCACTCGGCCGAATGCCCGGAGTGATAGGCGATTTGTACGGCTCGGCGCCGTCTTCGACCGTTCCGAGCTTATGGCCGGGTATCCCCCTGCCTGGGGGCGATCAGTGAGTGGGCACGAGACCCCGGCTATTCCTGGCGGTGGTGAGTATCCGCCGAGCTGGGAGCACTCGGAGATCGTTGATGCCTTCGAACCTCTGACTCCGACAGATGCCGACAAGCAGGCCCAACACTACTTCGAGGTCAGCGAACTCTGGGATGAGGGGCTCAGAACGTTCGCGCGCTCGATCCAAACTTCGATTGCTCAGGCATGGTCGGGTCCGGCGGCAGAGAGGTCGAAGGAAAGCATCCAGAAGTACGTGACAGATGCGGAAAAGCTCACGCCGGTTCTGAACGAACTCTCGACGAGAGTAACCGAAGCCGCATCGGCGATCACGCAGACGAAGAACGCGCTTCCGGACCCTGTCGTGATCACCTGGACCTCGTGGCTCTGGCCGCCCAACCGCTGGGACCTGCAGCGGGAGCAGACGGAGGAAGAGCAGGCCGCGCGAGACGCCATGAACAACTACTACGTGCAACCGTTCAAGGCGATCGACAGCAGTATTCCGGTGCTGCCGACACCGGTGAGCCCCACGTCCTCGCCGGACATCACGGTCCCGCCGGGTGGTTTCCGGACCGGTGACGGCGGCGGCTCCGGCGACGGGTCGGGCGGGGGCGCTCCCTCGCCGGGCAATCCGGGTGGCACCACTTCGGAGGGCGACGAGCCCGGCGATCAGGAGCAGTCTGGGGAGCAGCAACCCGAGGGTGAGAGCAATCCCTCCGGGAACGCGGATGATTCGTCGACCACGCCGTCGAGCCATGATCCGGCGGGTACGGATCCTGCCGGCACCACTCCGGCGAGTTCGACCCCGTCGGACCCCGATCGGACGGTGCCGAGCGGTTCCGGCCCGTCCAGCCCGGGAGCGGGTTCGCCGACCAGCCCCGGCTCCGGTTCGCCGGGCAGTCCGGGATCGAGCACGCCGCAGCCGGGTCGCAGTATCGCGGGCGGCGGGACGGGCACGCCGACGACGCCGGGAACGTCTTCGACGGCGGCCGCGGCCTCGGCCGGTGGGGCCGGGCGCAGTGGCATGGGCGGGATGGCGGGCTCGCCGGGTTCGCGCGGTGGCGGTCAGGACGACGAGTCCCACAAGATTCCGGATTATCTGATCACGCAGCAGAACACCGACGAGTTGCTCGGTGAGGTTCCGCCTGCGGTGCCGGGTGGTGTCATCGGCGGCGAGCCGGCGTAGAGGTGTGGGTGCGGCGGCGGACGACGATGCGCCGCCGAATCATGGTGTGGCGGGACGGTCGCCGGATACGGCGCGCCGGGAGAGAGATTGCGCATGGCTGAGTGGAGTTGGGACACCGATGATTTCGCGGCGCTGTGGCTGGGTGACGCCCATGACCGGATTCCCGGTCCGCTGCGGCACACCAGCCGCTTCGCGTTCAACGACGAAGCCGCCGCGCACCGGGTCGCGGTACGACAGAGGTACTCGGCGGACGAACTCGACGAAATCCGAGCGGCTCTGCACACGCTGAGCGCCTCGGACATCCGGGTCGAAATCCTCGGTGGCAGTTGCCGCCATCGCAACAGCACGGGCCGCGACGATCTGCGCGAGTACCGGGTGCTCGGCGCTCGCGCCGGCCACCGCGCCGTGGTGCTCAGCCAGCACGGCACCGACCGCGCACACGGTCCGATCCGGCTGCGGGCCTTCGACTCCGCCCAGCTCCCGGCACGTCTCACCCAGGCGATTCCCGCCTGTGACCCGGGCACGCGCCGGCCGGAGGTGTTCCATCCCGCCGACCTCGCCCCGCGCCGCGACGGCTACGCCCAGGACAACGCACGCAACACTCCCCGCGAGCGCTATCACCGCCTCCTCGGCCGGCCCACCGACGGTGGCGGCACCGCTGCCCTGCTCACCGGCCCGCTCTACAAACGCTCGGCCCCGGCCCGCCTGCTGCAGTGGTACGACATCTCCGGCGACGGCCGCTACACCGAAGAACGCGCCACCAACATCACCGTCCGTCCGGCCACCCCCACCGACCTCACCCGCCATTTCGCCGGCTGGATCGCCGAGACACTGGATCGGCTTCGCGCGGACGACGACTACTGACCGCCGCTCCGCGTTCGATCGCCGCGTTGGTGGCGTGGAGTCGCGACCTCCTTGTCGAAGGTCATGTCGATATCCTTCGACAAGGGGGTCAGCTGTTCTCTTCGAAGGCGTCCATCAGGCTGTCGAAGACCTCGGCGAACTTCTTGCGAGCGTCGCGCTGTTCGTCGCTGAGACCGTCGGTG
Organism: Nocardia higoensis NBRC 100133; assembly: GCF_000308595.1. Lineage (GTDB taxonomy): Bacteria > Actinomycetota > Actinomycetes > Mycobacteriales > Mycobacteriaceae > Nocardia > Nocardia higoensis. The sequence continues at coordinate 21,379 of NZ_BAGA01000092.1, read as the reverse complement.
ACGTCGGGTGCGTAGAGGACGAGATGGACGTCTTCGGAGGGGTTTTCGGGCATCAGGTCGATGATCTGGATGCCGTGGTCGGTGACGGCGGGGACGCCGAAGTCGGTCTCGCGCAGGGCACGGATGCGGTCGAGGGCCTTGTCGAGGTCCTCGGCGGGGACTGTGCCCCGGACCTCGCGGGGTGCGGTGTCGGCGGCCCGGTCGGTGGAGAGGACATCGGGACGGTGCAGGGCGCTGCCGTCGGCGTCGACCTCGAGTTGGGGGCGCAGGTCGGTGCGCATGGTCCAGCCGCCGGGGATCGTGGTCAAGGAGACCAGGGCGAAATCGGAGGTGTCCCGGGCGGGTTCGGCGGTGGCGACACCGCAGAGGCTGCCCAGGGTCAGTGCCGCGGCAAGCAGCGCCGACGCGATCGTTCGCATGTCACGTCCTACTCGGTGGAAACGGGGGAGCCCGCGACGCTGCGGGGCCGCGCGGTGCGGCGGCGGCATAGATCATGACAGTGTGACGGCGCCCGTGCGGGCACCGTCACACCGCGTGTCCGCGCGCGCTGTCGGCGCGGGACAGGAGTCGTCGCGGGACGGCTGTCAGCGCAGGGCCGGCGGATTGTTCAGATCGTTGGCCGCATAGGTGTCGCAGGCGTCGATCCGGCCGGTGCGGTAGCCGGAGAGGAACCACTTCTGGCGCTGCTCGGAGGAGCCGTGGGTCCAGGCCTCCGGGTTCACCTGCCCCTGGGTGGACTGCTGGATGCGGTCGTCGCCGACGGCGGAGGCCGCGGAGAGGGCATCGCGGATGTCGTTGTCGGACAGCGGCTTCAGGAAAGGCTCGCTGCCACCGGGGGCGGGGGACTTGTCGGCGTGGTAGGCCCAGATGCCGGCGTAGCAGTCGGCCTGGAGCTCGGTGCGCACGGCGCCGGACTCGGGGCCGCGCGGGTCGCGCTGCGAGCGGCCGAGATCGCCGAGCTGGTTCTGGAGGTGATGGCCGACCTCGTGGGCGACGACGTACTCCTGGGCCAGCGGGCCGGCGCTGGCCCCGAACCGGGTGACCAGCTCCTGGAAGAAGGCGACGTCGAAGTAGGCGGTCCGATCGGCCGGGCAGTAGAACGGGCCGACCGCGCTCGTGGCGTTTCCGCAGCCGGTCGAGACGGCGTTGCTGAACAGCCGCAGGCCGGGTTCCTCGTATCGCACGCTGGTCTGCTTCGGCAGCTCGGAGGACCACACGGCATCGAGGCTCTGCGCGGTGAGCACGACCCGGCAGTCGGCGTACTTGTTCGCGTCCGCGCCGGTCTTGCAGTGGTCGGGGGTGCCCTCGACGCCGGGCTGGGACTGGCCGGTGTCCGCACCGCCGGTGAGCTGACCGAGCAGCGAGCCCGGATCGCCACCGCCGAACAGCAGCGCGATCACGAGCAGGATGAGACCACCCGCGCCGCCGCCCAGCGCGATCTTGCCGCCCCGGCCTGGACCACCGCCGGAGGACGCCCGGTTCGGGTCGATCTGCAACCCCTCGTTGAAGGTCATCGTCATCGCTTTCTGTGGTTCGGCCCGCGCGCCGCGGGCGGCGGGCGGGATGCTGCGGAGCCGGTCGGGACCGGTTCGCAAACCAGCTTTCCACGCCGTGAGCCGATATCGGTTTCCACTCGGCGGATGTGTCTCACTACGATGGCAACCGCACCTGGTCTTTCGTCTCGCCGGTGCGAACACTCTCGTCGAAAGGATTCCCGTGCTGCGCACCCACTTGGCTGGTTCGCTGCGAAGCGAGCATGCCGGTCAGACCGTCACCCTCTCCGGATGGGTGGCCCGCCGGCGCGACCACGGTGGCGTGATCTTCATCGATCTGCGCGACGCATCGGGGGTCTCGCAGGCGGTGTTCCGCGAAGGCGAACCCGCCGCCCAGGCACATCGCCTGCGCGCGGAGTACTGCGTGCGGATCACCGGCGTGGTCGAACAGCGACCGGACGGCAACGAGAATCCGGAACTGCCGACCGGACAGATCGAGGTCAACGTCACCGAACTCGAGGTGCTCAACGAGAGCGCGCCGCTGCCCTTCCAGCTCGACGAGCAGCCCGGCGAGGAAGCCCGCCTCAAGCATCGCTACCTCGACCTGCGTCGCGAAGGCCCCGCGCGCGCCATCCGGCTGCGCTCGAAGGTCAATGCCGCCGCCCGTGAGGTGCTGGCCCGGCACGAGTTCGTCGAGGTCGAGACCCCGACGCTCACCAGGTCCACTCCCGAGGGCGCCCGCGACTTCCTGGTTCCCGCCCGCCTGCAGCCGGGCAGCTTCTACGCCCTGCCGCAGAGTCCTCAGCTGTTCAAGCAGCTGCTGATGGTCGGCGGTGTCGAGCGCTACTACCAGATCGCGCGCTGCTACCGCGACGAGGATTTCCGCGCCGACCGGCAGCCGGAGTTCACCCAGCTCGACATCGAGATGAGCTTCGTGCGCCAGGAGGACGTGATCCTGCTGGCCGAGGAGATCCTCTCGGCGCTGTGGAAGCTGATCGGCTACGAGATCCCGACGCCGATCCCGCACATGACCTACGCCGAGGCGATGCGCCGGTTCGGCTCGGACAAGCCGGACCTGCGGTTCGGGGTCGAGATCACCGAGTGCACCGAGTACTTCGCGAACACCCCGTTCCGGGTGTTCCAGGCGCCGTATGTCGGCGCGGTCGTCATGCCCGGCGGCGCGAGCCAGCCGCGGCGTCAGCTCGACGCCTGGCAGGATTGGGCCAAGCAGCGCGGGGCCAAGGGCCTGGCGTATGTGCTGGTCAACGAGGACGGCACGCTCGGTGGTCCGGTCGCCAAGAACTTGTCGGAGGCCGAGCGTGACGGCTTGGCCAAGCATGTCGGAGCCGAGCCGGGTGACTGCGTGTTCTTCGCCGCGGGCCCGGCCAAGGCGCAGCGCGCCCTGCTGGGCGCGGCACGCGGGGAGATCGCGCGCAAGGTCGGCCTGATCGACGAGAACGCGTGGGCGTTCGTGTGGATCGTGGACGCGCCGCTGTTCGAGCCTGCGGAGGAGGCCACCGCCAGCGGCGACGTGGCGCTCGGGTACTCGGCCTGGACCGCCGTGCACCACGCGTTCACCTCGCCCAAGCCCGAGTCGCTGGACACCTTCGACACCGATCCCGGTTCGGCGCTGGCCTACGCCTACGACATCGTCTGCAACGGCAACGAGATCGGTGGCGGTTCCATCCGTATCCACCGCCGCGACGTCCAGGAACGCGTCTTCGACGTGATGGGCATCGGTCCCGAGGAAGCCCAGGAGCAGTTCGGCTTCCTGCTCGACGCCTTCGCCTACGGCGCGCCCCCGCACGGCGGCATCGCCTTCGGCTGGGACCGGGTCACCGCGCTGCTGGCCGGACTGGACTCGATCCGCGAGGTGATCGCCTTCCCGAAGACCGGCAACGGCGTCGACCCGCTCACCGACGCGCCCGCGCCGATCACCGCGCAGCAGCGCAAGGAGGCCGGTCTGGACGTCAAGCCGGGCCAGGACGCCAAGGACGCCAAGGGCGCGAAGCCCGCGCCGGTCGAAGCGAAGGTCGACTAGGCACGGCACCGCACTCGCCGTGGCGTCCGTGATCTCCCGAGAGCACGGACGCCACTCGCGTTTCGGCAGGGTCAGGCGGGGGATACCACGCCGTGGACCAGAACTCGGTAGCTGTAGGTGACGGCGATGGCGCACACCGGCCCCGCGAGCAGCAGACCGATTCCGCACGCCAGCGCGCCGACGGTGGTGATCACCAGCACCGAGAGAGCGAGCAGGAAGACCTTCCACGGATTGGCCGTCACCAGCATCGCGCTGGACCGGATCGCATCGATGGGCCCCATGTCCTGGTCGATCACGAAGTGCAGCGCGAACATGCACAGCACGCCGACCAGCACGCCCGGCAATACGCACAACGCCAGACCCAGCCAGGTGCCCAGGAACGCGAGCAGCGCGGTGAGTAGCACATTGCCCGCGTTCAGATTCCGCATGAAGTCGCCGAAATCGGGCCTCGGCCCGTCGGTTTCGAGCAGTGCGCCGCGCACCATCATCGCTTGCAGCAACCACAGCCCCACCACCACGACCAGGAAGAGCAACACCAGGGTGCTCAGGGAGGTTGGGTCGAAGGTTTGCACCACCAGCAGGAAAGTCAAGTAGAGAACAACGCCGACGGCCGTAATTGCCAGCCATGAAACGAGATTCGACCGGAACTTGTCCAGTCCGTAGCTGATGGCGTGGCCGACGTCCAGCCCGTAGGTCGCCGCCTGGTAGCCGTAGACCGGCGGCTCCGCAGCGGCGGGACCGGTTCCAGGCGGGCCGTATCGAGGTTGCCCGGAATCCGGTGGCGTGTCCTGCGGGGCCGTTCCCGGTGCGGCGGAGTATGGTCCGTGACCGGTTCGCTGCGGATCACCTCCCGGCGCCGAGGCGTCGCCGACAGCCGGGTCGCGCGGGGCGGGAGGTGGTGTTTCGGTCACGATGGCAGACCTTTCCTGACAACTGGTTTGCGAAGTGGCGCAGAGCAGTTCACGATGAGAAAACCGGACACGCGCGATGGTGTCAAGGCGTACTGCCGAGGTGCGATGGCGTGGTGTCGAGCCCGGTCGATGGCGGCCGGTGGCCGACAACAGGCGGACACGCCGAGCGACGCGGAAAGGTTGGGTAACCGCTCGCTAGAAGTGTCCCCGAGCGAGTAGCTTGAGAGGCGATGACCGCACTATTGGCCGAACGCGCCGCCGACGTCGTATCCGCAGCACAACAGTTGCTCACCAAACGCATGGGTGCTCCGGTGAAGCTGAGTGATCCGATCGAGCTCAGTGGAAGTGGCAGGACCACCGTCCTACGTGTGCGTGTCGCGGAGAACTCCTACTCCCTACCGCGAACGCTGATCGTCAAGCAGGTCCGGGGCGCGGCGAACGACCGCACGACCGGCGGTCTCGCGCCGGGCGTGGCCAACGTCGATTCGGCGTTCCTCCGGGAGGCGGTGTCCTATCAGTTCACCACCTCGCTCGGCCGGGACCACCGGCCCGGCGCGTACCTGATCGCCTACAGCCTGCCCGACCGCCTGCTGATCCTCTCCGATCTCGGCGAGAACGCCGGGATGACGGCGGCGCTGCGCTCGGGCAACAAGACCACCACCCGCAACGCGCTGATGGCATTCGCGCAGGCGCTGGGCCGGATGCATGCCGCGACCGTCGGGCGCGAAGCGGATTTCGTCGCACTGCTGCGCCGGGTCAACGGAGTGCACCGGGTCGACGGCATCGCGCAGCAGGCCGAAGCGTCGGTCGTCGAGGTGCCGCGGTTGCTGCAGCGCGAGCTCGGCCTCGAGGTTCCGGGCGAGTTCGCCGAGCGCATCGTGCGCGGCAACCGGCTGTTCTCGGGCGGGCGGTACCGGGCGTTCAGTCCCTCGGATCTGTGCCCGGACAACGTCATGATCAACAACGACGGCGCGCGCTTCCTCGATTACGAGTGGGGCGGGTTCCGCGACGCGACCCTCGACATCTCCTATGCGCTGGTGTCGTTCCCCGGCTGCCTGTGCGATATCGAACTCTCTCGCGACCGGGCGAGGCAGATGGTGGATGCCTGGCGCGCCGAGGTGGTCGGGGTGTTCCCCACGCTGGCCGACGACGAGGTGCTGGCCGAGCGCATCCTGGAAGCGCGCCTGATCTGGGTGTGGCTGACCACCTACTGGTTCCTGCCCGCCGATCACGCCCGCATCGCGGCCGCGCGTGAGCACAGCCTGTCGACCCCGCGGTCGGCGGCGCTGATCAATCGCTGGGCGGCGCTGGCCGAGGACGCCCGGGTCATGGGCGACGACCTGGTCGGTGATTTCGCCGACGAGGTCTCCGCGATGCTCGAGGAGCGCTGGGCGGAGTAATGCCGACCTTCGGGCCCGCCGACCGGGCGGTGCCCGCGGCCCATCGGAGCGTGCGCTCGGACGGCGCCGAGCGACGCTCGGTGGATCAATTCACGCACTCACGTGGCTGCTGCGCGCCGGCCGACGGGAGTCCGGTGCTCAGCCGACGGGATCGGGCCGGCGTTCGATCCGGCCCCCGCTGGGCACCGCGAACGAAGCGCCGTGGCGCACCGGCGAAGCGGGGTCGGCGACGTTCGCCAGGTAGAACCAGTCCATCTGGGCGCGCTCGTGGGTGACGTCGAGGACGCCGTAGCCGTGTGACTCGAGTTCGACGAAACGCAGGTGCGGGTTGACCGCGACGATCGCGTTCTCCGCCGACACGGCGGCGGTCCGCGGCGGGGCCCCGAGCAGATCGCCGATGCTCGCCGAGGTGACCGAGGGGACGACGAACTCGGTGCCCGCACTCGGCCCGTGTGGATCGGCGACCGTGACCGGGAGGTCGGCGGCCCAGGAGGAATGGATGTCGCCGGTGAGGAAGACGACATTGCCGACCTCGTCGGCGGTGATCGCCTCGAACAGTCGTCGCCGGTCGGCGGTGTAGCCGTCCCACTGGTCGCCGTTGGCCGACACGCCGTCGCGCGGAATGCCCAGTACGCCGGACAGCGCCTGGCTGGTAGCGGCATCCAGCGGCGGGAACAGCAGCGGCGCGATCATCACCGAGTTGCCGACGAGTTTCCACCGCACCGGAGCCGACACCAGGCCCGCGGTGAGCCATTCCATCTGCGCGTGGCCGGTGATGGTGCGTTCGGGATCGTCGACGCTGCGCCACTGCGCTCCCGGCACGACCTCCTGATCGCGGTAGCTGCGCAGGTCGAGCATGGACAGTTCGGCCAGGTCGCCGAAGCGGAGCCGACGATAGATGCGCAGCTCGTCGCCCGAGCCGCCCGCCCGCACCGGCATCCATTCCAGATAGGCGCGCGTGGAGGCGGCGCGGCGGTCGGCCCAGGTGCCCTCGACGGCCGGATCGTGGTTGCCCGCGCCGCCGGACCAGGAGTTGTCCGCCGACTCGTGGTCGTCCCAGGTGCAGATGAACGGCACCCGCGCGTGCAGGGCCATCAGGTCGGGATCGGTCTTGTACTGGCCGTGCCTGGTCCGGTAGTCGGCCAGGGTGACGATCTCGTGGACGGGATCGTGCGCGCGCAGGCCGGTGCCGTACTCGCCGCGACCGTACTCGTAGAGGTAGTCGCCGAGGTGGACGATCGCATCGAGGTCGCCGCGCTCGGCCAGTTTCCGGTAGGCGCCGAAGGCCCCGGCTTCCCAGTTCGCGCACGACACCACGCCGAAGCGCAGTCGTTCGGGGGAGGAATTGGCGGCGGGCGCGGTCCGAGTACGGCCGGTGGGGGAGGGCTGGCCGAAGGCGGTGAATCGGTAGAAGTAGTCACGGGCGGGGGCCAACCCGGAGACATCGATCTTCACGGTGTGATCGGTGTCGGCGGAGGTGACGACCGCACCGGAGGCGACCACCTGCGTGAACTCCCCGTCGCGGGCCACCTCCCAGTAGACGGCCGCGGGTTCGCCCTCGCCGGAGCCGGGCGCGGCGTCGTCGAACACCGTGACGCGGGTCCAGATGATCACCCCGGTGGGCAGTGGATCGCCGGAAGCCACGCCGTGTCCGAAGACCGGGCCCGACGCGCGCGCACGAGGCATCGCGGCTACCGCGGTCACCGCGACGGCGGCCGCACCGCCCTTGAGCAGAGTCCGTCGGGCGATTGAATCCATCTCGGCCACCCGACGATCCCAGCCCATCCGGGCGGCCCTCGCAAATCGGGCGGGGCTCGGGTGGGGAAACGCCGTGCCGGCGTCCGGCGGTACGGTCGAAAACATGAGCGACGGGCTTTTCGACGTGCCGGGTGCGGCGGTGCAGGAGGCGGGCCACGACAGCGCGGGTGTCGACTTCCGCGGCCCCGGCGACCAGGCGCCGCTGGCGGTGCGGATGCGGCCGCGCTCGCTCGAGGAAGTCGTCGGGCAGCAGCATCTGCTCGGGCCGGGTTCACCGCTGCGCCGCCTCATCGAGGGCTCCGGCGCGGCCTCGGTGCTGCTCTACGGCCCGCCCGGGACCGGGAAGACGACGCTGGCCGCGCTGATCTCCCAGGCGACCGGCCGCCGGTTCGAGGCGCTGTCGGCGCTGTCGGCCGGCGTGAAGGACGTGCGTGCGGTCATCGATCTCGCGCGCAGGCGGCTGACCGCGGGCGAGCGCACCGTGCTGTTCATCGACGAGGTGCACCGGTTCTCCAAGACCCAGCAGGACGCCCTGCTGGCCGCTGTGGAGAACCGGATCGTGCTGCTGGTCGGCGCCACCACCGAGAACCCGTCGTTCTCGGTGGTGTCCCCGCTGCTGTCGCGTTCGCTGGTCCTGCAGCTGCGCTCGCTGACCGATGCCGACATCAAGGTGGTGCTCGAGCGTGCGCTGGCCGACTCGCGCGGATTCGGCGGCGCGTACGAGGTGACCGATGAGGCGCTGGATCACATCGTGCGGATCGCGGGCGGCGACGCCCGGCGCGCGCTGACGGCGCTGGAGGCCTCGGCGGAGTCCTCGGCCGACGGCGTGGTGGATCTGGAGCTGGTGGAGGCCAGCGTGGACCGGGCCGCGGTCCGCTACGACCGGGCAGGCGATCAGCACTACGACGTGGTGAGCGCGTTCATCAAGTCCATCCGCGGCTCCGACGTCGACGCCGCGCTGCACTACCTGGCCAGGATGCTGAGCGCGGGGGAGGACCCGCGCTTCGTGGCCCGCCGCCTGGTGATCTCGGCCAGCGAGGACATCGGCATGGCCGACCCGACCGCCTTGCAGACCGCGGTCGCCGCCGCGCACGTGGTGCAGCTCATCGGGATGCCCGAGGCGCAGTTGACGCTCACCCACGCGACCATCCACCTCGCGACGGCCCCGAAATCCGGCGCCGTCCCCGCGGCGCTGTCGGCCGCGATGGCCGACATCTCCGCGGGCAAGGCGGGGGCGGTCCCGGCGCACCTGCGCGACGGCCACTACGCGGGCGCGGCGAAGCTGGGCAACGCGCAGGGCTACAAGTACCCGCACGACGATCCGGACGGAGTGCTGGCGCAGCAGTATCCGCCCGACGAGATCGTCGGCGCGAACTACTATCGGCCGACCGACCACGGCTACGAGCGCGAGATCGGTTCGCGCGTGGAGAAATTGCGGCGCATCGTTCGCGGTCGCTGACACGCGGCCGCCTGCGGGCCGGGCGATGAAAAATCGGGTGCGCGGCCCCGGTAGGCTCGATACCTGTGCAGACCCACGAGATTCGACGGCGTTTCCTGGACCATTTCGTCCGTGCCGGGCATACCGAGGTACCCAGTGCCTCGTTGATCCTGGCCGACCCCAACCTGCTGTTCGTCAACGCAGGCATGGTCCAGTTCAAGCCGTACTTCCTGGGCCAGGAGGCGCCGCCCTTCCCGCGCGCGACCAGCGTGCAGAAGTGCGTGCGCACCGGTGACATCGAGGAAGTCGGCGTCACCACCCGCCACAACACCTTCTTCCAGATGGCGGGCAACTTCTCCTTCGGCGACTACTTCAAGGAGGGGGCCATCACCCTCGCCTGGGAGCTGATCAGCAAGCCGCAGGAAGAAGGCGGTTTCGGCTTCGATCCCGAGCGTATCTGGGTCACCGCCTACGAGTCCGACCCGGAGGCCGCCGAGATCTGGCATCGCGTGGCCGGGATCCCGAAGGAGCGGATCCAGTTCCGCGATGGCAAGGACAACTACTGGGACATGGGCGTGCCCGGCCCCGGCGGCCCGTGCTCGGAGATCTACTTCGACCGCGGCCCGGCCTACGGCAAGGAAGGCGGCCCGGTCGCCGACGAGGATCGCTACCTCGAGATCTGGAACCTCGTCTTCATGCAGGACATCCGCGGCGAGCTGAGCCCCAAGCAGGGCCATCCGCCGGTGGGTTCGCTGCCGAAGAAGAACATCGACACCGGCATGGGCGTCGAGCGCGTCGCCATGCTGCTGCAGGGCGTGGAGAACGTCTACGAGACCGATCTGCTGCGCCCGATCATCGACAAGGCCGAGCAGCTGACCGGCCGCAGCTACGGCGTCGAACACGCCTCCGACGTGCGCTTCCGCGTCATCGCCGATCACGCCCGCACCGCCGCGATGCTGATCTCCGACGGCGTCAACCCCGGCAACGACGGCCGCGGCTACGTGCTGCGCCGACTGCTGCGCCGCATCGTGCGCTCGGCCCGTCTGCTGGGCGCCGACAAGCCGGTGATGGCGGAGTTCATGCAGGTCGTCAGCGATCTGATGGCACCGTCCTATCCCGAGCTGGCCACCGACTTCGGCCGGATCTCCACCGTGGCCGTCGGCGAGGAGACCGCCTTCCTCAAGACGCTGAACACCGGGTCGGCGCTGTTCGACAACACCGCTTCGGCGGTGAAGGCCGAGGGCGGATCCAAGATCTCCGGCTCGGACGCCTTCACCCTGCACGACACCTATGGCTTCCCCATCGACCTCACCCTGGAGATGGCCGCCGAAGCCGGGCTGTCGGTCGACGAGGACGGCTTCCGCGAGCTGATGGCCGAGCAGCGCCGCCGCGCCAAGGAGGACGCCGCCGCTCGCAAGCACGCGCACGCCGACCTGAGCATCTACAAGGAGCTCGTCGACCGCGGCGCCACCGAGTTCACCGGCTTCGACGAGCTGACCTCCGAAGCGTGGGTACTGGCCCTGATCGCCGACGGCGTGCGGGTGCCCACCGCGACCGAGGGCAGCGACGTCGAGGTGATCCTCGATCGCAGCCCGCTCTACGCCGAATCCGGCGGTCAGATCGCCGACCGCGGCACGATCACCGCGAGCGGCCTGAAGCTGCGGGTCAACGACGTGCAGAAGATCGCCAAGAAGCTGTGGGTGCACAAGGCCACCGTCGAGCAGGGCCAGATCACCGAGGGCGACGTGGTGCTCGCGCAGGCCGACCCGGCGTGGCGCAGCGGCGCCACCCAGGGCCATTCCGGTACGCACATGGTGCATGCCGCGCTGCGCCAGGTACTCGGCCCCAACGCCGTGCAGGCGGGCTCGCTCAACAAGCCCGGCTACCTGCGCTTCGACTTCAACTGGCAGGGCCAGCTCTCCGAGCAGCAGAAGGCCGACATCGAGGCGGTGTCCAACGACGCGGTCGGTGCGAACTTCCCGGTGAACACCTTCGTCACCGACCTGCCCAAGGCCAAGAAGATGGGCGCGCTGGCGCTGTTCGGTGAGAACTACGGCGACGAGGTCCGCGTCGTGGAGATCGGCGGAAAGTTCTCGATGGAGCTGTGCGGCGGCACGCATGTGCAGCACTCCTCGCAGATCGGTCCGATCACACTGCTCGGCGAGTCGTCGGTCGGTTCCGGCGTGCGCCGCGTGGAGGCCTTCGTCGGCCTGGACTCCTACCGCTACCTCGCCAAGGAGCGCGCGCTGCTCGCCGGTGTGGCCTCCGCGCTGAAGGTGCCCTCCGACGAGGTGCCCGCCCGTGTGGAGCAACTGGTGGAACGGCTCAAGGTCGCCGAGAAGGAACTCGAGCGCACCAAGGTCGCGGCGGTGCTGTCGGCGGCCGGGAAATTCGTCGAGGACGCCGAGCGCGTCGGCCGCGTGCTGCTGGTCGCCGCGGCCGCGCCGCAGGGGGTGGCCGCGGCCGATCTGCGGACGCTGGCCACCGACATCCGCGGCCGGTTCGGCAGCGAGCCCGCGGTGGTGGTGCTGCTCGGTGATGCCGACGGCAAGGTGCCGTTCGTGGTGGCGGTCAACAAGCCCGCCCAGGAACTCGGCTTCAAGGCGGGCGAGCTGGTCGCGGCCTTCGGCCCGAGCATCTCCGGCCGCGGCGGTGGCAAGCCCGAGATGGCGCAGGGCGCGGGTTCGGACCCCGCGGGCATCCCGGCGGGTCTAGCGGCGGTCCGCGCACGGGTGGCCGAAATCGCCGGCTGATGGGCGAGCAGGAGCGTGCCGAACGCCCCGATCCCGCTACCGACCCCGGGCGGGGTAGACGCATCGGCATCGATGTGGGCAGTGTCCGCATCGGCGTCGCCTCGAGCGACCCCGACGGCATCCTCGCCACGCCTGTGGAGACGGTGCCGCGCGCGAAGAAGACCGCGCGCGGCACCGTCTCTTCCGACATCCTGAGAATTGCCGAGATTGTGCGGGAGTACGAGGCCGTCGAGGTCGTCGTCGGCCTGCCTCGGACGTTGCGCGGGGAGAAGGGGACTTCGGCCACGATGGCCATCAGGTTCGCTGAAAGATTGCGGGCCGAAATGCCCGACGTGGCGATACGCCTTTCCGACGAACGTTTGACTACGGTATCTGCTGCACGTGCATTGCGGGACAGTGGAGTTCGCGCACGTGGCCAGCGGCAGGTGATCGATCAGGCGGCGGCCGTGTCGATCCTGCAAGGATGGTTGGACGAACGGAGTGCGGTGTTGAGGTCGGTCGGGGACGTGTCGTTCGGGGACGATGCATGACGGATCGATGGGCGCGAGCCGAGGAAGCGTTCCGGCAGCGAGAAGCGGGACGCCGGTACCGACGTGACGATGCGGCGTGGGAACGCGACGAGGTCGAGCGCGACGAGCTCGACGAGTCGTGGGCCGATCAGAGCGGCTACGACGAGCCGGCCGGTTCGGACCAACCGGGCGGCTACTCCGACCGTGGCGGCTACGAGGACGACTACGACACCGCCGTCATCCCGCGCTACGACGACGGCGATCCTGCCTACGCGGAGGTCGCTCGCAGCCGCGCCCAGCGTGGCGCCCGGGCCGCCGAACCCGGCTACGACACGTCCGATCACGACGAGCCCGAGTACGACGACGAGGTGCGGGCGGCGGCCCCGCCGGTGAGCCGGAGCAAGCCCGCCCCACGTTCGCGTCCTGCCGGGCGCACCCGGGGTGCCGAAGGCGGCGCCGCGTCCGCGCGTCCACGAAGGGGTGCGACCGGGGCAGCGCGTTCCGAGCGGACCGCGCGCTCGCGACAGTCCACCCGGCGCCGCCCGGAGACGCGGCGATCCGGCACCGACGACGGCGGCAAGCGCAAGCACACCCGCTGGGTGATGATCGCGCTCGCGGTGCTGGTGCTCGGCGGTGTGGGCGCCTACGGGGTCATGAAACTGACCGGCGGCTACACCCCGCCCGCCGACTTCGCCGGTCCGGCCGGACCCGTGGTCGTCGTGCGGGTGGAGCCGGGCGACACCGCCACCGAGATCTCGCAGGAGATGTACGACAAGGGCGTCGTCGCCAGTTCCGAGGCGTTCTACGAAGCCGCCGTGCAGAACGAGGGCATGAACGCGATCCATCCGGGCTACTACCAGATACCGAGCCAGAGCCCGGCCGCGGATGCCGTGGCCGCCTTGCTCGCCCCGGAAGCCCGGGTCGGCAACATGGTCATCTCCGAAGGCCGTCAGCTGCACGACCAGACCGATGTGAACACCGGCGCGCGCAAGGAAGGCATCTACACCAAGATCGCCGCCGCCAGTTGTGTCGGTGAGGGGCCGGCCGCCCGCTGCGTGACCTACGAGGAACTGGACGCGGCCGGCGCGAGCGATGATCTCGCCGCCCTCGGCGTGCCGAGCTGGGCCGAGGCCGAGGTGCGCTCCGCGCCGGATCAGCACCGGCAGCTCGAGGGCCTGATCGCCGCGGGCACCTGGGATTTCGATCCGAGTGGTGACGCACAGTCGATCCTGCGCGAGCTGATCACCTCCAGTGCGGCCGGCTACGAGTCCACCGGACTGCTGGAATCGGGCGCCAACACCGGCCTGAGCCCCTACGAGACGCTGATCGCCGCCTCGCTGGTGGAACGGGAGGCGCTGCCGCAGGACATGGGCAAGGTCGCCCGGGTCATCGTCAACCGGCTGGAGATCGGGCAGGCGCTGCAATTCGACTCGACGGTCAACTACTCCCTCGACACCACCGAGGTGGCCACCACCGATGCCGACCGCGCGCGGGTGACGCCATGGAACACCTACGCCATGGCCGGGCTGCCCGCCAATCCCATCTCCGCGCCGTCGCTGAACGCGCTGCGCGCCATGGAGTCCCCGGAGCCCGGCAACTGGCTGTACTTCGTGACCATCGACATGAAGGGCACGACCCTGTTCACCGACAGCTACTCCCAGCACCTGAGCAATATCGATCAGGCGCTCAACAGCGGAATCCTCGACAGTGGCCGCTGATCCGCCGACCACGGGGCCGCGCCGGGCCGCGGTGCTGGGCAAGCCCATCGCGCACTCCCGATCGCCGCAACTACATCTGGCGGCATACCGTGCGCTCGGACTGGACTGGACCTACGAGCGCATCGAATGCGATGCCGCGCAGTTGCCGGGTCTGGTCGACAGGCTCGGCCCGGAATGGGTCGGGCTGTCGGTGACCATGCCGGGCAAGGAGGCCGCGCTGGCGTACGCCGCCGAGCGCACCGAACGCGCGGTGCTGGTGGGTTCGGCGAACACCCTGGTACGCACCGACGCCGGTTGGCGAGCCGACTGTACCGATGTCGACGGCGTGTCCGGCGCGCTGCGTGAGGGCGGAGTGCACGCGGTCGATGCCGGTGTGGTGCTGGGCGCGGGCGGCACCGCGCGGCCCGCGCTGCTCGCGCTGCGCGATCTCGGCGCGCGGTCGGTGACCGTGGTCGCCCGCGACGCGGGCCGGGCGCGGTCCGCGCTGGAACTGGCCGAGCGACTGGGCATGACGGTCGAGTTCGCCGCCTTCGGCTCCGGGGGGATCGGTGTGGCCTGCGCGCAGGCCGATGCTGTGGTCAGCACGATTCCAGCCGAGGCGGGCGCGCTGGTCGCCGAAGCGGTCGCGAGCGCGCCGGTGGTGCTCGACGCCATCTACAACCCGTGGCCGACACCGCTGGCCACCGCCGTCGAGGCCGCCGGTCACACCGTGGTCGGCGGTTTGCGCATGCTGCTGAACCAGGCATTCGGCCAGGTGGAGCAGTTCACCGGGCGACCCGCGCCGAAGGCGGCGATGGCCGCCGCGCTGACCTCGTGAAATTCCCGAATTTCTGACACCGGTTCTAGTTATGCGCCGGGGTGCGGGCGGTTATGGTGTTGACCATGAATGCTTGGATCGTGCGCGGACTATTGCTCGGCGCGCTGGTCGTCGCGCTGCGCGTGGCGCTGGGGTTCGCGATGGCGAACTGGCCGACGCACGGCGTCTGGTTCCGGCTGCTGTGCCTGCTCGTCCTGCTCGGTGCCGTGGTGAGCTGGGGCGTGCTGGATGGGCGCCGTGACCGCGAGAGCCATCCCGATCCCGAGCGCGGATCCGATCTCACGATTCGCTGGTTGCAGGCCGCGGCCCTGGGCGGTATCGGCAGCAGCGCGGTCTGCTGGTTGCTCGACTTCCTGGCCGGCTTCGATCTCGGCGACAACGGTGTGCTGTTCGAGCTGACCGCGTGCTCGGCGTTCTTCCTTCTGCTCATATTCGTCCCCGGCCTCGCCGGAATCGGCCTCGGGCGCATCCTCACCGGACGTCGTGCCGACAAGCGTGAGAAGGCGGGCACGGCGCCCGCGCCGGTGGGCGCCTGACCTCGGTCAGAGGTGCTTCAGTGCGTCGACGGCGAGAGTCAGCTCGTCGCCGTCGAGCAGGTCGGCGGTCGGCGCCGCCAGCCAGAGCATCGCGATTCCCTGGAACAGGGTGAACAGCAGTTTCGCCAGTGCGCGAGCCTGTTCGGCCGACAGGTCGGGATGGGTCTCGCGCAGGGTGGCGGCCAGATCGTCGTGCGCGTGCTCGGACGCATCGGCCATGTACTGCCGTGACTCCGCCGAGCGTGTGATGCGCACGATGTTCTCCATGCTCAGCAGCATGTCTTCGCGGTGGTCGCCCAGGATGGCGACCATCCCGTCCCAGGTCTCGCCGATGGTCTCGCGCAGCGGTCGGTCCTGGCCCGCGGCGCGGATGATCGCCTCCATGCGGTCGCCGATTCCGTTGCCGACCCCCTCGGTGAGCGCCTCGGTGACGAGGCGGTCCTTCGAGCCGAAGTGATAGCCGATGGCGGCCAGGCTCACCCCGGCCGCCGTCGCGATGTCGCGCGCGGTGACCTTGGCCAGTCCACGCTCCAAAATCGCCTTGCGGGCCCCTTCCAGCAGGTCCTCTCGGTTTCCCATGGTCGGAGCGTAACAGCGTCTCAGACATTTGTTCTAGACAGGCGTGCGAGCTCGTGTTAGACATTTGTCTAAGACATTCGTTCCATGAAGGGTTGAGTACATGAACACCGAACTGCGCGTTCTCGTCAGCGGTGGCGGCATCGCGGGCAATGCCGTTGCGCTGCAACTCGTTCGAGCCGGCATCCGAACCACCGTCGTGGAGCGCGCGAGCGCGCCGCGACCCGGGGGCCAGGCGGTCGACCTACGAGGTCCCAGCCGGGAAGTGGCGGCGCGGATGGGGCTGATGCCCGGCATCCGGTCCCGTCAGCTGGACGAGCGGGGCATGGCCTATGTGGACCGCAGCGGGCGTGCCTACGTCCGGATGCCCGCGGAGATGTTCGACGGCAACGGCCCGGTCGCCGATATCGAGATCACCAGGGGCGACCTCAACCAAGTATTGCTGGATACGCTGGCCGCGACAGGCGCCGAGCTGGATTACCGGTACGGCGAGCGGATCGAATCCCTGACACAGCACGACGACGGCGTCGAGGTCGGTTTCGCCTCGGGAACCGTCGAGCGCTTCGACCTGGTCGTCGGTGCGGACGGGGTCCACTCGGCGACGCGGCGGCTCGCCTTCGGCCCGGAGGAGCGGTTCTCCACCTACCTCGGCGGCTACACCTCCTACTTCACCGTCCCGACGCCGGCGGGAGTCGAGCCGGGCTGGATGGCGATGCATCTGGCGCCCCGTGTGGCGGTGGGTCTGCGACCGGATACCGATCCCCGCACCGCCAAGGCCATCGTCATGGTGCGTGTCGAGGCCGATCCGGCCCTGCGTCGCGATGTCGAGGCGCAGCAGGGACTCATCCGGCGAATGCTCGCGGATGCGGGTTGGATCACCCCGCACATCCTCGACGCGATGCCCGGCGCGCCGGACTTCTATTTCGACGAACTGGCCCGCATCGACATGCCCAGCCTGTCCGCGGGCCGGGTGACCTTGCTCGGCGACGCGGGTTACTGCGGTTCACCGTTGTCCGGGATGGGCACCGCCATGGCCCTGGTCGGCGCGTATCTGCTCGCGGGCGAGCTCGCCGCCGACCCGTCCGACCCGGTGGCGGCGCTGGCCCGCTACGAAGCCGGGGTGACGCCGTTCCTGGACAAGGCGAAGGAGCTGCCCGGTGGCGGCATCTCGATGATGTTGCCCACCACCAGGATCGGTTCCCTGCTGACCCGGGCCATGGCCCGGCTGATGGTCTCCCGGCCGCTGCGCCCGGTGATGATCAAGATGATGAGCGGAACCGACGACTACGAATTGCCTTCGTACCCAGCCGATTCCGCATCATCCACGCGATGACGTGGTGCCGCTACAGCAGAATCGCGCCGCCGCTCGGGCTCTCCTCGCGGGCGATCGCCGAGTAGGCGGCGGCCAGCAGCGAGGGGTCGGGCCCCTCCAGCCTGCCCGGCTTCGCCAGCCCGTCGAGGACGACGAAGCGCAGGACACCCGAACGGGTCTTCTTGTCGGTCTGCATCGCGTCGAGCAGTTGGGGGAGCGCGTCCGCGTCGTAGGTGGTCGGCAGGCCGACGGATTCCAGGATCGCGCGATGGCGGTCGGCGGTCGCGTCGTCGAGACGGCCCGCGAGCCGGCCCAGTTCGGCGGCGAAGACCAGACCGACCGACACAGCGGCGCCGTGCCGCCAGCGGTACCGCTCGCGGCGCTCGACGGCGTGGCCGAGGGTGTGGCCGTAGTTGAGGATCTCGCGCAGGCTCGATTCCTTCAGATCCGCGGCGACCACGTCGGCCTTGACCTGGATGGCGCGGCGGATCAGCTCCGGCAGCACCTCGCCTGCCGGGTCGAGAGCGGCTTCGGGATCGCGCTCGACCAGTTCGAGGATCACCGGGTCGGCGATGAAGCCCGCCTTGATGATCTCGGCCATGCCCGCGACGATCTCGTTGCGCGGCACGGTTTCCAGCGTCGCCAAGTCGACCAGCACCGCGGCCGGTTCGTGGAAACTGCCGACCAGGTTCTTGCCCGCTTCGGTGTTGATGCCGGTCTTGCCACCGACGGCGGCGTCGACCATCGCCAGCAGCGTGGTCGGCACGTGCACGATCTGCACCCCACGCATCCAGGTGGCGGCCACGAAACCGGCGAGATCGGTCGCCGCGCCGCCGCCGAGGCTCACCACCACGTCGTTGCGGGTCAGGCCGATCCGGCCGAGCACCTCCCAGCAGAATCCCGCGACGGCGAGGTCCTTGCCCGCTTCGGCGTCCGGGATCTCGACGCGGTGCGCGTCGATTCCGGTATCGGCCAGCGCCGCACGCACCACTTCGGCGGTCTCGGCCAACGTCGGCTGATGGAAGATGGCCACCGTCCGCACACCCGGCGTCGCGCCGGTCACCGACTCGACGAGATCGCCGAGCAGGCCGCGGCCGATGATCACCGGGTACGGGTCGGCGGTGCGAACCTGGATTCGACTCGGCTCTGTCACGACTGCTGCTCCGATTCTGTTCGTGCCGTCTGCTTGGAAGCTCCACCGCGGGCGTTCTGCCCGCCACCTCGAACGGAGGGAGCGTTGCCACGGGTACCGGTCGCGCCGCCGCGGGCGCCCGATCCTCCGTTGCGGGCGCGCCGTGCTCGGGCGCGCCTGGATCTGTTACCACTCGGCGCGGGAGCGCCTGTCCCGGTCTGTCCGGCGGCCGGGGCCGCGGGGCGATCCCCGTCGGCGGGCGCGTGCGCGTCCGGGTTCTCCCTGTGCACCGGCCGCGTATGGGGCGGCGTGCCGTCGGCGCTGGATCCCTGGGATCCGTTGGTGCCGCGTCTGCGACCGGATCGGCGACTCCTGCGGGGTGCGCGGTCGGCCGGGGCGGGTGTGCCCACACCGGTGCCATCCGATCCGGTGGCGGATCGGCCGGCCATTTCCGCCGCCGCTTCGCCCGAGCCGTCACCGGGCCGAACTGCACCGGTGTGGTCCGGTTCGGTAATGGACCGCCCGGCGGCGACGATTCCAGTGACGTTCGCGCCGTCGCCGGAATGATCCGTGGGCGTCCGGGCGATGTCCGCTCCGTCTGCGGAGCCGCGCGGTGTACCGCCGGTCGCGACCTGGGCGTCCTGCGCCGAGCCGCTCGCGGCTGGGCGGCTGCCCGACTGGGACCGGCGACGGCGCGGTCGCCTGCGCCTGCCGGTGGTCGCGCTCTCGCCGGCGGCATCGCCCGCCGAATTACCCGATGCGGCAGCTCCCTGTTCGGCGGCCGCGGCCGGACCACTCGTCGCCGCCGTCGGGTGGTGCGCCGAAGAGCGCATGGTTTCCTCGCCCGAGCTGGAGGTCGCGGGCTCGGTGACCGGCTGCGCCGCAACGCCCGGCCTGCCGACAGTCGTCGTCTCCGTGGCGGGAGCGGCCGATTCCGCCACGCTGCCGGAAGTCGCCGCCGCTCTACGCCGGGCAGCGGCGCGTGCCCGGGCACGTCGCCGCGCCCGGGAGCGACTGCTGCCCGGCGCGGCCGGGGTGACGGCCTCGCCGGACTTGCCCGGCTCGGGGTCGGCCGTGGCGGGGTCGATGCCGAGGCGCGAGAGGATCATCCGGACGACGCGGCTCGGGCTGCGACCGTCGGTACGCACCCGCACGGTCGCCACCTCGCGGTAGAGCGGGCGGCGGGTGCGCATGAGCTCGCGGTACTTCGCGCCCGGATCGTCGCCGTTGAGCAGTGGACGCTGATTGCTGGCACCGGTGCGGCGCAGCCCTTCGGCCACGCTGATCTCCAGGTACACCACGGTGCGATTGCGCAGCAGTGCCCGGGTGTTCGCGGAGAGCACCGCGCCGCCACCGAGGGAGACGACGCCGCGTTCGGCCAGGATCGCCCGGCGCACCACGCGCTCTTCGATCCGCCGGAACTCCGGCTCACCGTCCTCGGCGAAGATCTCCGGAATGGTGCGGCCGGTCTCGCGCTCGATGCCGGCGTCGGTGTCGTACAGGTCGACGCCCAGCTCTCTGGCGAGCTTGCGACCGATCGTGGACTTGCCCGCCCCAGGCGGCCCGACCAGCACCACTCGCGGCGTGCGCGGGTCGGTCGGTGCGATCATCGCGCCCGACTGTCCGCCGAGACATGCGGGCGGGTGCTGATCCGCTTGACGTAACTGCTGATGTTGTCGACGGTCTCGGCCAGCGAATCGCCGCCGAACTTCTCCAGCACGGCCTGAGCGACGACCAGCGCCACCATGGTCTCGGCGACGACACCGGCGGCGGGCACCGCACACACGTCGGAGCGCTGGTGGATGGCCACGGCCTCGTCGCCGGTGGACATGTCGACGGTCGACAGCGCGCGTGGCACGGTGGAGATCGGCTTCATCGCCGCACGCACCCGCAGCGCCTCGCCGTTGGTCATGCCGCCCTCGAGGCCGCCCGCGCGGTTCGTCGAGCGCAACACGCCGTCGGGGCCGGGGCGCATCTCGTCGTGGGCCTGGCTGCCGCGCCTGCGCGCGGTCTCGAAACCATCGCCGACCTCGACGCCCTTGATGGCCTGGATGCCCATGAGCGCGGCCGCGAGGCGCGAGTCGAGGCGATTCTCACCGCTGGTGAACGAACCGAGCCCCACGGGCAGACCCTCGACGATCACCTCGACGACGCCGCCGAGGGTGTCGCCGTCCTTCTTCGCGGCTTCGATCTCGGCGATCATCGCGGCCTCGGCCTCGGCGTCGAAGGCGCGCACCGGACTCGCGTCGATGGCGGCCAGATCGGCCGCTGTCGGGGTGACACCGGTGGTGTTGGCGGCCGCGCCGATGGCGACGACATGCGAGACGACCTCGACGCCGAGCGCCTGCCGCAGGAAGTTGCGGGCGACGGTGCCCGCGGCGACGCGCGCGGCGGTCTCCCGTGCGCTGGCCCGCTCGAGCACGTTCCTCGCGTCGTCGAAGCCGTACTTGAGCATGCCGGAGTAGTCGGCATGCCCGGGGCGCGGCCGGGTGAGCGGGGCGTTGCGGGCCAGATCGGCGAGTTCGGCCTCGTCGACCGGGTCGGCGGACATGACCGTCGTCCACTTGGGCCACTCGGAATTGGCCACCTCGATGGCGACTGGACCGCCCATGGTGCGGCCGTGGCGCACGCCGCCGACCATCGTGACCTTGTCGGCCTCGAACTTCATCCGGGCGCCGCGCCCGTAGCCGAGCCTGCGGCGCGCGAGCTGAGCGGAGATGTCCTCGGTGGTCACCTCGACGCCCGCCACCATTCCCTCGAGGATGGTGACGAGAGCGGGACCGTGGGATTCTCCGGCAGTTATCCAGCGCAGCACAGCTTCTATCCTTTCATGTCCGCGCGAAGGCGGTGGTATCCGGTCTGTGGTGATCACCGGCACGCCGCCGGGAGATCCCGTGTGTGTCGCCGGCCGGTCGCGGGCGGCTGCTCGTCGGTCGCTCGAAGCCCTCACCAGGCGGTGACGACCAGGGCCAGCACGGTGGCCCC
>NZ_BAGA01000093.1 GCF_000308595.1 Nocardia higoensis NBRC 100133 | reverse complement strand
CTGCCCTGATCGTCGCCGACACCCGCGGCGGCCGGCGCCCGAAACTCGCCGCCGCTCAGGCCACGACTGCGCAATGGTTCTACGACGAACGCCGGCACACCGTGCAGCAGGTCGCCGACATCCTCGGCGTCAAACGTTCCACCCGCTACGGCCATCCGACGAAGACTACGGCCGAATAGCTTGCCGATCAGCAGTGCCAGCAGGGCGCGGTTCACGCCGAGTGCGCTGTGCTGTCGCCGGTGTCGTGCACCCACGCGGCGATCTGGGTCCGTGAGGTGAAGCCCAGTTTCGCGAGGATGTGTTCGACGTGCCCGGCCACCGTGCGCGGGGAGATGAACAGCTTCGCGGCGATCGCGCTGTTGGTGTTGCCCTGGGCGACCAGTGCGGCGATTTCGCGTTCCCGCGCGGTCAGCGGATCCGCGCCCGGCGTCGTGGCTGTGCCCGGTTGTCGCTCGCCCAGCGCGTAGGCGACCGCATCGGTGCTGTCGAACCGGCTACCTGTGCGGTAGGCGCTGTCGAAGGCGCGCTCACCGAGCGCGCTCCTGGCGTCGCGTTCGCACTGGTCGTGGTGGCGCATCTGGACTCCGAACATAACCGACGAGCTCCCGATCGCGGCGCCCATCGCCGAGGCCGCGCCGAGTAGTGTCGCGGCGCGGGTGAACTCGCGCCGGCGGCACGCCACCCACGCCAGTACTTCGAGTCCCGATGCCCGGGTGAGCGGGGCGTCGATCAGGTTGGTGAGGCGCAGTCCCTGGTGCAGCAGCCGGGTGGCGTCTTCGAGATCGCCGTGCCGGAAGTACGCGGTACCCAGCGCCCAGAGCGCATAGGACCGATAGACCGACTCGCCGTGCTTGTCGGTGATGGCGAGGACTTCTTCCAGACATGTGCGGGCGCGTTCGAAGTTGTCGTCGAGATCGTATGCCACACCGAGGATCAGCTGGTCCCAGACGTAGGTGCCCAAGCCTTCGTCGGGTCCACGCGCCGTGTCCTGCTCGAAGAGGGCGCAGGCTCGCGCCCCCTCTCCCTCGTAGAGAGCGATATAGCCTTCGGCCTTGGCGGCAATGGTCCGTATGGCGGGATCGTGTGCGGCCTCGGCGAGCGCCCGGATCTCACGGGCCGTCGCCGCCTGCGCCGGGAAATCCTTCTGGACCGATGCCAGCACGCCGTCGGCCAGCAGAGCCCGCGCCCGTGGCAGCCCTCCGTGTTCGGGGGTGTGCGACAGTGCCCGTTCGAGCCAGTGCCGCCCCTCGCTCAGCAGTCCTCGTGACAGCCAGTAGGGGACGAGTCCCGCACTGATCAGTTGCGCGGTCTCCGCGTGCTCGGCGCCGGCCAGGGAAAGGTTGTACTCCTGCGCTTCTCGCAGATTCGAGCGCTCGCGCTCGACGCGCGACATCCAGTCGAGCTGTCTGGGGCTGATCCAGTCCTGGTAGGCGCCCAGGACAAGCTGGCTGTACCAGTGCAGGTGGCGTTCGCGCAGCGCCTCGTATTCGCCGCGGGCCACGGCCTTCTCACGGCCGTACTGCCGGATGGCATCGAGTAGCTGCAACCGCTCCGATTCGCCGGTCATCTGTGCGCGGATGACGATCGACTTGTCGACCAGTGCCGCGACGAGGTCGATCGCCGCGGCGGGGGACAAGTCGTCACCGCAGATGTCCTGCGCCGCGGAGAGTTCGAAGCTGCCTGCGAACACCGACAGTCGCGCCCACATCCGCTGCTCGTCGTCGGTGCACAGCTCGTAGGTCCAGTCGATGCCCGCGCGCAGTGTCTGCTGCCGCGACGGGGCGTCGCGGGCGCCACGAGTGAGCAGAGCCCAACGGTCGGTGAGACCGGCCGCCAATTGCTCGAGCGTCATGGTGCGCAGCCGCGCGGCCGCCAACTCCACGGCCAAGGGCAGCCCGTCGAGTCGCCGACAGATCTGTGCCACCGTGGTCTTGTTCGCGTCGGTGATCGCGAAGGCGGGGTCGGCGGCCGTCGCGCGGTCGGCGAACAGCTTCGCCGTGTCGGTGCGCTGCAACAGTCGCACGGTGGCGTGGTGATCGTCGGGCACCGCCATCGGAGATACCGGCAGCACCACCTCGCCCCTGACGCCGAGCGGTTCGATACTCGTCGCCAGAATGTGCAGGTCGGCATGTGAGCGCAGCAGAGTCGCCGCCAGCGCGGCGACCTCGTCGATCGAGCTCTCGCAACTGTCGAGCGCCACCAGAATCTGCCGGGAGTCGAGGAAGTCGTCGAGTGCCTGGCCCGCGGGTTGTGACGTCAGCTCCCGGATGCCGAGAGCGGTCATGATCGTGGGGACGAGAAGTGAGGGATCATGCAGGTCTGCGAGCTCGACCAGCCAGACGCCGTCCCGGAACTTTCGTTGCACCCCGGCCATGATGCGCAACGCCAGACGGGTCTTGCCCACACCGCTCATCCCGGTCAGGGTCAGCAGCCGCGTCGAGGTGATGACGTTCTTCGCGTCGCTCAGCTCCTGTCGTCGTCCGACGAACGAGGTCAGTTCCGCGGGGAGATTGTTGTTCCGTGCGGCAGCGCGGTGCGTCGGCGCGGGGGAGACAGCCGACCGCCGACGGGGTTCCTCGCCCTCGGCCGGTATCGACGGATAGTCGACGGCGAAGCCGTGCCTGGCCTGGCATGCCCGGAGCTCGTCGGCGAGTTCGACAGCGCTGGGGCGATCGGCGGGATCGGGCGACATCGCTCGGTCGATGACGGCGGCGACGTCTTCGGCCACACCGAGTTCGCCGAGATCGGGCGTGGGCTCGGAGACGACCCGAACGAAATGGGCGACGACCTTCTCCCCGGAACGCCGTTCGAAGGCCGCGTGCCCGGTCAACGTGGCGAGCAGGGTGGCGCCGAGGCCGTAGATGTCGGACGCGGCGGTGGCGTGCGCGCCGGAGAGGATTTCCGGTGCGGTGTAGGCCGGTGACCCGGTGACCAGCCCGGCGGCGGTTTCGAAACCGCCGGGAAGGTGCGCGATGCCGAAATCCGTCAGAGCGGGCTCCCCGTATTCCGAGAGCAGGATGTTGGCGGGTTTGACATCGCGGTGCAGGATGTTCATCCGGTGCGCGGCCGCGAGTGCGCCCGCGATCTTCACCCCGATCCGCACGGTGTCTTCGTGACCGAAGGGACCCGAGGTGCGGAGACGATCGGCGAGCGAGCCGAGCGCGTAGTAGGGCATGACGATGAAGGGATGCCCGTCGCCGGTGCTGCCGATCTGCAGGATGTCGACGATGTTCGGGTGGCCGGTCAGCCGTCCCATGGCGCGCTCTTCACGCAGGAAACGCGCGGTGTTCTGCCCGTCGAAGGCGGTGAGAACCTTCACGGCGACCGTGCGATCGAGGTCCGGTTGCCTGCACCGGTACACGACGCCGAACCCGCCACGGCCGATCTCGACCGGATCTTCGAAGCCGGCCGCGTTCAGTCCCTCGATTATCTCGGTCTCCGCCGGGCCCGCACCTCGTCGGTTCGGCGCCGCGGCGCGTTGCGTCTGTTCCAGCGGGGGCGCGGATTCGTCCCTTTCTTCGCTCATGCCGAGCGTCCTCACGTTCTGATACCCGACCCCACGTTCAGGATACCTGCCGGGTGTGTCGCGACATGGCCGCGAAGCGGTGGGCGTCTGGGCATTGCGGGCTGTCCAACACACGGCGCACATGTCTCCTGGTTCACAGCGGTCCAAGAGCTACCCGACCAGTCGTCATGAACGACGAATGCCGGCCCGCGCGCCCCGTGTCGCTGCGCTCGTCGTACGACCCGGCGCCGTCCCGCCGGCTGTGGCTGTTCGAACCTGATCGTCGCGGCGGTGACGCTGCTGGTCACCGGCCGGTATCCGCACAGTTTCCACAACTGCCTCGACGATGCCACGACCAAGGGCGCCACGATCCTGACCGCGGACACGGCATGGCACTGCAGTTCCAGCCACTCGTCGACCCGGACGGACACCGGTGCCTGCCGCCACTGCTCGGCGGCCTGCGCGGCCTGTGCGAGAGCCGACGCGGCGGTGTCGATATCGGCGATGGCCACCCGGCCGGCGACGGTGCCGGGCGCGGTGTCCGACATCGAGATCTCGCCGGCGTCGAGGCGTCGTTTGAGCGTCATGCTGGCGAACGAGTCGTCCAGCATCGCGCGCGAGAGCACGTGCACTCACTCGCCGCTGTCCACGGAGCGCCCGGCGATGTAGCTGGGTCTGTTCAGCTCGAGCACGAATGCCGTCGACACCCTGCATGCGCGCACGACGTCCGCCCGCGGCCAGCGCCGCGGTGGCGACCCCCCGTATATCGTGAGGAACGGGTGGACGAACAGGCCGTCGGCGACTTCTGCCGCCACCGCGCAGCATCCGGGGGCCGACGCCGCCGGGGCAGCCGACGGCAGCGGTGGGCGGGAAGCCGCCGAAGAGGCCGACGATCGCCGCGGCCACAACGGTCGCGCCGGCGATGCCGCTGAGGACACAGCCCACGGCCGCGCCGCCGAGACCGCCGATGACGGTGCCGATCGCGCGGTGGCGGTGCGATCCTCGATCTGCGCGGCGATCGGGGGAGACGAAATCGTCCACACGGAAGGCCGATTCGATGCCGTCGAAGGGCGCGACGGCAGGTCACCGCTGGGCGGTGCTCAGGTGCCATGGGCATCGGCGGTGGCCAGGGCTTCGCCGCGGTTTTCGAGCGGGTCCGAGAGCGCACCGGGCGGGCGGGTCGTGCTCGATGGACGAAAACGTCCCCGCGACAACGATTTCGGGGCTGACGGCGATGGACTGGTGCGGAGTGGCGAATTGATGTCCGCCCTGGCCCGGCGCCGATCCGGGCCGGAAACCGGAACGGGGGTCGGCTGGTCACGATCAGGCCGCCCTCCCATATCGTCCGGTTCGATTCCCTGCCGGCCCGCCCGTCGGCCGATAGCCTGTAGATGCCGACTCCGATCGCCGATGTCGCCGCAGCGGAGACGATGGATGGAGAATTGCCGAACGTTCCGGTCATCAGTCCGGAAAACGGGGTAGGGGGCCGAGAAATCGATCACCGGTGAACCGATTGTTCGCCGACCCGGAGGTGGATGATGGCTCAGGAATTCCGCGGGCACATCGCGCTCGACATCCGTGATTCGGTCGCCGACTGGGCGCCCTATGTCGAGCCCACAGCGCCGCCGGGCGCACCGAACGTGCTGTACCTGGTGTGGGACGACATCGGAATCGGGACCTGGGACTGTTACGGCGGCCTGGTCGAGATGCCGAACATGCGCCGGATCGCCGAACTCGGTGTCCAGTTCACCCAATTCCACACCACCGCCCTGTGTTCGCCCAGCCGCGCGGCTCTGCTGACCGGCCGGAACCCGACCTCGGTGGGAATGGCGACCATCGAAGAATTCAGCGACGGATTTCCGAGCATGAGCGGACGGATTCCGGCCGAGACCGCCTTGTGCTCGGAAGTCCTCGCCGAGCGGGGCTGGAACACCTACGCTGTCGGCAAATGGCACCTGACACCGCTGGAGGAGGAGAATCTCGCGGCTTCGAAGCGGCACTGGCCGCTGGGGCGCGGTTTCGAACGCTTCTACGGATTCCTCGGCGGAGAGGCCGATCAGTGGTATCCCGATCTCGTCTACGACAATCACCCCATCTCGCCCCCGTACTCCCCGGAGAACGGATACCACCTGTCGCGGGATCTGGCCGACAGGTCCATCGAGTTCATCCGTGACGCGAAGGTGATCGCGCCCGACAAGCCGTGGTTTCTGTATCTGTGTCCCGGCGCCGGCCACGCACCGCATCATGTGGCGCGCGAATGGGCCGACAGATATCGCGGTCGCTTCGACATGGGGTACGAGC
Source organism: Nocardia higoensis NBRC 100133 (assembly GCF_000308595.1). Classification (GTDB taxonomy): domain Bacteria; phylum Actinomycetota; class Actinomycetes; order Mycobacteriales; family Mycobacteriaceae; genus Nocardia; species Nocardia higoensis. The sequence goes on along the minus strand of NZ_BAGA01000093.1, from coordinate 33,293 downwards.
GGTACCGGGAGATCGTCCTGGCCGAGCAGAAGCGCAGGGGGCTGGTGCCCGAGAACACCGAACTGCCGCCCATCAATCCGTATTCGGATGCGACCAGTCCGGATGGTGCGCCGTGGCCGGCGCAGGACACGGTGCGACCGTGGGATTCGCTGTCCGAGGAGGAGAAACGGTTGTTCCGGCGGCAGGCGGAGGTGTTCGCCGGGTTCCTGTCCTACACCGACGCCCAGATCGGCCGGTTGCTGGATTATCTCGAGGAGAGCGGGCAGCTGGACAACACGATCATCGTCGCCTTCTCCGACAACGGGGCCAGCGGCGAGGGCGGTCCCAACGGATCCGCGAACGAGATGAAGTTCTTCAACGGCTATATCGACACGATCGACGACAGCCTGGCCAAGCTGGACGAACTCGGTTCGCCGATTGCCTACAACCACTACAGCATCGGCTGGGCGATGGCCTTCAACACGCCGTACAAGCTGTACAAGCGGTACGCCTCGCACGAGGGCGGCATCGCGGACCCGTGCCTGATGGCGTGGCCCGCCGGAATAGCGGCCCGGGGCGAACTGCGCCACCAGTACGTCAACGTCTGCGACATCACTCCCACGGTGTACGACCTGCTCGGCGTCCCGTTCCCGGACACGGTCGGCAATGTGCCGCAGCGTCCGCTCGAGGGGGTCGGTTTCCGGGCGCTGTTCGACGACGCGGAGGCCGACACGGGCAAGCACACCCAGTTCTATTCGATGCTGGGAACCCGGGGCATCTGGCATCGTGGCTGGTTCGCCGACGCCGTGCACCCGGCGTGCCCCTCGGGCTGGGGCCACTTCGACGCCGACCGCTGGGAGCTGTTCCATCTCGACACCGACCGCAGCCAGCTCCGGGATCTGGCCGACCGGCACCCGGAGAAGCTGGAAGAGCTGAAAGCGCTGTGGTTCTCGGAAGCGGAGAAGTACAACGGTCTGCCGCTCAACGACCTCGACGTCATCGCCACGATGACCCGGGAGCGCCCGGGCTACGCCAAGGCCAGAGATCACATGGCCTACTACCCGGGCATCGCCGAAGTGGGGCCGGGAGCGGCACTCGAGATCCTCGGCAGATCCTTCGCGCTGCTCGCCGAGACCACCATCACCAGCCCCTCGTACGAGGGCGTTCTGTTCGCACACGGCGGCCGTCGGGGCGGGCACACCTTGTTCCTGCAGGACGGGCGCCTGTGCTACGTCTACAACTTCCTCGGTGAAGAGGAGCAGGTCATCGTCTCCGACCGTCCGGTGCCGACCGGTGACCACATTCTCGGAGTCCGTTACGAGCGGCGGGGAACGCGCGGCGACAGCTTCACACCGAGCGGGGAGGCGGTGCTCTACATAGACACCGAGCCGGTGGGCGTATTCGCGGACATGCGGATCCAGCCCACCGTGTTCTCCGGTGTGGGAGAAGGGGTTCGGGTCGGCCGGGACAGCGGTCAGTCGGTCAGCGCGCGGTACCGGGCACCGTTCCCGTTCCGCGGCGGCGTCATACGCGAGGTCGTCGAAGACGTCACCGGCAGACCGTACCTGGATCTGGAAATGGCCGCGGCCTCGGCGTTCTCCCGCGATTGACGCGCATGCGAACGGGCGCCGGGGAGAAGCCGCCGCGCGGAATGATCCGCGTTCCCGGCGGCGAGTTCGCGATGGGATCGGCGGACTTCTTCCCCGAAGAGCGACCGGTGCACCGGGCGCGGGTCAATCCGTTCTGGATCGACGCCCATCCGGTGACCAATGCCGAGTTCCGGCGTTTCGTGAAACAGACCGGCTATGTGACCGTCGCCGAGCGGACCCCGGTCGCGGAGGACTATCCGGAGGCCGCACCGGAAGATCTCGTGGCCGGTGCTCTCGTGTTCCAGCCGACCGCCGGACCGGTGCCGTTGGACGACTGGCGTCGATGGTGGCATTACGTTCCCGGTGCGGACTGGCGTCATCCGCGGGGACCGGGGAGCACGCTCGCCGGTCTCGACCGCCACCCCGTCACCCAGATCGCCTGTGCCGACGCGATGGCGTACGCGAACTGGGCGGGCAAAACCCTGCCCACGGAGGCGGAGTGGGAATTCGCCGCCCGGGGCGGGCTGGATTCGGCCGTCTACGTCTGGGGTGACGAGCCGGAACCCACCGGACGGCGCATGGCCAACATCTGGGTCGGCGAATTCCCGTGGTTCTTCCAGCCGGGCCGGGGACAGGCGCCGATCCCCGGCACCACGGCGGTCGGCACCTATGCGCCCAACGGCTACGGCCTTGTCGACATGACCGGCAATGTGTGGGAGTGGACGGCCGACTTCTTCCGATCCGAACACCCCGTATCGGGTTGCTGCGCTCCACTCGATCCGCGTGTGGATGCCCCGGGTCCGGACGCGGACGGGCGCTTTCCCCGGCGCGTAGTGAAAGGGGGGTCGTATCTGTGCGCCGCCAACTACTGTCTGCGATATCGGCCGGCGGCCCGGCAGGGCCAGACCGAGGACACCGCAACCTGCCACTTGGGTTTCCGATGTGTCGTGCGGGAGGCGCATCGGTGACCCGCCGGGCAGCTCATTCGGCGTGGACGACCATCACCGGACAGTCGGCGTGTTGCACGAGCCAGTTGCTGGTGGACCCGAGCAGCAGCGAGCGGAATCCACCGCGGCCACGGCTGCCGACCACGAGCAACTGCGCTTCGCGTGACCACTCACCCAATTGCTCGCGTGGGCCCGACAGATACACATGACGCGTCACGGTGACGTTCGGATATCTCTCCTGCCAGCCGGCGAGTCGTTCGGCCAGTAGCGCCCGTTCGCTGTCCAGCAGTGTTCCCGGCGGCGTGCCGACATAAGAGGCGCCTGCGAACTCCGTGGAGGACAGGTCGCTCCAGGCGTGCACGGCGACGAGATCGACCCCGCGCACGGCGGCCTCGGCGAATGCCGCCTCGATCGCAGGCTCGCCGGCCGCGCCCGCGTCCACACCGACCACGACCGGCGCACGATCGGGGCTCGGCCCGCCGCGCACGACCACCACGGCGCCGTGGGCGTGCGCGGTGACCGCGAGCAGGGTGGACCCGAGATGGGCGAAGGGGCCGACTCTCGCCGCGGCGCCCAGGACGACCATATGAGCCCGCTCGGAGAGCGCGATCAGACGGCGGGCAGGATTGTCGTCGGCCAGGTCGGTGCCGATCTCGACGGTGGGGGCGATCTCGCGGGCGAGAGCTTCGGCCTCGGACAGCAATCGCGCGCCCCGGTTATGGAATGCCTCGATGATCGAAGGGGCTTCGATCTGGCTGTTGTCGAATGTCGCGCGGGTGTTCGCCAGGTCGATTCCGTGCACGATCAGCAGGCGGCGACCGCGGTCGGACGCCGTGCGCGCGGCCCAGCGCACGGCGATCGCGGCGGGTTCGGAGCCGTCCGTGCCGACGACCACGGCCGCGGAGGCGAGTGCGTGACGGTTGTCCTCGGAGCGATCGGTCATCGGGAGTCCTTTCCGGACTGCGAGGCGGGTCGGTTCATCTGGCGGGCGGCGAGAGCACCTGGCCCGCTGTGGCCCCGCCGTCCAGCACGAATTCCGACCCCGTGGAGAAGCCGGCCTCGGTGACGATGAAGGTGACCATCGCGGCCACTTCCGCGGGCTCGCCGAAGCGCGGAAGCGGCTGCGCGGCGGCGACGGCGCGATCCATGTCGGCGGTCATGGGAGTGTCGATCGGGCCGGGATGGACCGAACAGACGCGGATGCCCGCGCCGCCGAGCTCGATGGCGGCGGTCTTGGTGAGACCGCGTAAGCCCCATTTGCTGGCCACATAGGCGCCGATGCCCGAGTAGCCCATCAGCCCCGCGGTCGACGAGATGTTCACGATGACTCCGCCACCGGCCGCGCGCAACAGCGGTGCCGCGGTGTGCATGCCCAGCCAGGACCCGAAGAGGTTGACATCGAGCACATGCCGGAACGCCGAGGGCGACTGCTCGGCGATCTCACCGAAATCGAGAATGCCCGCATTGTTGATCAGCACGCCGAGCGGTCCGGAAGTGTCCTCGGCGATGCCGAGTACCTCCCGCCACTCGTTCTCCTGGGTGACGTCGAGGTGGGCGAATCGCCCACCTCGTTCCAGGCTCTCGGCGGTGTCCCTGCCCTCGCTGTCGAGGAGGTCGGCGACGACGACCCCCGCTCCGGCGCGGGCCAGCGACCGGGCGACCGCGGCGCCGATTCCACGCGCGCCGCCGGTCACGACGGCGCTGCGACCATGGAGTTCGAACATGATCGGAGTCCTCTCGGTCCGGTCCGGGCGAACTGCCCGAGAACAGCTCCGCGTGGTGCGGTTCAGGGGCCGGAGGTGATGGCGACCTTCTTCTCGCCGGATTCGGCTGTCTCGGCCACCGGGACCGTCACCGTGAGGATGCCCTTGTCGTAGCCTGCGGTGATGTCGTCCTCGCGGGCACCTGTGGGCAGGGCCAAGGTGCGCACGAAGGAGCCGTACTCGAATTCCGACCGGCCTTTGTACTCGTGCTGCTCGGTGCGCTCGGCGCGAATGGTGAGCAGGCCCTCGCGCACCGTCACCGCGATGTCCTTCTCGGGATCGACGCCGGGCATTTCGGCGCGGACGACGAAGCGGTCGTTGCTCTGGTCGACTTCGACCTTGATCAGATGGCCGTCGAAGAACGGGCGCATGGTGTCGAGATCAGGGAAGCCGGACAGCCATTCGGTCAGCGCTGGGAGCGGGGAGCGGGAACGCAATTGCCTGGCGATGCTGGTCACAGTGATCTCCTCGGTGGTTGAGTTACTTTCTTCGGTAGTGCCGACGAGGTCGGCGCGGCTCACGGCGGTGGGTTCACGACGCCGCTTCGGGTGGCGAGACCTCGGAAGTGAGGATCGCGTGCAGACCGTTGTTCAGGCATTCGAGGAATTCCGCCGGGTCCGTCACGGCGGCGGTGTCGATGTCGAGACCGATGTAGCAGGTGCCGGTGTGGGAGACCAGGGTCGCGTTGAAGGCCGTTCCCAGTGTCGGACCGAAGGCGTGCAGTTGCTCCACCGCGGCGCCGGCGAGGTACAGCGGCACCGGTGAGCCGAGGACATCGGAAGCGACGAAATCGACGTGCTCGAGCATTTGGGCGAGCACCATGCTGGGCAGCCGGTTCAACACGGCGGCCACCGCGTTGGACAGCGGGATCGCCTGTTCGTGACGCCAGGCCTCGACCGTGGTGTGCACCGCGCGCATCATGGCGACCGGGTCGTCGATGTCGGCGCGCACCGCGAACCTCGCAAGGGTGATGCGATTTCCGCCGATCGGGTCCTCCGGGGTCCTGATGCTGATCGGCATCGTGATGCGGAGCTGTTCGACCGGCGCACCGTGACGATCGTGGTAGGTCCGCAGACCGAGCAGCAATGCCGCGAGGTAGGCATCGTTGAGGGTGCATTGCGCCCGGTGGGCCGCTGCGGACATCGCGGCGAGCGGTGCCTCGAGCACGCTCAGTTGCCTGGCCTGGCCGCGCTCGGTCATCACCGGCGACATGGTGCTCGTGATGGGACGTACGAAACGCACCAGCGACGAGGCCAGCCCCGCACCGTCGCGGGCGGCTCGCACCGGAGCGGTGAGTGTCTGCCGCGCGGCCGACGCGGCGCGTGACAGTCCGGCCCGCGCGACCTGGTAACCGGTCGAGAGGTTCCACGTCACGATGTCGGCCAGTGCGCCCGAATCGGGTTCGGCGCTGTCGCCGGCGGGCTCGCGTGTGGTGCCCTCCCGTGCGAAATCCAGAATCTCGCCTGCGATCTGGATGCCACCGATGCCGTCGGTCAGGCTGTGGTGCACCTTGAGCACGGCCGCGCACCGGGCGCCGGACAACCCGGTGAGCACGGTGAAGGTCCACAGCGGACGGATCGGATCGAAGGCGGTCATCATCTCGGTCCGCGCGAAGTCGAGGACGGTGGACAGATCGCCGGGCGCGGGCAAGGCGGACCAGCGCAGGTGCCAGGACAGATCGAAGTCGGTATCCGGCTTCCACCGGGGCGGCGTGAGATTCATCGGAGCCGCCGACAACACGTGCCGGAATCTGGGCACTACCTTGGTGCCCCGATCCATCAGTTCGACCAGCCGCGCCCGATCCGGTTCGGTGTCGAGGATGAGCACCGTGACAATGGTCGAGCGCAGAAGTGGATCGTGTTCCATGCTCCAGGCGAACAGATCCGTCTGGGTCATGTGTGATTCTCGAGAGCCCATGGTCGGCTGCCTTGCCACGTGTGCGGATTCGTCGAGTTGTCCGGACGGACCCCTTCACCGTGCATCGTCGGCCCGGTCCGCCGGCAGAGACGAACGTCACCGATTCCGGGGCCGGAGGTTGCCAGTCGCCCGACTGCGGGCACTGCTTACCTGCTCACGGCCCGCTGCGACGCGATCGTCCACATCGACGAGACCATCGCGCTCGAGCCGGTGGAGTCGCCCGAGTGCTCGCCGCGGCGACATTCTGGCCCGGACGACCGGCGGGCCCAAGGGTCGATCGTCATCGTCATCGAACTCTTCGGCCACTTGTTGCGGCTGGAGGTGCGGGGGATCGTGGACACATGCCCGAGAACTCGAGCCCATCTCCCCTCGAACGCAGGCGCCTGGCCGAGCACGCGATGGAGTCGGCGGGTGCGAGCCCGGAGGTGCTCCTCACGGTTCGGTGCCCCCACAACCACCACGTCGCCGCGGTCCTCGATACCGCGCAGGGCCCGGTGTACCGATCGGTCGTCGGCTCGCACGCCCACGGCGAGCGCGACTTCGTCGACACCGGTCACGGTGCACATCAGCGTGGCACCGTCTATGCCGATCTGCTCTCGGCGGAGGACCCGCGCGACGACGCGTTACCCGGCGGCTGTGAATGTGGCCCCTCGACATTGTCGAGAGCCCGGCTGCAACAGATGATCGCCGAAGGCGAGCACACCGCCGAACTGGCTGCCGCCCAGACTGCCGAGGAAGTGGGTCGTGGTGGCGAGGCCGCGCCGGAACACGCGGCTCCCGAGCAGCCGGTACGGGTGTCCACGGGCCGGTACGTATCGGCCGCCGGTGCCGACTACGCGCGCGAGAAGATCGGGCACGCCCTCGCACACGCCCCCGCACCGGTGCTCTCGGCCCGGGTCCGGCTCAGCGGGCACGGCGATCCCGCGGTGAGCCTGCGCGTGGTGGCGCAGGTCGTCGCCGATGTCGGCGGTCGCGCCGTCCGAGTCCAAGTGGAGGCCGCGACCACGCGTGAGGCGGTCGACCTGTTGCAGGCGCGGTTGAAGGCACGGCTGGCCGCAGTCGATCGCCGGGGTGAGTCGATTCGGCGGCTGCGGGCGAGCCACGGCGAGCACGAGTGGCGCCACGGCGACGCGCCCCGGCCGCAACTGCCGTATTACCCCCGCCCGCCCGAGACCCGAGAAGTGGTGCGGCACAAGGCATATGCGCTGGCTCAGGAGACCTGTGGCGCCGCCGCCGCGGAGGCCGAAGCGCTCGATTACGACTTCCACCTGTTCGTCGAAGCCGGCAGTGGCGCCGACAGCGTGCTCTATCGCACCCCCGACGGTTCCTACCGGCTCGCGCAGGTCGCTGCCCGCCCCGAGGCGGTCGTCGCGGATCTTCCTGGTATGACGATGAGCCCGATCCCGCCGCCGGAGCTGACCGTCGAGGAAGCGGCCTCTCGACTCGAACTCGCCGACCAGCCGTTCGTGTTCTTCCACGACAAGGTGCTCGGCCGTGGCTGCGTGCTCTACCACCGCTACGACGGGCACCTCGGATTGATCACTCCCGCTGATTGATCGATCAGCGGGAGGATCGGCAGGACTGATGCCGAAAAGGGCCGGTTCAGCGCTTCTGGGCGCCGACACCCAGGCCTTCGGCGAGCAGGATCCGATGCGCTTCCTGGGCGGCGGAGGCGGTGCGGTCGGAGTCACCGGCCTCGATGGGCAGTTGTTCGAGACCACGGGCGAGGGCGGCCACCGCATCACCCAGTGCCTGCACCCTTTCCTGCAGCAACGTCGCCTGGTCGAGGGCGGCCGGCTGCGGTGCGAGGTGCTCGGTGGTCCGGCTCACCGGCTCACCGCGCAGGATGCTGTACAGATGCGTCGGCAGCACCGAGAACACCCGGTCCATCTGGCCGGGGGAGAACCGCTCGGCCAGTGCCTCGGTAACGGCGCCGGCTACCGGCCCCACTTCGTCGCGATCGATCTCCGCGGTGGCGGCGAACTGATCGATGAATTCCTTCAGGCCGTGTCGCACCGGCGTATGGGCGGGCACCCAGCCCTCGTAGTAGATCCCGCGCAACAATTCGGGCAACTGGGCGGTGAGGTGAGCGGAATTGGCCACTCCGAGACGATCACGCACGACGTGCATCCAGGCACGCAGCGAGCGATGGGCGAAGACCAGATCGGTGGTGCCGAGTCCGTCGGCGACGGCGCGTAGCCACTCGTGCGCGGTGTGCACGGCAGGCGCGAACGGATCGTGGGCATGGGACATGGTGAGCTCCTTCGCGGTGATTGCAGCGGGGTGATTGTTTCCGCGGTGCTCGATCTCGTTCACCGCTCGGGGGATGACCCGCTCGAGCGTTGTTCAGTTGACCGGGTCGACCCAGGTATCGACGCTCGTCGGTCATTTCGACGCCCCTGATCGAGGGATGCGGATAGTCCTACGGTAGAGGCTCGGTACGGGGGGCTCTGCGGCCGTTGGTCCTCAGCGCCCGGGCCGATCGGCCGTGTCGCCGAGCGGCGTCGGTCCGGTGCTCTGCCGGCTGGAGTCCGCCGGACCCACACGGCGCACAGCGCAGGGACGGCGTGACGGCACCGTATTCTGAGGCTTATCCGCAAGGTGGCCGAGCGCCGGCGAAGGCCGTGACGAATCCGGGCACGACCGGTCCGGTGCGATCGAGGGACGAGTATCAGGGAGGCACGATGAAGGTCGACGAGATGCTCGCCGCGGCCCGTGACGCGATGACGGTGAAGCGGGTATACGCCGAGCCGATCGAACGCGACGGCACCACGATCATCGGCGTCGCCGCGATCAGCGGCCGTGGCGGCGGCGGCAGTGGGATCGACCGGAAGGGGCAGGAAGGAACCGGTGGCGGCTTCGGTGTGGGTGCGAAACCGGTCGGGGCCTATGTCATCCGTGACGGCCGGGTGCGATGGCAGCCCGCGGTCGATGTCAACCGGGTGGTTACCGTGGCCGGAGCGGTCGCGCTGGCCGCGCTGGTCGTCGCCGGGCGTATCGCCTCCGCCCGCGTGCGCTGATCTCCGCGCCTGAAACGGCGTGCAGCCGGCAGCCGGCGCCCTGGCTGCGCTGCTGCCGATCCGGGCGCTGTCCATGATCGGTCCGGTGACCGTCGCGGCTGCCGCACCGATCTCGTTCCGTTGGCCACGCTGTCGCGCGTCTGTGATGCGTGTCTCATTCTTGTAGCGATTGGTGATCGCGGCCGTCTCGGGCTTTCCGAAGTCTTTGGTATGTCTTTACTATTGATCCCGGCCCGGCTGTCTTCGGGTCGCACAACGCTCGAGTGCCCCGCGCCGGGATGCTGTGCGCCCCGCCTGTCGCCCGGTTGTCCCGCCCGCACATGTTCCACCGATGAACCATCCGGACCGCGAGGTCCGTCGATGGCGAAGGAGAAATATGTTTCCCGAGCCCTGCCAGACACCGATGTCGTCCGATGTCGTGAATTCCACTGGCGGATCGACGATCTCGCGTCGGCGGGACGCGGCGCGTTCGAGTTTTCCCGAGGCGCTGCCCTAGCTCGCCGCGCGCCCTCTCCGGCCGTCGCGCCGGAGACCACCGAACCGCGGGACCATGGTTTCGCGCCGAAATGCCCTGTAGGACACATCGAATCGTCTGCCGCCGCGTCTTCCGGGTCGGTCCGGGAACGGGGCGGCGAAGGAGCTGACCCATGTCTGTCGCCAGCGAGCACGCACCCCCCACTGCCCCCGGCCCGGAGTATCGCAGCGGATATTGGAAATCCGTTCTGCGGCACGATCTTCCGGCCTCGATTGTGGTATTCCTGGTCGCCCTGCCGCTGTCGCTCGGCATCGCGATGGCCTCCGGCGCGCCGGTCGCGGCGGGACTCATCGCCGCGGTGGTGGGCGGCATGGTGGTCGGCTGCCTCGGCGGTTCGGTCCTGCAGGTGAGCGGCCCGGCGGCCGGGCTGACCGTCGTGGTGGCCGAGTCCATCGCCCAGTTCGGCTGGCGCACAACCTGTTTCATTGTGGTCGCGGCGGGCGTGCTGCAGATCCTGTTCGGGCTGAGCCGGGTCGCCCGCGCCGCACTGGCGGTGGCGCCGGTGGTGGTGCACGCCATGCTGGCGGGCATCGGCGTGACGATCGCGCTGCAGCAGGTCCATGTGCTCCTCGGCGGTGATTCGCGCAGCTCCGCGTGGGGCAACCTGACCGCGCTGCCGGGGCAGGTGCTGTCGATGAACGTCGGCGCGGCCCTGGTCGGCGGCCTGGTCGTCGCGGTGATGCTGGGCTGGCGGTACCTGCCCGCCCGGGTGCGGGCGGTGCCGGGACCGCTGGTCGCGGTCGTCGCGGCGACGGTGGTGTCACTGCTCGCGCCGGTGCAGGTGGAGCGAATCGTGTTGAGCAGCTCGTTGTTCGACGCCATCGCCCTGCCCGGCATCCCCTCCGGCGGCTGGGGCGCGGTGGCGCTCATGGTGCTGACGATCGCGCTGATCGCCAGCGTGGAGAGCCTGCTCTCGGCGGTCGCGGTGGATCGGATGCACATCGGCCCGCGCACGAATTTCGATCGCGAACTGATCGGGCAGGGATCGGCGAATGTGCTCTCCGGTCTGCTCGGCGGCCTCCCGGTGACCGGGGTGATCGTGCGCAGTGCGACCAATGCGCAGGCGGGCGCGCGCAGCCGGGCCTCGGCGGTGCTGCACGGGGTGTGGCTGCTGGTGTTCTCGGTGGCGCTGGTGTCGGTGGTGGAGCAGATCCCGACCGCGGCGCTGGCCGGACTGCTCGTCGTCATCGGGATCCAGCTGGTCAAGATCTCCCACATCAAGCTCGCCCGCCGCACCGGCGACCTGCTCGTCTACCTGGTGACCATCGGCGGCGTGGTGCTGCTGAACCTGCTCGAAGGCGTGATCCTCGGCCTGCTGCTGGCCTTCGCGCTGCTGCTGTGGCGGGTGGTGCGGGTCGCCATCGTGGCCGAGCCGATCCCGCAGTCACAGCGCTGGCGAGTGCGCGTGGACGGCTCCTGCACGTTCCTGGCCCTGCCCAGGCTGTTCGGGGAACTGGCGAAGGTGCCCGCCGACGCCGACGTGACCGTCGAGCTGACCGTCGATTTCCTCGACCACGCCGCGGTCGAGGCACTGCAGGACTGGGTGCGCAGGCAGGAGGACAGCGGCGGCAGTGTGGAATTCGTGGAGATCGGCAGCGTGCGGATGTCCGACGCCGTGACCGGCCCGCCCGCCCGCGGCTTCGGCAGGTCGGTGTGGGACGAGGTGCTCGGGCCGTGGCGGCGAGCGGAGGCGCCGCATCACGATCCGGTGACCGCGGGCGTCGCGGCATACCACCGCAGTCACGCCCACATGGTCCGCCCGCATCTGGACGACCTCGTGCACCGGCAGGATCCGGACTCGTTCTTCCTCACCTGCTCCGATTCCAGGATCGTGCCCAATGTGATCACCAACAGCGGACCGGGCGACCTGTTCACCGTCCGCAATGTCGGCAACCTGGTGCCCGCGTGCGGGGACGCCTCGGTGGACGCGGCGCTGGTCTTCGCCCTCGAGGAACTGAGCGTGCGCTGCGTGGTGGTGTGCGGGCATTCCAGCTGTGGGGCGATGACGGCCCTGCACTCCGGCGGCGACACCGACCCGGGCATCGCGCCGTGGCTGGTGCACGCCCAGCCCAGCCTGCGGCGCTTCCTGGCCGGGCACCCGGTCGCCGCGGCCGCGCGCGCCGCGGGCTTCGGCGAGATCGACCAGCTGAGCATGGTGAACGTGGCGGTGCAGGTGGAGACGCTGCACCGGCATCCGGCGGTGCGGCGGGCGGCCGCCGAACGCGGCGTCACCGTCTCGGGACTGTTCTTCGACATCGCCACCGCGCGGGTCCTCGAAGTGACCGCCGAGGGCATCGCCCCGATCGGTGAGGCCGGTGCGTCTCCGGTGCCGGGCGCAGGCGCGCGGCTGCTCGGCCCGGATCACGCGGGCCCGGCGGGCGAGCGCGGCGCGGGCCTGCCGGAGTTGGTGTGAATCTCTAGGCTGGCAAGGTGAGCAGCGAGCTGGATTCGACAGGCGGATCGAACCCGCCGACCACCACGTCCGAAGCGCCGGACCGGTCGTCCGCATCCGCGGACGGCACGGACGGCCGCGGCGGCGCCACCGCCGTGCGTGACCGACCCGCCACGTGGCGGAGGAGAACCTCGACGGCGCTGCGACATCGCCTGCGCGCCTTCCGCGCTCGGGTGGCCGCCCGGCCTACCCTGAACCTCGCCTACCGGATCGGAATCGGCGTCGTCGGCACGGTCGTCCTCGCCATCGGCATTCTCGCGATTCCGTATCCCGGACCGGGCTGGGCGATGGTTTTCGCCGGCCTGGGCATTCTCGCCAGTGAATTCGCCTGGGCGCATCGCGTACTGGGCTGGGTGCGAGTCCGGTACCGGAAGGTGATGGCGTGGTACTCCGCGCGCGGCCTCGGCATCCGGGTGCTCGGTGCGGTCCTCACGGCCGCGGTGGTCGTGGCCACGCTATGGGTTCTCAACACGTTCGGATGGTTCGCCGGCTGGATCGGAGTCGATTGGGAATGGTTACGCAGTCCGCTACAGCGATGAGCACCGCGCCCGCGATCGCGCTGACCCGCCCCGCCTGGGTGCGGGACCGGATCGCGGAGATGGGCGCCTCCTGGGGCACCGCCGCACCCCGCGTCGCGGGCACGCTCTGGTGGTGCATGGTCGCCTCCGCGCTCGTCGAGCAGATCGTCGCGGCGCGTGCGGCGGGCCGTCCGGCACCACCGGCCGGGCTCGAGGCGCTGGACTGCGAGATGCGTCCCGACGGCGGGGTCGAGCGGATGCTCGCGCACCCGGAACGGGACGTCCGGATGTCGGTGGGCGGGGACGCCGACCTGGTCGCCGCGCTGTCGCTGCGCGAGACCCTCACCCGGGTGATCCCGGTGGTGGCGCAGGTATCGGGCGCGGGCATGCCCGCGCTGTGGGCGGTCGTCGCCGACGCGATCGGCAACCGGGCGATCGACGTGGGCGCTCCGCAGGTCGCGACCGGACTGGCCGAACAGGTCGGCGGCAAGCTGCCCCGGCCGCGCTTCGTCGAGGCCGGCGGGCGCACGTTCGTCCGCCGGATCTCCTGCTGCCTGGTCTTCGAGGTGCCCGGCGCCGCCATGTGCACCAGCTGCCCCAAACGTTCCTCGGACGAGCGCGCCGCCCTCCTGGCGAGCTACGCCGCCGGGCGCTGACCCCTGTCGTTTCCGCCCGGTCGCGGCGGCGTCCGCCGCTGTCGCGAGCGCGCACGTTCGGGCTGCCACCTGTGCTCGCCCCACCCGGAGCGCGGGCATTGCGGTGGCGCCGCGTCAGCGTCGCCCCGAATTCGCCCGCGAGCGCCGGTCCATCGACACGCGGGCGCGTGGGTGCCGATAGCATGGTCGCGCCGGAGCGCATACGCCGCCGGCGATGCCGCGCGGGAACCCGCCCGCCCCTGAAGATGCCAAGGAGAGCGCCGTCGTGACGACCTCAGCCCCGCTCAGCCCGTCCACCCTCGTCCGGGTGCCGGCCGGGACTACGGCGGGCGCCGCGGTGCGGGAAGCGGGCCTGCCGACGAAAGGTCCGGACACCGTGGTGGTGGTCCGCGACGCCGAGGGAGCCCTCAAGGACCTGTCCTGGGCCCCGGAGGTCGACACCGAGGTCGAGGCCGTGGCCGCGTCCACGGAGGCCGGGCGCAGCGTGATCCGTCACTCGGCCGCGCACGTGCTCGCCCAAGCGGTCCAGCAGGAGTTCCCCGAGGCCAAGCTGGGCATCGGCCCGCCGATCAAGGACGGCTTCTACTACGACTTCCAGGTCGAGCGGCCCTTCACCCCGGAGGATCTGGTCAAGCTGGAATCCCGGATGAAGAAGATCATCAAGGGCGCGCAGCGGTTCTCGCGCCGGGTGGTCGAGATCGACGAGGCCAGGACCGAACTGGCGAGCGAGCCGTTCAAGCTGGAGCTGATCAGCGACAAGTCCGGCATCGACGACCCCGAGGTCATGGAGGTCGGCGGCAAAGAGCTGACCATCTACGACAACCTCGACCCGCGCACGGGCGAGAAGGTCTGGGGCGATCTGTGCCGCGGCCCGCACATCCCCACCACCAAGTTCATCCCCGCTTTCAAGCTGACCCGCAGCTCGGCGGCCTACTGGCGCGGTGACCAGAACCGCGAGGACCTGCAGCGGGTCTACGGCACCGCCTGGGAGTCGCCGGAGGCGCTCGAGGAGCACCTGCACGTGCTGGCCGAGGCCGAGCGCCGCGACCACCGCAAGCTCGGCCTGGAGCTGGACCTGTTCAGCTTCCCCGACGAGCTCGGCTCGGGCCTGCCGGTGTTCCACCCCAAGGGCGGCATCATCCGCAAGGAGCTCGAGGAGTACTCGCGCAGGCGGCACGTCGCGGCGGGCTACGAGTTCGTCAACACCCCGCACATCACCAAGGGCCATCTGTTCGAGGTCTCCGGCCACCTGGACTGGTACCGCGACGGCATGTTCCCGGCCATGCACCTGGACGCCGAGTACAACGACGACGGCACCGTGCGCAAGCCCGGCCAGGACTACTACGTCAAGCCGATGAACTGCCCGATGCACAACCTGATCTTCCGTTCGCGCGGACGCTCCTACCGCGAGCTGCCGCTGCGGATGTTCGAGTTCGGCTCGGTGTACCGGTACGAGAAGTCCGGTGTGGTGCACGGCCTGACCCGGGTGCGCGGCATGACCCAGGACGACGCGCACATCTACTGCACCAAGGAGCAGATGCACCAGGAGCTGACGAACACGCTGCAGTTCGTGCTCGGTCTGCTCGCCGACTACGGCCTCGACGATTTCTACCTGGAGCTGTCCACCAAGGACCCGAAGAAGTTCGTCGGCTCCGACGAGATCTGGGAGGAGGCCACCGAGACCCTGTCCAAGGTCGCGCACGCCTCCGGTCTCGAGCTGGTGCCCGATCCGGGCGGCGCCGCCTTCTACGGCCCGAAGATCTCCGTGCAGGCCAAGGATGCGCTCGGTCGCACCTGGCAGATGTCGACCATCCAGCTCGATTTCAACCTGCCCGAGCGGTTCGACCTGGAGTACACCGCTTCCGACGGCACCAAGCAGCGGCCGGTGATGATCCACCGCGCGCTGTTCGGCTCGATCGAGCGGTTCTTCGGCGTGCTCACCGAGCACTACGCGGGCGCCTTCCCGGCCTGGCTCTCGCCGGTGCAGGTGGTGGGCATCCCGGTCGCGGAGACCTTCGCCGAGCACCTGGACCAGGTGATCGAGGCGCTGACCGATCAGGGCGTGCGCGCGCAGGTGGATCGCAGCGACGACCGGATGCAGAAGAAGATCTTCAACAACACCGCGCAGAAGGTCCCGTTCATGCTGCTGGCAGGCGCGCGCGATGTCGAAGCGGGTGCGGTGAGCTTCCGCTTCCGCGACGGCACTCAGGTCAACGGTGTTCCGGTCGCCGATGCCGTGGCCACCGTGGTGGCGTGGATCGCCAACCGCGAGAACGCCTCTCCGACGGCGGAGGGTTTCGCGATCGTGTCGGCGGGGGAGAGCTAGATGAGTTTCGAAGACAGCCCGGCCGCGGGCGGCGACACCGCCGCCGGTGGCGACAGCACCGCCAACGGCGACAGCGCCGAGCGCGGTGACATCGTCGACATCGGCGTGGGCGAACCCGATCGGCTGCAACGGATCTGGACGCCCTACCGGATGTCCTACATCACCGAGACCCCGGCCTCGCGCCGGGGCAGCACCGGTCACCCGTTCACCGACATCCCCACGATGACCGACGAGGACGGACTGATCGTCGCGCGCGGCGAGACGGTCTACGCGGTGCTCAACCTCTACCCGTACAACCCGGGCCACCTGATGGTGGTGCCCTATCGCCGGGTCGCCGACCTCGAGGAACTCACCGAGGCCGAGAGCGCCGAGTTGATGGCGTTCACCCAGCGGGCGATCCGGGTGATGAAGAGTGTGTCGCGGCCGGTCGGCTTCAACGTCGGCCTCAACCTCGGCGGGGTGGCGGGCGGCTCGCTGGCCGACCACCTGCACCAGCACATCGTCCCGCGCTGGGGTGGCGACGCGAATTTCATCACCGTGATCGGCGGGGTGAAGATGATGCCGCAACTGCTGGGCGAGACCAGGAACCTACTCGCGCAGGCGTGGAAGGAAATGGAGTAGGTGCTCAGCTTCTTCGGCCGTGAGACCTTCGCCAAGGCGACCGCACCGCTCGGCCGGGCGCTCGTCGGCACCGGTCTCACCCCCGACGCTGTCACACTGATCGGCACCGTCGCCTCGATCACCGCCGCGGTGACGCTGTTCCCGACAGGTCACCTGTTCTGGGGCACCATGCTCATCTGGCTGTTCGTCATGTTCGACATGCTCGACGGCGCGATGGCACGGGCGCGCGGCGGCGGCACGAAGTACGGCGCGGTGCTCGACGCCACCTGCGACCGGATCGCCGACGGCGCGATCTTCGGCGGCCTGGCCTGGTGGGCGGTCTACCACGAGCACAACAGGTGGCTGTTCGCCGCGACGCTGGTGGTGCTGGTGACCTCGCAGGTCATCTCCTATGCCAAGGCCCGCGCCGAGGCCAGCGGCCTGTCCGCCGACGGCGGCTTGATCGAGCGCCCGGACCGCCTCGTCCTCGTGCTCGTCGGCGCCGGCCTGACCGGCATCGCCGGGCACTGGGGCATCGAGTGGCTGACCTGGGCCGTGCACGTGGCCATGTGGGCACTGGCGGTGCTGAGCATCGTCACGGTCTTCCAGCGTGTGCTCGCGGTGCGCAATTCGCCCGGCGCGCGCGAGATCATCCCGCCCACGGCGAAGGCCGCCTCGGGGGACTCGCGATGAGCGCTGCGCGGCCGCGCCGGCCGGGCGACGGTGCGACGGCCGCCGGGATGTCGGGCAGGGTCACGGCGTGAACCTCGGTGAGCGGCTGAGCGATGCGGGTTACGCCACGGGTTGGCGATTGGTACGGGCACTACCCGAACGCACGGCCCGTCGCGCGTTCGACCGGGGCGGCGAGTGGGCCGCGCGCGACGGCGGCCCGGCACAGTTGCGGCGCAATCTGGCCCGGGTACTCGGCGTCACCCCGGAGGACGTCCCCGACGAGTTGATCCGCGCGAGCCTGCGCTCCTACGCGCGCTATTGGCGCGAGGCGTTCCGGTTGCCTGCCATGGACCACGCCGCGCTCGGTCGTTCGCCGCTGCTGCCGGTGGACGGCGTGCAGAATGTGGATGCCGGGCTCGACCGCGGGCGCGGAATCGTGTTCGTGCTGCCGCATTCGGGCAACTGGGACATGGCCGGTGTGTGGCTGGTGCAGAACTACGGCGGCCTGACGACCGTCATGGAGCGCTTGAAGCCGGAGTCGCTGTTCGAGCGTTTCGTCGCCTACCGCGAGAGCCTCGGCTTCGAGGTGTTCGCGCTGACCGGCGGCGAGCAGCCACCGTTCGCGACCCTCGCGCAGCGGCTGCGCGAGAACAAGGTCGTGTGCCTGTTGGGCGAGCGGGATCTCACCGGACGCGGCGTGCCGGTCGATTTCTTCGGCGAGCGCACCTGGATGCCCGCCGGGGCGGCCAAGCTGGCCATCGAGACCGGCGCGGCGCTGATGCCGGTGCACTGCTGGTTCACCGTCGACGAGAACGGCGTCGAGGGTTGGGGCGTTCGCGCCGATCCGCCGCTGGACGTCTCCGGCGGCGTCGCGGCGGCCACCCAGGCGCTGGCGGATCGGTTCGCCGTCGGAATCGCCGAACACCCGGCAGACTGGCACATGCTGCAGCCGTTGTGGGAGAGCGACCTGTCGCCGGAGCGGCGAGCCAGGATCGCCGAGTCGCAGGCCCGCCTCGCCGGGCGCGGTGGCCGAGCAGGACACGGGCGAAGAGACGAGACAGCATGAAGATCGGGATGGTCTGCCCGTATTCGTTCGACGTTCCCGGTGGTGTGCAGGCGCACGTGGTCGAACTGGCACGGGTGTTCATCGAACGCGGCCATCAGGTGAGTGTGCTCGCCCCCGCCTCGGAGGAGACGGCGCTGCCGGATTTCGTGGTCTCGGCAGGTCGCGCGGTCGCCATTCCCTACAACGGGTCGGTGGCGCGGTTGTCCTTCGGGCCGATGGCCTACAGCCGGATCCGCCGCTGGATCGAAGCCAACGACTTCGACGTGCTGCACATCCACGAGCCGAACGCGCCGAGTCTGTCGATGCTGGCGTTGAAGATCGCCGAGGGCCCGATCGTGGCGACCTTTCACACCTCGACCACCCGGTCGCTGGTGCTGAGCACGTTCCAGGGTGTGCTGCGGCCCTATCACGAGAAGATCAGCGGGCGCATCGCCGTCTCGGAGCTGGCCAGGCGCTGGCAAGTGGAGGCGCTGGGCTCCGACGCCGTGGAGATTCCCAACGGCGTGGACGTGCCCGCCTTCACGCGGGCCCCGCTGCTGGAGGGCTATCCGCGCGCGGGCGGCACCGTGCTGTTCCTCGGCCGCTACGACGAGCCGCGCAAGGGCATGCAGGTGCTGCTCGAGGCGCTGCCGGAGCTGGTGCGCAGGCATCCGGAGATCGAGATCCTGGTCGTCGGCCGCGGTGACGAACAGCGTCTGCGCCGTGAGGCCGGGCCGAACGCGGGCAGGCTGCGCTTCCTCGGCCAGGTCTCCGACGAGGAGAAGGCCTCCGCGATGCGCAGCGCCGATGTCTACGTCGCGCCGAATCTGGGCGGGGAGAGCTTCGGCATCATCCTGATCGAGGCGATGGCCGCGGGCACCCCGGTGGTCGCCAGTGAACTCGACGCCTTCCGCCGGGTGCTTCGCGACGGGGCCGCGGGCCTGCTGGTGCCGATCGGCGACGCGGACCGGCTGGCCGAAGCCATCGACATCCTGCTGACCGACGCCGGTCAGCGGGAGGCATTGGTACGCAAGGCGAATCAGGTCGTGGCCGAATACGATTGGCCCGTGGTGGCCGAACAGATCCTGCGCGTCTACGAGACCGTGACGGTCGGCGACGCGCGAGTGCGGGCCGCCGGATGATCACCTTCTCCGCGACGACGGTCCTCGTCCTCGCACTGCTCGCCGCCATCGTCGTCGCCATCGGCGTCTGGGCGTACTCGACCGCCAACCGGCTGGACCGGCTGCACGTGCGCTCCGATCAGTCCTGGCAGGCGCTGGACGCGGCACTGGCCCGTCGCGCCGTGGTGGCCAGAGCGGTGGCGATGGCGATGGCCGGCCCGGTCTCCGACCCGGCCCTGGTCGAGCAGGCCAAACGGCTTGCCACGCTGGCGGATCGGGCCGAACGGGTCGATCGCGCGGACCGGGAGGTGCTGGAGAACCAGCTCTCGACCGCGCTGTCCGCGATCGACATCGGGCTGCTGCGCCCGCAACTGGTCGCGGAGCTCGCCGACGCCGAGGCGAGGGTGCTCATCGCCCGCCGTTTCCACAACGATGCCGTGCGCGACACCTTGGCGCTGCGCACCCGCCGTCCGGTGCGCTTACTGCACCTGGGCGGCACCGCGCCGCTGCCGACCTATTTCGAGATCACCGAACGGGTCACCCCGGCGGCATCGACCGGGCTCACGGTCGACACCGTCCGCACCTCCGCGCGGGTGGTGCTGCTCGACGAACGCGACCGCATCCTGCTCATGCGCGGCAACGACCCGAAGACTCCGGAATCGCCGTTCTGGTTCACCATCGGCGGCGGCGTCGAGCCGGGGGAGAGCCTGCGCGCGGCCGCGGTGCGCGAACTGTGGGAGGAGACCGGCTACACCGCCGACCCGGACGCGCTGCGCGGCCCGATCTGGCGGCGGGTGGCGGTGTTCCCGTTCGACGGCGAGCTGATCCGCGCCGAGGAACTGTTCTTCGCGCTGCGGGTACCCGCCTACGAGCCGAAGCCGGGCGATCTCACCTCGCTCGAGAAGCGCTGCGTCACCGGTCACCGCTGGTGCGCGCCCGCCGACATCGTGGCGCTGGAGGCGTCCGGCGAGCCGGTCTATCCCTTCGATCTCGACGGGCTGATCGCCGAGGCGGCCGAAGTCGCTTCCGGCACTTCCGATCCCGTGGTTCGCTCGATCCGCTGACCGTACCCGCGCGGGTGTGATCCGGTTCACGATCGTGCTAATTTCGGACTGGTTCGCGGGCCCTCGGGTAGCCCGTTCCCAGGGCCGCGCATCCGCGCGGGACCAACCCGCGACGAAGCCGCGACGTTCGGTGTCCCGGCTGATGTGGAGGTGGCTTTACCCATGTCGTACCTGCTCTACGACTTCCTGTTGCCGATCCTCGGCCCGTCGATCGCCGAATACTGGGCGCACCTGCTGGTCGTCGGCCCACTCTGATCGAGCCCCGGATCGGACGTGGCCTGCGCCACCAGGCCAGTCGTGCTCGACTGGCTATCAAGTGGCATGCACTGCGCGCCTAGAATTGGTTCGTTTCCTATCGAGCGACCCGATTGGCGCACATGACTCAGGAGAATGCCGTGACCACGTCCGATACCACCCAAACCATCGGCACCGCCCGCGTGAAGCGCGGTATGGCCGAGATGCTCAAGGGTGGGGTGATCATGGATGTCGTCACCGCCGAGCAAGCCAAGATCGCCGAGGATGCCGGCGCGGTCGCCGTCATGGCGCTCGAGCGCGTGCCCGCCGACATCCGCGCCCAGGGCGGCGTGTCCCGGATGAGCGATCCGGACATGATCGACGGCATCATCGACGCCGTCTCCATCCCGGTCATGGCCAAGGCCCGCATCGGCCACTTCGTCGAGGCGCAGATCCTGCAGAGCCTCGGCGTCGACTACATCGACGAGTCCGAGGTGCTGACCCCGGCCGACTACAGCAACCACATCGACAAGTGGCAGTTCACCGTGCCGTTCGTCTGTGGCGCGACCAACCTGGGCGAGGCGCTGCGCCGTATCACCGAGGGCGCGGCCATGATCCGCTCCAAGGGGGAGGCGGGCACCGGTGACGTCTCCAACGCCACCACTCACATGCGCAAGATCCGCCAGGAGATCCGCAGGCTCTCCTCGCTGCCCGCCGACGAGCTGTTCGTGGCCGCCAAGGAGCTGCAGGCGCCCTACGAGCTGGTCCGCGAGGTCGCCGAGACCGGCAAGCTGCCGGTCGTGCTGTTCACCGCCGGCGGTATCGCCACCCCGGCCGACGCCGCGATGATGATGCAACTCGGCGCCGAAGGCGTGTTCGTCGGCTCGGGCATCTTCAAGTCCGGCAACCCGGCCCAGCGCGCCGAGGCGATCGTCAAGGCCACCACTTTCTACGACGATCCCGATGTGCTGGCCAAGGTCTCGCGCGGCCTGGGCGAGGCGATGGTCGGCATCAACGTCGAGGAGATCCCGCAGCCGCACCGGCTCGCCGAACGCGGCTGGTGAGCCGTCGGCCGGACCGGCCCGGCCGACGATGGACCCGGACAGCCCGTGCGGCCCCGCACGGGCTGTTCTGTGTCTCGGGATAGTCTCAGCCCATGGCGACCATCGAAGAAGCGCTGGAGATCGAGCGCATCGAGCGCGACATCTTCCGTGGCGCGTCGACCAAGACCCAGCTGCAGCGTACATTCGGCGGCCAAGTCGCCGGTCAGGCGCTCGTCTCCGCGGTGCGCACGGTGGAACCGCGCTATCAGGTGCATTCGCTGCACGGCTATTTCCTGCGCCCCGGCAACCCGCAGCAACCCACCGTTTACCAGGTCGAGCGCATCAGGGACGGGCGTTCGTTCTGCACCCGGCGGGTCACCGGCATCCAGGACGGTCAGGCGATCTTCACCATGTCGGCCTCCTTCCACATCGGCGACGAAGGCCCCGAACACCAGGACGAGATGCCCACGGTGGCCTCGCCGGAGGAACTGCGCGACACGCAGGAGACCATGAGCCCGGAACGGCTGTGGGCGCTGCGCGAATGGGAGCACTGGGACATCAGGATGGTCCCGCAGGAGTCGCTGGTGCGCCGCGAGGGCGTGGCCGCCCAGCAGCAGGTGTGGTTCCGCTACCGGCAGCCGCTGCCCGACGACCCGCTGTTCCATGTCTGCACGCTGGCCTATATGAGCGATATGACGCTGCTGGGCTCGTCGAAGGTGACCCACCCCGACGAGCCCACGCAGAACGCCTCGCTCGACCACGCCATGTGGTTCCTGCGCCCGTTCCGCGCCGACGACTGGCTGCTCTACGACCAGTCCTCGCCCTCGGCCGGTTTCGGCCGTGGCCTGACGTCCGGACGCATTTTCAACAGCAAAGGCGAGCTGGTCGCCTCGGTGGTGCAGGAAGGCCTGATCCGCACCCTGCGGGACTGACGCCGGACACCGCATGCCCGACCGGGCGCGGCAGGCTCGATTCCGGTCGTCGCGCAGCGCGGGCGTGAGCGGGCCCACACCGGGCCCGCTCGTAAGCTGGGCCGGTGACCCAGACCCCGGTTTCCGCCACCGTCACCGACGCCGAGGCGTCGCAGGCCCGCCCGACCATCGGCGTGCTGGCCCTGCAGGGCGACGTGCGTGAGCATCTCGCGGCGTTGGACAGTTGCGGTGCCGATGCCGTGCTGGTGCGCCGGGTGAGCGAACTCGACGCCGTGGACGGGCTGATCCTGCCGGGCGGGGAATCCACCGCGATCAGCAAGCTGCTGCAGGTCTTCGAACTGCTGGAACCGGTGCGGGCACGGCTGCGCGCGGGCATGCCCGCCTTCGGCTCGTGCGCCGGGATGATCCTGCTGGCCTCCGAGGTGCTCGACACCCGCCCCGACGCCCAGCATCTGTCCGGCATCGATATGACGGTGCGGCGCAACGCTTTCGGCCGCCAGGTCGATTCCTTCGAGACCGACCTGGACTTCGGCGGGCTCGACGACGGGCCGGTGCGCGCGGTGTTCATCCGGGCGCCCTGGGTCGAGCGCGCGGGTGCGGATGTGCAGGTGCTGGCCACCGTGCCGGAGGGGCCCGGTGCGGGCCGCATCGTGGCAGTCCGGCAGGGCAATGTGCTGGCGACCTCGTTCCACCCCGAAGTCACCGGCGACCTGCGGGTGCACCGGATGTTCGTCGACATCGTGCGTGCGGCGCGCACCGCCGCCGCCCGGCAGGACTGACCCGCGGCGGTCCACCCAGGCCGGCTTTCGCGCCCGGATCGCCGGGATATCTGGGGGTGGCCCGACGGGGCACCCCCGCGGTTCCATTACGCTGTGAAAGCTGTCTGCTCGCCTCGGCGCGCTCGGGTCCCTGTGTGACCGTCGTGTCCACGGCGGGAACGAACACAGGCGGCACCAGAGACCGATGTGCAACCGACCCGAAGGAAGTAGGGAATGAGCGGCCACTCCAAATGGGCCACCACCAAGCACAAGAAGGCCGCGATCGACGCCAAGCGGGGCAAGCTCTTCGCGAAGCTGATCAAGAACATCGAGGTGGCGGCCCGCACGGGTGGCGGTGATCCCGACGGCAACCCGACGCTCTACGACGCCATCCAGAAGGCCAAGAAGTCGTCGGTGCCCAACGACAACATCGAGCGCGCCCGTAAGCGCGGCGGCGGCGAAGAAGCCGGTGGCGCCGACTGGCAGACCATCATGTACGAGGGCTACGGCCCCAACGGCGTCGCGGTGCTCATCGAATGTCTGACCGACAACCGCAATCGCGCGGCCGGTGAGGTGCGCGTGGCCATGACCCGCAACGGCGGCAACATGGCCGATCCGGGTTCGGTCGCCTACCTGTTCCACCGCAAGGGCGTCGTCACGCTGGAGAAGAACGGCCTGTCCGAGGACGACGTGCTCATGGCCGTGCTCGACGCGGGCGCCGAGGAGGTCAACGACCTCGGCGATTCCTTCGAGATCATCAGCGAGCCCGGCGATCTGATCGCGGTGCGCACCGCCCTGCAGTCCGCGGGCATCGACTACGACTCGGCCGAGTCCGGTTTCCAGCCCTCGGTCAGCGTTCCGGTCGACGCCGACGGCGCGCGCAAGGTTTTCAAGCTGGTCGACGCGCTCGAGGACAGCGACGACGTGCAGAACGTCTACACGAATGTGGACATCTCCGACGAGGTGCTGGCACAGCTCGACGACTGAGCCGTCCGACGGTTCGGATCGACGGAATTCCCGCCGAGGCGGGTCATGAGCCGAAAGGTTCGTGACCCGCCTCGTGTCGTATCCGCGCCCGCCGATGCGCCAGTGCGGTCGTTTCCCCGGCGTGACGTCCGGGTGCGCGAAAGTGACTTCCGGTGTTAACCGGGTCCGCCGAATCGCCGGACTTCGATTACGGCGCGGCTAACAGCATCGTCGCCGCCTGCGCGCGATCGACCGGACAGGCTCTCGAAAACCCTTGCTGTACAGCACTTATGCGCTGTTCGCGGGTTGCTCCCGTTTCGTAACCCGGGCAATGCCGAGTTATTCCGGATGCGACCATTCGGAAACACCCGGGGCGTGAACTCGGTGATGTCGCCGCGAGCGAACGCGGCAGGCAGACATCGCAGGCCAGGATTCACGACCCGTAGGAAGAAGAGCGCATGTCCACGAGCACCCCCGACATCGACCAGCAGATCGCCGAAAACATCGCGAAGTCCCTCGCCGAGATCCCGCATCCGGCACTGCCCAAGGGCAGCAATATCTACGGCTCCACCAAGATCTTCCCCGACTATCAGGCGGAGGCGGGCGAAACCTATTTCACCCTGGTGCACGGCATCGCCCACGAGTCCTCGGTCAGCTTCGTCGCCATCCTGCAGGCCACCCGCGCCCTGCGCAAAGGCTTCGAGTCGGCGATCTACTTCTACGGCCCCGGTGCCATCAACTGTGTTGCCACCCGCGGCTTCCCGACCACCGGCGACAGCGGCTTCCCCGGCGAGCAGAACATCAACGAGGCGCTGGCCACCTTCATCAAGGAGGGCGGCACCGTGTTCGCCTGCCGCTTCGGCCTCGCGCTGCACGGCGCGCGGGAAGAGGACCTGATCGAGGGTGTCGTGCCTGCGCACCCCCTCGACGTCCAGGACGCGCTGATCCACTACGCGCGCAAGGGCGCCATCATCAACTCCACCTACCAGCTGTAGGTGATGGGGTCATGGCCGAGATCTCCACCCGGGTGGACCTCGCTCTGCTGGGCATCCGCGTCGACGTCCCGCTGCGGCGTCGCTCCGGAGCCGGGCCGAGCGACGACGGGCACGTACGGATCGACGGCGCCAATGTCGCCGTCCCCATCCGCACCGACAGCCCGTACTCGCTGCTCGACGGCAGGCTGCTGCTCGACGGCGTCGATCTGGACGTGCCCGTCGAGCCGGTGCGCAGGCCCAAGTTCTACGACCTCGCCACCGATGACGGCGTCTCGTACGAGAAGATCGCCCGTCTGCACGGCGGCGACGTGCTGGCCACCACCGTCGTGCAGACCTGCATCCGCTATGCCGAGGATCAGCGCTGCCGCTTCTGCTCCATCGAGGCCTCCCTGGCGGCGGGCAGCACGATCGCGGTGAAGCGCCCCGAACAGCTGGCCGAGGTCGCCGCGGCCGCGGTGCGCCTGGACGGGGTGAAGCAGATGGTCATGACCACCGGCACCTCGGCCGCCAAGGATCGCGGCGCGCGGCACCTCGCGCGCTGCGTCCGCGCGGTCAAGAAGGCGGTGCCCGATCTGCCCATCCAGGTTCAGTGCGAACCGCCGGGCGAACTGTCGGTCATCACCGACCTGTACGAGGCGGGCGCCGACTCCATCGGCATCCACGTCGAATCGCTCGACGACCGGGTCCGCGCCCGGTGGATGCCCGGCAAGTCGACCGTCCCGCTGGCGGAGTACCGCACCGCCTGGGCCGAGGCGGTCCGGGTCTTCGGCCGCAACCAGGTCTCCACCTACCTGCTGGTCGGCCTGGGCGAGGACCCCGACGAATTGGTCGCGGGCGCAGAAGAACTCATCGACATGGGCGTCTACCCCTTCGTCGTCCCCTTCCGGCCGCTGGCGGGCACTCTCGCCGTCGATGTCGACGGGGCGAGCGCTCCGTCGCCCGCGCTTCTCGCGGACGTGACCGAGCGGGTCGCCGGCGCCCTGCGCCGGGCGTCGATGTTCGGCGCCGATCAGAACGCGGGTTGTGCGGCGTGTGGCGCCTGCGGCGTGCTGCAAGCGGCGGGAGGCTGAGATGAGCCGAATGCGCGAATGCGTGCCCGGCCCAGCCGGGACCACGACCGGGGCGCCCGAGGCGGTGGCCGCAGTTTCGCCGCCGACCGAGTCCGGGCTGGTCGTCGCAGTAGGCGCCGGAGCAGTGACCGATGCGGCGTCGGAAACCGTGCCGACGCCGACGCCGATGACCGCGACGCCCGCGGTGACGGCGGCGACCGCGGACACCCTCGCCGGGGCGGTGCCGACGACCGGTTGGTCCGGCTACGCGGGGTCCGCCGCGGACTCGACCTGGCGGTGCGTGCTCGCCGGAACCCGGCAGCACGAGGATCCGGGCTTCCTCATCCGACCCGCCGACGGCAGGCAGCTCGCCGGCTACCGCGCGCTGCGCCGGGAGATCTTCGTCCGGGAGCAAGGCCTGTTCGCGGGTAGCGACGCCGACGACATCGACGATGATCCCCGCTGCCGGGTCCTGGTGGCGCTGGCGCCGGACGGCGCCCTGCTCGGCGGCGTCCGGTTGGCGCCCGCGACCGCGGAGGACATCGGCTGGTGGACCGGCAGCAGGCTGGTGGTCGATCCGCGCAGCCGCACCAAGGGGCTGGGCCCCGCGCTGATCCGCGCCGCCTGCGCGCTCGCGGAGGACCAGCAGGTGCTGCGCTTCGAGGCCACGGTCCAGGCGCGCTACGAGCCGATGTTCGCCGGGCTGGGCTGGATCCGGCTGGGCGACAGACAGATCGCCGGCGCGCCGCACGTGTGGATGCGATGGCCCATCGACCGGATCGAGCGCCAGGCCCACGCGGCGAAAGCGATGCTGGCCCGAGCGCTCGCACCCCTGCGGACGCAACCGATGGGGTTGGGCGGCAGGGGTTTCCGTGGCGATGACGGCGCGCCGGTCCCCGGCACCGACCTCATCGCCGCCTGTGACGCCATCCTGCCGTCCATGGTCGAACGCGATCCGGAATGGGCGGGCTGGTGTTCGGTGCTGGTCAACCTCAACGACCTGTCGGCCATGGGCGCGCAGCCGGTGGGCCTGCTCGATGCGGTCGGCGCCCCGAACCATTCGGTCCTCACCAGGGTGTTGCGTGGGCTCGCCCGCGCCGCCGAGGCATGGCAGGTGCCGGTGCTCGGCGGGCACACCCAGCTCGGCGTGCCCGCCGCCCTGTCGGTCACCGCGCTGGGCCGCACGGGCAGTCCCGTGCGCGGCGGCGGCGGCACGGTCGGCGACGAGATCCGGCTGACCGCCGATCTGGGCGGCGGCTGGCGGCCCGGATACACCGGACGGCAATGGGATTCGTCGTCCCGGCGCACCGGCGAGGAACTGCGCGAGCTCGGCCGCTTCGTCGCGAGGACCGCGCCCGCGGCGGCCAAGGACGTCTCCATGGCCGGATTCGCCGGCACCGCGGGCATGCTCGCCGAAGCCGCGGGCGTCGGCGCGGAACTCGACATCGCCCGCATCCCGCGCCCGGCGGGAGCCTCGGTCGCCGAATGGCTCACCTGTTTCCCGGGTTTCGCGATGATCACCGCCGACCGCCCCGGCGCGGTGATCGCGACCACCGGCCCCGCCGAGTCCGCCGTGTGCGGAGTCCTGACCTCGGCACCGGGCGTGCGACTGCGCTGGCCCGACGGGACGACAACGACAGCGGTGCACGGCACCGTCACCGGATTGGGAGAATCATGACCACCATCTCGGTCGCCGCCGCCGAATTCGGCCGCGACATTGAGCAGTGTTACCGGACCATCGGCGCCCTGATCGAGCAGGCGCGCGAGCGGGGCAGCGATCTGCTCGTCCTGCCCGAAGCCTGCCTCGGCGGCTACCTGCCCAGCCTCGGTGGCGGCTCGGAGGACGACGAGGCCAGGCAACGCAGGCTGCGCAATCTGCCGCCCGCCCTCGCACTCGACGGCCCCGAACTGCGCCGCGTCGCGGGCATGGCGGGCGATCTGATCGTCACTCTCGGTTTCTGCGAGGCCGACGGCGACACCCGCTACAACGCCGCGGTCACCCTGACCGGCGACGGCATCCTCGGCTCCTACCGCAAGGTGCACCAACCCCTCGGCGAGAACCTCTGCTACGAAGCCGGTTCGGAATACAAGGCGTTCGACACGCCGATCGGCCGGATGGGCATGCAGATCTGCTACGACAAGGCCTTCCCCGAGGCCGCGCGCAGCCTGGCGCTCGACGGCGCCGAGATCATCACCTCGCTGTCGGCCTGGCCCACCGCTCGCACCCGGGCCGCCGAGCGGCTCGAGGACGACCGCTGGAAGCAGCGCTTCGACATCTACGATCGCGCCCGGGCGCTGGAGAACCAGCTGATCTGGGTGGCCTCCAACCAGGCAGGCCGATTCGGTTCGCTGCGCTTCGTGTGCAGCGCGAAGATCGTCGGCCCCGGCGGGGAGATCCTCGCCGACACCGGGGTGGAGCCGGGGCTGGCCACCGCGACCGTGGACATCGGTCACGAACTCGGCCTGGCCCGCGGCGGTGGCATGTACAACCTCGGCGACCGCAGGCCCGAGCTCTACCACAGCGTGGTCGACCGCTACGGCGTCGTCGGGCAGCCGGACGAACCCGCATTGGCGGGCTGAGCCGTGCCCGCGCCGACCACACCGACCATCGTCCAGGGAGCGAAGCCGTGACCGCACAACACCTCTCGTCCGCCGGGATCGAGCACCGCGACGTGGTGATCGTCGGCGCTGGGCAGGCAGGCCTGTCGATCAGCAGGCATCTGACCGACCGCGGCGTCGACCACCTGGTGCTCGAACGCGACACCATCGCCCACGAGTGGCGCGACAGCCGCTGGGACAACTTCACCCTCGTCACCCCGAACTGGCAGTGCGTGCTGCCCGGCTACCGCTACGACGGCCCGGACCCGGACGGGTTCATGAGCCGCGACCAGGTCTACCGCTGGGTGCGCGACTACGCGGACACCTTCGACGCGCCCGTCCGTGAGCACGTGACGGTGCAGTCGGTGACCCAGGCGCCCGGCGGCGGTTTCGACGTGGTGACCAGCGCCGGCCGCTGGCACGCCGGCCAGATCGTGGTGGCTGCCGGCGGCTACCACGAACCGATCGTGCCCCGGTTCGCCGAGAAGCTGCCCGCGGGCCTCACCCGGATCCACTCGGCGCACTATCGCAGCGCCGCGGAGCTGCCCGAAGGCGCGGTCCTGGTCGTCGGCACCGGGCAGTCCGGCGCCCAGATCGCCGAAGACCTGCACCTGGAAGGGCGCACCGTGCACCTGGCCGTCGGCAATGCCCCGCGCGTGGCTCGCTTCTATCGCGGCCGTGACTGCGTGGCCTGGCTGCACGACATGGGCCACTACGACATCCCCATCGAGGACCAGCCCGGCGGCCTGGGCAAGCGGGAGAACACCAACCACTACGTCACCGGCCGCGACGGCGGCCGCGATATCGACCTGCGCCGGTTCGCCCGCGAGGGCATGTCGCTCTACGGCCGCATGACCGATGTCACCGCCGACGGAATCGTCTCCTTCGCACCGACATTGGCCGCCTCGCTCGACGCCGCCGACGCGGTGGCCGAGAGCATCAAGGACAGCATCGACGCCTATATCGCCCGCGCGGGCATCGACGCGCCCGAGGAAGCGCGCTACGTGCCGGTGTGGCGCCCCGAACACGAGGTCACCGCGCTCGATCTCGCCGAGCACGGCATCACCTCGGTGGTGTGGTCGGTCGGCTACCGCACCGACTACCGGTGGCTGCGCGTCGGCGTCTTCGACGGCGAGGGCCATCCGTGCCACAACCGCGGCGTCACCGGCACGCCCGGCCTGTACTTCCTCGGCCTGCCCTGGCTGCACACCTGGGGATCGGGCCGGTTCGCCGCCATCGCCCGCGACGCGGAATTCCTCGCCGAGCAGATCGTGCCCGCCGTCCGGGAGACCGCGGCGGCCTAGCCGCGGCAGCCGCAGACAGGAGGCGCGATGCCCACGACCCGGATCGCGGCCCTGGCAGGGCATTTCGGGCCCGACATCGGCCGGGCGCTGGACAAGCTCGCCGGGATCGTCGAACGACTCATCGTGCAGGGCGTCGACCTGCTCGTCCTGCCCGATGCCACGCTCGGCGGCTATATCGGTGACCTGCGCAACCCCGACCCGTCCGCCGGGCCGGAGGCCATCGACCCGGACGGCCCGGAGATCCGGCTGCTGCGCCGGATGGCAGGCCCGATGACTCTGTGCGTCGGGTACGCCGAGCGCGACGGCGACCTGCGCTACAACTCGGCGGTCTGCCTGACCGGCGACGGCGTCCTCGGCCGCCATCGGAAGGTGCACCAGCCCGCCGGAGAACACCTCGCCTACGCCGCGGGCGACCGGTTCGACGCCTTCGACACCCCGGTCGGCCGGATGGGCATGCTCATCGACTACGACAAGACCTTCCCGGAATCCGCGCGCACCCTCGCCCTCGACGGCGCCCACCTCATCGCGGCGCTGTCGGCCTGGCCCGCCAGCATCACCGACCGGGCCTCGCGACTGCCCAACGACCGGCAGTCGCGCCTGTTCGACCTCTACGATCAGGCCCGCGCCGCCGAGAACCAGGTCGTGCTCGCCTCCTCGAACCAGACCGGGACCACCGGAAACCTGCGCTTCCTCGGCCAGGCCAAGGTGGTCGGCCCGGGCGGGGACATCCTGTCGCGCACCTGGTCCAAGGGCGGACTGGCCCAGGTGGACTTGGACATCGCCGCCGAGGTCGAGCGCGCCCGCCGGGTGCTGCGCCATGTGGCCGAACGCCGCGTCGACACCTACCGCAATCTGCTGGCCGACAAGGATTTCCGATGATGCGCATCGCCCTGCTGACCTACTCGACCAAACCGCGCGGCGGCGTCGTGCACACCCTCGCCCTCGCCGAAGCCCTGGTCCGCGCGGGCGCCGCGGTCACCGTGTGGACGCTCGGGCGGGGCGGCGACACCGGCTTCTTCCGCCCGGTCGACCCCGCCGTCACGGTGCGGATCGTGCACTTCCCCGAGGTCGCGGGAGAGGCCGTCGGAGCCCGTATCCTGCGTTCGGTCGAGGTGTTGCGAGCGGCCTTCGAGCCCGCCGACTACGACATCGTGCACGCCCAGGACTGCATCAGCGCCAATGCCGTCGGCCACTGCATTCGCACCATCCACCATCTCGACACCTTCACCACCCCGGCACTGGCCCGTTGCCACGAACGCGCCGTCGTCGACCCCTACGCCCGGATCTGTGTCTCGCGCACCGTGGCCGAGGAGGTGGAAGCAGGCTGGGGACTACGACCCACCGTGATCCCCAACGGCGTCGACTACGACCGCTTCGCCGCGGCCGCAGGCGAGGACCCCGACGCCGTCGCCGCCCGCGCCGGGTGGCAACGGCGGCTCGGCGGCTACATCCTGTCCGTCGGCGGCATCGAACCGCGTAAGGGCAGCATCTCCCTGCTCGAGGCCTACGCCGAACTGTCCCGCGAACACCCCGACCTCGCCCTGGTCTTCGCGGGCGGGGAGACGCTGTTCGACTACCGCGACTACCGCGCCGCCTTCGACGCCCGTGCCCGCGAACTCGGCATCGAGCCCCTGGTGCTCGGCACCGTCGACCATGCCGACCTGCCCGCCCTGATGGCCGGCGCCGCGGTCTTCCCGTTCCTGTCGACCAAGGAGGGCTTCGGCCTCGCCGCCATGGAGGCCCTGTCCGCAGGCATCCCCGTCGTGGTCCGTGACCTGCCCGTCTTCCGTGAAGTCTTCGGCGCCGCAGTCCGTTTCGCCGCCGAGCCCGCCGAGATGGCCGCCGCGATGGCGGCCTCCCTCACTCCCGATCCGGACCGAGCCCGCCGCGGCCGCGAACTCGCCGCGAGCTTCAGCTGGGACGCCGCGGCCGCCGCGCACCTCGACTTCTACCGCGCGCACGCCCTCGAGCGAGTCGTCCCTGGACCGTCCCGGCCGACGGTCTCACCCGGCGTATAGCCCCTGGATGTGGGTCGGGCCGCGAGCAGCGCAGGGGAGCGGGGACCGAGGTCCGGTCGTGTGCATGCCCCTGCGGCGACCGATCCGACAGCGGCCCGCTCGAGCGCCGCCCCACACCGACAGGCGGCGGAAAATTCCGGCACGCGGTCGGCACGGGGGGGAAGAATACGGGCATGGCCTCCCTCGAACTGGTTCGTGGCGACATCTCCCTGCAGGAGGTGGACGCGATCGTCAACGCCGCCAACTCCTCGCTGCTCGGCGGCGGCGGTGTGGACGGTGCCATCCATCGCCGGGGCGGACCGCGCATCCTCGCCGAGTGCAGGCAGTTGCGCGAGACTCGCTACCCGAACGGGCTGCCCGCCGGTCAGGCCGTCGCCACCAACGGCGGTGACCTCCCCGCCCGCTGGGTCGTCCACACCGTCGGTCCGGTCTACTCGGCTCGCGAAGACCGCTCCGACCGGCTGATCTCCTGCTACCGCGAATCCCTGCGCGTCGCCGACGAACTCGGCGCCCTCACCGTCGCCTTCCCGGCGATCTCCACCGGCTCCTACGGCTGGCCCATGGACGACGGCGCCCGCATCGCGATCGAGACGGTGCGCGCCGCCGAGACCGCCGTCGAGCATGTCCGCTTCGTCCTCTACGACGCCGCGGCCTACGACATCTTCGCCGCGCGCCTCCCCTGAGCCGCCTTGCGACATCGGCGAGCGTCCGGCTGCACGGTCTGCGCCGCTCGACCGGAACTGCCGGGTGCAGGGACGAGACAAAGGGTGGCAGCCCGGCGCCGAGCTGTGATGAAGTCGTCGTATGGCAGAAGAGGGAGACGCCCCGCGGTCCTACCCCGGCAAGCCCTGGATCGTGAACGGCCGGATCGTGACCAGCACGAGCGATCTCAGCGAGCGTGAGTTCTTCGCGATGTTCGCCGCGCGTCCCGGCCTGTTCGTTCCTGGGCCGACCATGTC
Organism: Nocardia higoensis NBRC 100133; assembly: GCF_000308595.1. GTDB lineage: Bacteria > Actinomycetota > Actinomycetes > Mycobacteriales > Mycobacteriaceae > Nocardia > Nocardia higoensis. The sequence goes on along the minus strand of NZ_BAGA01000093.1, from coordinate 233 downwards.
CAATGTGGTGGGCTACTTGTACGGGTACGACCAGGCGGCGCATCGGTACGGACGGCCCGGACTGCAAGGGTGGCGGGAGTGGCTGACCGCGAACCACGGAGCTGCCCCCAACCTGGTCTGGTCCGCGCAGGTCATGCAAATCGCTTTCCCCGTCGAGCAATTCGGGCAATACATGCCGATGGGTGACCTCACGCCGGAGCAGCGATCGTGGGCCTTCACGGTCCTGTTCGAAC
>NZ_BAGA01000094.1 GCF_000308595.1 Nocardia higoensis NBRC 100133 | reverse complement strand
GCGGATTCCTCGGCGATCTCCCGCCCGTGTGCACTGCGCCGACCGCTCTGCGCGGTCCGCCCCCCGTCGACGACCCCCGCGCTGTCCTCGGCGCGTTCCGCACGGTCGTGCGCGTCCGAGGCATCGAGACGTCCGCCGTCACCGTGCGCACCGATGTGCACGTCGGCCCGCGTGTCGGCGGCGCTGTCGTTGCGTCGGCGGCTACGCGGCTCCGCGCCACCCTGCGTGTGGTCGACTCCCTCTACAACGGACTTGTCGTCGTTGCCCGGAACCGATGAGCCGCCGTCGGCGAGCGTGGCGCCGATGTCGGCTCCGCTGTTATGGCTGAGCGCACCGCTGCCGATACCGCCGTCGGACTCGGCGCGTGCGGGCTGCCTGCGGGGGAAATCGGGCCGAGGCAGTCGCCTGCCGGGCGCGGTGCGCGATGCCTCGCCCGGCTCGGAATCCTGTGGAGCGGCAGTGTTTCCCACCGGCGTGGCGGCGAGGCCCGGTGCGGCGGCGAGGTCCGGCGCGGGAAGCCGCGGGACGGGGGCGAGGCGCGGCGGGGGCGCGGGCGCGTCGGCGCCGGGCTCCTTCCGGTCGGCCTCGGTCGAGGTGCTGACGGCGCCGACAGTTTCGTCTGTCGCAGTAGAGAGCGCCACGGGGTCGCCCGACGTGGGCGTGGTGGCCGAAGCCGGCGCGCTGATCGCGGAGACGCTCGCGTCCGGGCCCGTGGGGGCGGAGCCCTCGCCGTTGCGGCTCGCGGCGGCTTCGAGTTCGGCCCGCTCGGCGGCTTCCCTGCGCTCGGCGCGAGTCGGCCTGGACGTGACCACCGGACGGGTCTCCGAGGATTCGACCTTGTCCATCCTGGCCTGCAGAGCCGTGATGTCCTGTCCGGCGCCGAGAGCCCAGGATTCGAGCTTCTTCAGCCGGGCGTCGAGGCCCGTCGAATCGTCGACACGGGCCGCGGCGATATCGAGCTGGTCGCTGAGCTCGCGAAGAAGCGTCGCGATGCCCGACAAGATCGTCCCGATCGGCTCGGCGTCCTGTTGGCCGTGCTCCATGCCTCGCATACCTCTTCCCGCTCGTTGCCCGGACTGGGCGGTTGGCCCGGCGATTCTATCCACCGATGACCGACCGTGCCCGGCCACCGAGGTCGCGGGTGCACCCCCACTTCGCCCGGCGTAGCTGTCTGCTTACGCGAGCCGCAGGCACCGGCTCCGGTGACGGCTACTCGCGGACGGATCGAGGCTACTCGTCATCCGAACCCAGGACTGCACGGGTCGCGGAGACCGGCTACTGTGTGGCGCATCTCTCGTGTTTCGCTCCGAAAACCTTGCGGGACAGCCGCCGTCGCCGCCCCGTCCCGAAAGCGTATCGGAGCGCGGCGCACCCGAGCGCGGGTAAAGGGGGCTGGCGGGCGCCGGAAAGTAGGCGCACTCTTGATCCATGGAGTAGGTCGCGAGACCAGCGTGTCGGGCAGGGAGTGATCGCGTGCGAACCAAGCAGCGGACCGAGATGGCTTGCGGGCGCCGGGCGGTGCTCGCCGAGCTCGGGATCGGGGAGGGCGCCGAGACGTCGCGGGCGTCCGGCAGCGGCCGGTCCCGGTACAGCTGCCGGTGTCCGGAATGCGCCGACACGCAATGGGATGTGCAGCGTCTCAAGTACTGGCTGTGCGCGCGCCTGGTCGAATTCGGCGCCGACGAGGCGGACGTGGATCAGCGGATCGGCGGGACCGACGATGAGCCGGGCATCCTCGTCGACATCCGCTGGCGCAGCGGCGATCGCTGGTTCGCCATCGAGGTGCGCAACGGCCCGCTGGAGACCACGCTGGCTCAGGAACACACCACACGCTTGCGGACGGCGGGCTGCGCGGGGGTGCTGTGGCTGTGCCCGCCCGGTTACTGGGTCGACCACCTGCCCGCTCTGGGCATCGCCGATCTCGGTCCCAGTTCCTGTGACTATCTCATCGACACCGGCGTCCTCGACACCGTGCACACCCCGGTGGCCTCGCCCCGCCGCACCCCGTTCGAGCTGCGGGAGTTTCTGCGCGGCTGGGTGTCCGGCGATATCGTCTGGGCCTACCGGAACGAGCACAAGGGAGGCTGGGCGCGGGTGACCGACTGGGAGAGGCATACCAGGACCCAGGCTGCCGTGATCGCCCGCCAGCGGCAGGAACTGGTCAATCAGCGCACCGCCCTGGCGATGTCGCGCACTCAGGTGCGCGACAAGGAGAAGCTCATCACGCGCCTGAACTGGCGGCTCGAGCGCGCCCAGGAAGGCATCCAGCAGCAGAGCGATTCGGTGGACGCGATCAATCGCCGCATCGCCGAACGACATCGGGTCGAGGCGAGCCTGCGCGCCACCATTGCCGGCCTGAACCGCACCATCGAACGCTGGCAGCTGATCACCATCTGTTCGATGCTGCTGCTGGCGACCTTCCTCGCCGCCGCGGTCATCGTGCGCTGAGCCCGATACCGCGGGTGATCGCGGAGCTCAGGCGGCGGCGATGGTGAATGTCGTCCGGTCCCAGCGCCAGCCGTGCCGCAGCGTCAGCGCGGCGAGGTCGAGCAGTTCGAGCCCGGCCTCGTGGTGCAGCTCGCGTAGCGCGGCCTGCCGGACCGGCCCGGCGTCCACCAGCTCACCCAGTCGCCGTTCGAGTTCCGCATCGACCGTCCGCTCGCGCAGTTCTGCCACGCCGATGCGGCTGCCGGTCCAGATCAGCATCCCCCATCCGTGCGCGTGCGCCTGCTCGCGGACCGCCGCTGCCTTGACCCGGTTGATCTCGAACCCGACATGCCCCAGCGGCTGCACGTCGATGAGCACGATCCGCCCGTCCGTCAGCTCGGCGGCCACACTCGGATGATGCAGACGGGTCTGCCCGTCGAACACGAAGGAAACGGCCACGGGTTCCTCCTGGAAGGTCCGCACCGGCTCAGCGGCATTGAGCGTCAGCAGCAGTCGCGCCCGCAGCGCGGAGTCGAACCCGACATCCCGGCCCACCTTGCCCAGATAGAACCGCCCGCGCTGATCGTCGTCCCCGTCCACGACCCGCGCCGAGACCGCGGGAAGCGGCGCTGCCCGCCCCGATTCCGCCCACTCGATCCTCGGCACCAGTGCGTCGAGCGCGGCGGTGGCCGCCGGCTCGTCGTGCAAGGCGGCCAGCCGCCGGTTGGTCTTCTTCTGCCACCCCATGATTCGCTGCATCACGTAGCCCGCGACCCGCTTGGCATCCTCGGCCGCATGCCCGGCCAGCCGCAGCTTCAGGAACGACAACTCGTTGGCGGCCAGATCCGAATCCGTCGCATAGGTCTCCGCGAGCAATCGCCGGACCAACGCCGAATCCCTGGCATCGAGCGGATACCTGTCGGTGAACACGGCCCGCTCCGCTCCCGCGAGATGTGTCTCCCGCAGGATCTGCCCGACCGTGCGGGTGTGCAACTGCCGCACTCGATCCCGCGCCAGATCGAACCGCGCCCCGATCGCCGCCAACGTCTGCGGCGGTTCCCCGCTCACGCCCAGGCGCGCCGCCAGGATCTCCGCATCCCGCCGCCGCCGCTGCCCGTGGACCGCGACCAGCCCCGCCAGTACCGCATTGACCTCTTCCAGCCCGAACGCGACGTCGCCCTCGACGTCGTCCACGAACGCCGCCTCCACCCCGTCCGGCTCCACAACCCCAGTCACCCCCGCAGCCTAACCACGAGAACCGACACGACCGGGCGCACGCCGTCGGCAGAGATCGGGAATAGACGGCCCGGAACACAGAAAGGCCCCGGGGGTTACCCGGGGCCTTTCTCGGTGGTGCGCGATACTGGGATTGAACCAGTGACCTCTTCCGTGTCAGGGAAGCGCTCTCCCGCTGAGCTAATCGCGCGAGGTGGAGACGGGAATCGAACCCGTGTGCACGGCTTTGCAGGCCGTTGCCTCACCACTCGGCCACTCCACCGCGCAAAGGGGGACGGCGTTTTACTGCCTGGCCCTACCTTCCGAGCGGATGACGGGATTCGAACCCGCGACCCTCACCTTGGCAAGGTGATGCGCTACCAGCTGCGCTACATCCGCATGCATCTCGGGGGCTTTCGTTCCGGCCTCCGTGCTGCGAGACAGAACATTAGCCGACGTTCGGCGGAGAGTACAAATCCGCTGGTCAGACGGCTCGCAGCGCCGCGATGGCGCTGCGACTCCGATGGGGCCGACGTGACTGTGGATGCCCTTGATTCCCATGGTGCCACTGCGCTCGTGGAAGCACTGTGAGGCGGCGCGGCGCCGAACCCATGGGCGAGCGAGTGCGTCGCACCGCAGCCGGCCGTTCCCCGGCTCACCACTGCGCTGCTGTCCACAAGGCGATTTGGTGATCGGCGGGTGCTCCGTGCTAATGTTCCTTCTCGTTCGAGCGGTACGAATCGCCCGGACAGCCCGCCCGGTCTCATAGCTCAGCGGGAGAGCGTCCGCCTCACACGCGGAAGGTCGCTGGTTCGATCCCAGCTGGGACCACTCTGTTTCTGCAGGTCAGAGCGTTTTTTGCGCTCTCTCGTGACTGGCACGCAATATGCGTGCAATGGTGATTTCAAATCCGTAGGCGGCGAAGTCGCTGCTCAGAGCGCTCACGGCTTCATTTGATTATGTCGGTCACCTGCGCGGCTTTGTTGTGCTCGAGTGCACCGCGAGTGCCGCGTACCCCCGCGTAAAACGCTGTTCGTCGGGGTTGGCGCGTCCGTTCAGTGCAGTGGGCGCATAGCGTTGTCGATGTCTTCGATTGCGATACGGATCTGCCCCGAAATCGATAGGCGGGCCCCCTGCTCGCACGAACGCGCCTGCTTCTCTGAACCAACTGGACGTGCCCTCCAACGGTGTGTCCGAACGTGCGGCAATGCCGAGTTCAGGGTGTTTGCGGGGAGCGTGGCGCGATTTCGGCCTTACCGATGAGTTCTGTGCGGATCCGCGGTCGATACTGCTGGACCCACCGACAGCGTGGGCCCTGTGCTGGGAACGTTGCAGCGCGGGAGCAAGCACATGGAGGCAGTGATGGGCGGCGACAATTCCGAGCGGGAGCGCACGATCCGGACGGGTGAGCGCGGGACGCGGGTGAGCGGTCCCAGGGTGTTGGTGGCGGGGGCGAGTATCGCGGGACCCGCGCTGGCCCACTGGCTGCACCGATGGGGGAGCGAGGTGACCGTGGTGGAGCGGGCCCCCGAACTGCGTCCCGGCGGGCAGGCGGTGGACGCGCGCGGGGTGGCCAAGGAGGTCATCGCACGCATGGGCCTGGACGCGGCGGTGCGCGCGGCGTGCACCGATACCGCCGGCGCGTACACCGTGGACGCGGACGGGAACGTGCTGGAGACCTTCCGCGCCGACGACGACGGTGGCGACGGGTTCATCGCGGATATCGAGATCCTGCGCGGAGATCTCGCCCGGGTGCTGTACGACGACACCCGCGACGACGTCGAGTACATCTTCGGCGTCCGCATCGCCGAGCTCACCCAGGACGCGGACGGGGTCGACGTGGTCTTCACCGGCGGCACCCGAGGGCGCTTCGACCTGGTGATCGGGGCCGACGGGCTGCACTCGGCGCTGCGATCGATGGTCTTCGGGCCGCACGAGCGGTTCCTCCACCACCTCGGGCACGTCCTGGCCTTCTACAGCGTGCCCAACGAGTTCGGGCTGGACCGCTGGCTGCTCGAGTACCAGGACCAGGAGTCCGGGCGCTCCGCCGTCCTGCGACCCATTCAGGACG
>NZ_BAGA01000095.1 GCF_000308595.1 Nocardia higoensis NBRC 100133 | reverse complement strand
AGCGAGGCGGTGCTCGCCGATCTGCGCTGTCCGCAGCCGGTGCACGGCGCGATGGCGGGCATCGCCGAACAGGCCTGGACTCCGGGCGCGGATCTGGTGATCGCGCTCGACGGCGACGGCGTGCGCCACCTCGTCGAACTCGCTCCCGCCCCGCCGCAGCGCGGTCGTTCCGCTCGGCCGGACAGGCGGCGTGGTCCGGCCGCCAGGCGCGGCGCCGCCACCGCCAGGCGCGCCGCCACCCACGCGCCGCGCGCCGAGCGGGTGATCGAGGGTTCCGGCCGCGCGGTCGAATACGTGGCAGGCCGACGCTGGGAACTGTCGGCCACCGGCTTCTGGCAGGCGCATCGCGATGCGGCGCAGCGGTATTCGGATCTGGTCGCGCGGTGGGCGGAACTGTCCGCGGGGGACAGGGCCTGGGATCTCTACAGCGGTGCGGGCGTCTTCGCCGCCCGGCTCGCCGAGCAGGTCGGTCCCGGTGGAGCAGTCCTGGCGGTGGAGTCCGCGCGCGGCGCGGTGGCCGACGGCCGCGCCGCGCTGCGCGATCAGCCGTGGGTGGACCTGCGCTCCGACCGGGTGGAACGGTGGCTCGCCGAGTACACCGGCCCGGCGCCGCGAGCGGTGGTACTCGACCCGCCCCGGGCAGGAGCGGGCAAGGAAGTAATAGCCGCGGTGACATCCGCCGGTCCCGAGCGCATCCTGCACATCGGCTGCGACCCCGCCTCCTTCGCGCGTGATCTCGGCCTCTACGAACGCGGCGGCTACGGACTCGCCGACCTGCGGGTCTTCGACGCGTTCCCGGCGACCCACCACATGGAGTGCGTGGCGCTGCTGACCCGCTGAGCGACTCCCGGATCGACTGCGCGAGAACGCATTTATAGTCGGCGGCATGACTGTGTACGTCCTCGCCCAACTGAAGTTCACCGATCGCGCCGCCTACGACCGCTACCAGGCGCGATTCATGGACGTCTTCACCAAGTACTCGGGCACCCTGCTCGCCGCCGACGAGGCCCCCACGCTCCTCGAAGGCGACACCGACCGCGAGAAGGTGGTGCTCATGTCCTTCCCCGACGAGGCGGCGGTCACCGCGTGGTCGCAATCGCCGGATTACCTGGAGATCTCGAAGGATCGGCACGCCGGTGCGGACACGGTCACGCTGCTGGTGAAAGGTCTCGGGCACCGGCCCGCCTAGCGAGCCCCGCACGCGAAGGGCACCCGGTGGCCGGCCTCACCCGAGGTACCAGGTGACCCGCACGCTCGCGGCGATCTCCGTTTCCCCGAGTTCCACCGGCACCGGCGCGCCGCCCGCGGGCTCGGCCATCGCCACCGTGCGGATCTTCGGGGCGAATTGCGGCGCCACCGCGACGTTCTCGGTGATCTCGACGACCGCGCCGAGGGCGCGCCCGGCCCGCTGCGCGTAGCGCTGCGCCTTGGTCAGCGCGTCATCCCACGCGGCGTCACGCGCCCGGGCCGACAGATCGTCCTGATCGGCGACGGTACGGACCAGCCCGCCCAGTCGCACGTCGTCGCCCCCGGCGTCGACGGCGGCGGCGATGATCTCGGCCGGGCCGGGCACGGCGTCCGGGCCGATCCGGCGCAGCGTGACGGTCAGGCCGGTGCCGGCGATGTAGCCGACGATCCGTTCCCTGTTGTCGGCCCACACCGTCTCGGTGCGCACCGTCAGCCCGCTGGTGGCGATGTCGGCGTCGGCCACGCCGTTGCCGCGCAGCGAGGCGGTGACCGCGGCCACCCGCTGCCCGGCACGGGCGTAGGCGGCGGCGACCCGTTCGGCGCGCGACTCCACCGAGACCGTCAGCCGGAGCAGGTCGGGTGTGGCCTGTACCCGGCCCTGTCCGAACACGGTCACCGTCGCGGCTGCGGCCTCGTCTCTGCTCACGCCCACACTGTAGGGGCCCGCGGCGTCCATGTGCCGAAAGCGCGGTCGCGGCGGGGGTGCGCGGGCTCACATTCGGCCGCGATCGCCGGATGTCGCGCCGCGGTGACTAGGTGTTTTCGCACGCCACTTCCGGCTCCCGGAGCCAGGTCGCCGAAGTTTGCTTCCGACGCTCCGTAGACTGAGCGGATCAGATGTGCAATCCGGAGGGAGCGAGTTCAGGTGGGAGTGCTTTCCGGGGTCGATTCACCCGAAGACGTCCGCCGGCTGAACGCGGCCGAGCTGCCGGAGCTGGCGGAGGAGATTCGCGAGTTCCTGGTGCGCAAGGTCGCGGCGACCGGCGGACACCTGGGCCCGAACCTCGGGGTCGTCGAGCTGACCATCGCCCTGCACCGGGTATTCGACTCACCGGCCGACCCGTTGATCTTCGACACCGGCCATCAGGCCTATGTGCACAAGATCCTGACCGGACGCAAGGACCGGTTCGACGATCTGCGTATGCGCGGCGGTCTGTCCGGCTACCCGAGCCGCGCCGAGAGCGAGCACGACTGGGTCGAGTCCTCGCACGCCTCCGCGGCGCTGTCCTACGCCGACGGCCTGGCGAAGGCGTTCGCGCTGCGCGGCCAGGACCGCCATGTGGTCGCGGTGGTCGGTGACGGCGCGCTCACCGGCGGTATGTGCTGGGAGGCGCTCAACAACATCGCCGCCGGGCAGGACCGCTCCGTCGTCGTGGTGGTCAACGACAACGGCCGCTCGTACGCGCCCACCATCGGCGGCCTGGCCGACCGGCTGACCGCGCTGCGCACCCAGCCCGCCTACGAGCACGCGCTCGACGCGGGCAAGCGGCTGCTCAAGAGCATCCCCCGGGTGGGGGAGTCGGCGTACTCGATGGTGCACGCGGTGAAAGCGGGCATCAAAGACGCGGTGAGCCCGCAGGAGCTGTTCAGCGACCTGGGCATCAAGTACGTGGGCCCGGTCGACGGGCACGATGTGGCCGCCGTCGAGGCCGCCCTGCGCCGCGCCAAGGATTTCGGCGGCCCGGTGCTGGTGCACGCGGTGACCCAGAAGGGCCGCGGCTACGAGCACGCCGAGAAGAACATCGCCGACCAGATGCACGCCTGCGACCCGATCGACCCGCTCACCGGCCGCCCCCTGGCAGGCAAGAAGGCCCGCGGCTGGACCTCGGTGTTCTCCGAGGAGCTGATCGAGCACGCGCGCCGTCGCGACGATATCGTCGCCATCACCGCCGCCATGCCGGGACCGACCGGCCTGTCGGCATTCGGCGAGACCTTCCCGGACCGCATGTTCGACGTCGGCATCGCCGAACAGCACGCCATGACCTCGGCGGCCGGACTCGCCCTCGGCGGCCTGCACCCGGTGGTCGCGATCTACTCCACCTTCCTCAATCGCGCCTTCGACCAGCTGCTGATGGATGTCGCGCTGCTGAAGCAGCCGGTCACGGTCGTGCTCGACCGCGCGGGCATCACCGGCCCGGACGGCGCCAGCCACAACGGCATGTGGGACCTGTCGGTCCTCGGCATCATTCCGGGCATCCGGGTCGCCGCGCCGCGTGACGCCGCCACCCTGCGTGAGGAACTCGGCGAGGCGCTGGCGGTCACCGATGGCCCGACCGTGCTGCGCTTCCCCAAAGGCAGTGTCGCCCAGGACATCACCGCCGTCGAGCGCCTCGAGGGCATCGACGTGCTGCGCCTGGCCGATCCGGAGTCGGCCGCCCAGACCCAGCGCGGCGACGTGCTGCTCGTGGCCGTCGGCCCGTTCTCGGGAACCGCCCTCGCGGCGGCCGAACTGCTTGCCGCCGACGGGATCTCGGTGACCGTTGTCGACCCGCGCTGGGTGCTGCCGGTCTCGGACGCCGTCGTCAAGCTCGCCGAGAACTACCGCCTGGTGGTCACTGTCGAGGACAGCGGTCTGCACGGCGGCATCGGCTCCACCGTCTCGGCCACCCTGCGCGCGGCCGGCCTCGATGTCCCGACCCGCGATCTCGGCGTGCCGCAGGAATTCCTGGACCACGCCTCGCGCGACGAGGTTCTCGAACAGCTCGGCCTCACCGCCCCCGAGGTCGCCCGCAGGATCGCCGGCTGGCTCGGCGCTCACTGACCGCGGGTGTTCCAGCTCCGCAGCCCTGGTACCGGGAGCGCGATCGGGCGAGGGCGCACGAAGCTACGCCTGTGCGGTGTCGGCTCGATCGCGCCCACCGACCTCGTCGCGTGGGCGGATCAGTCCTCGGGTGTCAGCGCTTCGGTCAGGGGCGCGACGGTGAGTTCCCGCTGCCAGGGCCGGGCGCCGGCCGCGGCGAGGAAGCCGTCGATCTCGGCGGCGAGTTCCTCCGGCGCGCGCGGCCGGGAGTAGTCGCCGAGACCGTCCCAGCACAGCCGCCGCACCGCGTCCGGCGCGAGCAGGTTCTCCACGGGAACCGTGTGCTCGATGGACAGGTCGTTGAGCGCGGCACGGGCGCGGGCCAGACGGGCCGCGGCGACCGGGTCCCGGCGCTCCCAGCGGTTCACCGGCGGCGGGCCGTCGAACGGCTGGCTGAGCGGAGGCAGTGCGCTGTCGGGCAGGCCCCGGGCGATGTCCAGGGCGGCCAGCCACTCCCGGGAGTAGCGGCGCTGGCGCGGCCCGCCGAAGACCGGCAGTGCGCGGAGCTGGGCGATGCTGCGCGGGTCGGCGGCCGCGGCGGCGACGATCGCCGAGTCGGGGAGGATGCGGGAAGGAGCGATATCGCGGGTGCGGGCCAGGGTGTCGCGTGCGGTCCATAACTCACGGACGGCGGCGAGCTGCCTGGCCTTGCGTAAGGTATGGATGCCCGAGGTGCGTCGCCAGCGGTCGGACTTGGGCGCGGGCGGTCCGGCCTGCCGGACGTGCTCGAATTCCTGTTCCGCCCAGCTCTGCTTGCCCTGCGCCCGCAGATCCTCGTCCACCGCCTCGCGCAGTTCCAGCAGCAGTTCCACGTCCAGGGCGGCATAGTTGAGCCACTCGTCGGGCAGTGGGCGGGTGGACCAGTCGGCCGCGCCGTGACCCTTGCGCAGCGAGCGCCCGAGTAGTCGTTCCACCATCGCCGCGAGCCCGACCCGCTCGAACCCGGCCAGCCTGCCGCCGAGTTCGGTGTCGTAGAGCCGCGCCGGGTGGAGCCCCAGCTCGGCCAATCCCGGCAGGTCCTGGTCGGCGGCGTGCAGCACCCACTCCAGGTCGTTGATCGCCTCGGCCAGCGGGCCGAGCGCACCGGCGACCGGGATCGGATCGATGAGGAAGGTGCCCGCGCCCGCCCGGCGCAGCTGGATGAGATAGGCCCGCGCGGAGTAGCGGAAACCGGAGGCCCGCTCGGCGTCGACGGCCAGCGGACCGGTGCCCGCGGCCAGGCGTTCGGCCGCGGCGGCGACCTCGGTCGCGGTGCCCAGAACCGGCGGTACCCCGTCTACCGGCGCGAGCAGAGGCTCGGCTGTACTGACTTCCGCGCTGCCCTGCCCGGGCTGTTCTGCTACCGGCATAGCCCTGAACTCTACGTTGCCGTCACTCCGGCTCGTGGGTGGTATAGGGCGGTGGGCGCAGGTGGGTGACCCCGGCGGGCGGCAGACCGGCCGAGTAGGCCAGAACTTCGCAGAAGGATTCGACGTGCGGGCCCATGTCGGTGGAGAGCGCGGTCCACGACGCGCGCAGCTCCAGTTGGTGCGCGCGCGGCGGTCCCGCGATATCGCCGTAGCGGACCGAACTGGTGGAGGTCACCGTGCCGCCGAGCGCGGTGAACGGCTCCGAGCGGGTCTCCAGCGCGTCCACCAGCCAACTCCACGCCACCTCGGGCAGTAGTGGGTCGGTGGCCAGCGCGGCATCGATGTCGGCCTGAATGTAGGCGACCAGCCGGAAGGTGCCGTGCCAGGCTTCGTCGCCTTCGGGATCGTGCAGCAGGATCAGCCTGCCGAACGCGTCTCCTTCGGAATCCACCGGTACCGTGCCGGTCTCCGGGTGGGTGACCTCGGCGCCGACCGCATAGGAGTAGGGCGCGAGCCGCTGCGGCGGCCGGATCGGCGACAGCTCGATCCGGGGGTGGCATGTCGCGGTGCCCATCGCATCGACCGCGGCGCGGAAAAGGGCGGGTTCACCCTGAGGTCCTTCGGTCGGTGCGGCGCCGTCGCGGAAGTCGAGCGGTGTCACGGGCCTGACCGTATCCGCTACCGACCCGGCGCAGTCGGAGGCGCGCCGCCGCATACGATGGCCGGGTGAGCACGCACAGCCGCCGTCGGTTGCCCGACGCCCCCTTCCTGGCCGCCGCGACGGGCGCCACCCCCAGCCGACGTCCGGTGTGGTTCATGCGGCAGGCGGGCCGATCGCTGCCGGAGTACCGCGAACTGCGTGCCGGTATCGGCATGCTGGAGTCGTGCTTCGATCCGGAGCTGGTCTGCGAGATCACCATGCAGCCGATCCGCAGGCACGGCGTCGACGCGGCGATCCTGTTCTCCGACATCGTCGTTCCGCTCAAGGCGGCCGGTATCGACCTCGACATCGTGGCGGGCGTCGGCCCCGTGGTCGCCTCCCCGGTACGCACCACCGAGGATGTGCGGGCGCTGCCGCGGCTGCGGACCGAAGAGGTGGGCGCCATCGTCGAAGGCGTGCGGCTGCTGATCGACGCGCTCGGCGACACCCCCCTGATCGGTTTCGCCGGCGCCCCGTTCACGCTGGCCTCCTACCTGGTCGAGGGCGGGCCGAGCAAGAACCACGAGCGCACCAAGGCGATGATGTACGCCGACCCGAAGACCTGGCACGAGCTGCTCGGGGCCCTCACCGATATCACCATCGCCTTCCTCCGCGCCCAGATCGATGCGGGCGTGGACGCGGTGCAGCTGTTCGACTCGTGGGCGGGCGCACTGTCGTTGGCCGACTACCGCGAATTCGTGCTGCCGCATTCGGAGCGGGTGTTCGCCGAGGTCGCCGACGCGGGCGTGCCGCGTATCCACTTCGGAGTCGGCACCGGCGAGTTGCTCGGCGCGCTGGGCGAGGCGGGCGCCGATGTGGTCGGGGTGGACTGGCGGGTGCCGCTGACCGAGGCCGTGCGCCGCATCGGTCCGGGAAAGGCCTTGCAGGGCAACCTCGATCCGGCCGTACTGTTCGCCGGTCCGGAGGCGATCGAGGCGCACGCGCGCCGCATCGCCGCCGAGGCCGACGAAGCCATGGTGCTCGGCGCGATCGGTCACATCTTCAACCTCGGCCACGGCGTGCTGCCCGACACCGATCCCGGCGTGATCACCGCGCTGGTGGAACTGGTCCACGAACTCTGAGGCCGAATGCCGGGCGGTGACATGGACGACAGCCTCTGCCCGGCTGCTCGGGGCGCGGACTACCGTCGCAGAGTATGAGGATCGCGATTGTCGGCGGCGGGATCAGTGGTCTGGCCGCGGCCCATCGGTTGCGGGCGCTGCTGGGCCCCGAGGCCGATCTCGTTCTGCTCGACCCCTCCGATCGGGTGGGCGGCATCCTGTACACCCCCGACGTCCACGGTGAGCCGCTGGATCTGGGCGCCGAGGCGTTCGTCGGCCGCAGGCCCGAAGTGCCCGCCCTGCTGCGGGAACTCGGCCTCGAAGACCAGTTGGTGCACCCGGCGGGCAAGCGCCCGCTGTTGTGGGCGGGCGGCGCCGCGCATCCGATGCCCCCGCGCACCCTGATGGGGATCCCGTCCGACGCCGAGTCGATGCGCGGCCTGGTCGACGACGACACACTCGAGCTCGTCGCGGGGGAGTCGAGCCGCCCGCTGGCCTGGTACCCGGACAGCGACATCGACGTGCACAGCCTGGTCGCCGACCGGTTCGGCGCGCAGGTCGTCGAACGCAGCGTCGATCCGCTGCTGGGCGGTGTGTACGCCGGAAGCTCGCGCTCCATCGGGGTGCGCGCCGCCCTGCCCGCCCTCGCCGCCGCCCTGGACGACGGCGCGCCGAGCCTCACCCACGCGGTTTCCGCCGCCCTGCCTGCACCGTCCACCGCGCCGGTGTTCGGGGCGCTGCGTGGCGGCTACCGGGTGCTGACCGAGGCTCTCGTGCAGTCCTCGGCCGTGCGGGTCGTGACAGGCACGGCCGCGACCCGGCTGGCACACGCGACCGGCGGCTGGGTGCTCGACCCGATAGGCCTGGTCGACGCGGTCGTCCTGGCGGTCCCGGCTCCGGTCGTGGGGCGACTGCTGCGCTACGTCGCTCCCGGCGCCGCATCCGCCGCGAGCGGTATCGAACTGTCGTCTTCGGCCGTGGTGGCCATGGCGTTACCGGCCGATACCGCGCTGCCGGACAACTCCGGGATTCTCGTCGCCACCGGAGAAGACCTGCGCGCCAAGGCATTCACGCTGTCGAGCCGCAAGTGGCCGCATCTGGCCGAACGCCCGGCCGCGCTGGTGCGCGCCTCGTTCGGCAAGTTCGGCGACGATTCCACGCTGTCCTGGCCGGACGAGGATCTGATCACCGCCGCCGCCGAGGACCTGAGCACCGTCACCGGCGTGCCGATCGTCCCCGAGGAGGCCGTCGTACAGCGCTGGCGCGGCGGCTTGGCGCAGTACGCGCCCGGCCACCTGGACCGGATCGCCGAGATCGAGACCGCGGTGGCCGGGCTCGACGGTCTCGCGCTCGCGGGCGCCTACCTGCACGGTGTCGGCGTTCCGGCATGCGTGGCGACCGGTGATGCCGCGGCCCGCCGCATCGTCGAGCGTCTGCCGGTGGCGCCGCAGCCTTGAAGGCCGGGGATCCCGGTGTGGGTCGGGGACGTCCGGAGCCAGGGCGGTTCGGCCGGAACCCGCAGGGACTTTCGGCCCGGTTCGCGGGGCGGATCGGACCGGATCACCCGGGACCGTGCCCCGTAGCCGGGACGCGGCACCGCAGTGGCACGATGGGAGTCATGGCGCGACTGGATTATCAAGCTCTCAACTCCACCATCCGATACCTGATGTTCTCGGTGTTCCAGGTGCAGCCGGGTGTGCTGGGTGACGACCGGGCGGCGGCGATCAAGGAGGCCCAGGCCTTCTTCGACGGGCTGGCCGACAAGGACGTCGTGGTGCGCGGCGTCTACGACGTGGCCGGTCTGCGCGCCGACGCCGACTTCATGGTCTGGACCCATTCCGAGCGGGTCGAGGATCTGCAGGCCGCCTACGCCGACTTCCGCCGCACCACCGCCCTGGGCCGCGCGAGCGCCCCGGTGTGGAGCAACGTGGCGATCCACCGTCCGGCCGAGTTCAACAAGAGCCACATCCCGGCCTTCCTGGCCGGCGAGGATCCGGGTGCCTACGTCTGTGTCTACCCGTTCGTGCGGTCCTACGAGTGGTACCTGCTGCCCGACGAGGAGCGCCGCAAGATGCTCGCCGACCACGGCAAGGCCGCCCGCGGCTACCCGGACGTGCGGGCCAATACAGTCAGCTCGTTCGCCCTGGGCGACTACGAGTGGATCCTGGCCTTCGAGGCTCCCGAACTGCACCGCATCGTCGACCTGATGCGCGACCTGCGCGCCACCGAGGCTCGTCGGCACGTGCGCGAGGAGATCCCGTTCTTCACCGGTCCGCGCGTGGACCTCGAGCAGCTGATCAACGCCCTGCCCTGACCCTGGCTGCCGTATAGCCGACAACGCCGCCCGGCGCATGCCCGTATCTTTCGGGGCATGTGCCGGGCGGCGTTGCTTCTCTAGAATTCGCTGCGCGTTCGCTGTGTCGCGATCGACGTCATCGTCATCGCGCTGCGCTGTCCGAGGGGTGCAGTCGCAGCGCGATGGAGTTGATGCAGTAGCGCTTGTCGGTCGGGGTGGCGTACCCCTCGCCTTCGAAGACGTGGCCGAGATGGCTGTGGCAGTTCGCGCACAGCACCTCCACGCGGCGCATGCCGAGCGAGTCGTCGGCCCGCAGCAGCACCGCGTCGGAATCGGCCGGATCGAAGAACGACGGCCATCCACAGTGCGAGTCGAATTTCTCGGTGCTGCGGAACAGTTCGGCGCCGCAGGCGCGGCAGCTGTAGACGCCCTCGGTCTTGGTGTCGGTGTACTCCCCGGTGAAGGGGCGTTCGGTCGCGGCCTCACGCAGGACCGCGTACTCCTGGGGATCGAGCTTGCTGCGCCATTCCTGCGGGCTCAGCTGGATCCGGGGCGCGGGAAGGGAGGTGTCGGCGTCGGAACTCATAGCTCCACGCTAATACGTTCCGCGCGTACGTGCCGCCGTCCGGCGTTCCGACCGGACCGGCAGGGAGATCGTCAG
The DNA here is from genome assembly GCF_000308595.1 of Nocardia higoensis NBRC 100133. Lineage (GTDB taxonomy): Bacteria > Actinomycetota > Actinomycetes > Mycobacteriales > Mycobacteriaceae > Nocardia > Nocardia higoensis. The sequence continues at coordinate 11,118 of NZ_BAGA01000095.1, read as the reverse complement.
CCGCCGTGGTGCGGTGTGGCCTTGGCCAGTTCCGGTGCGAGCGTCTCGGTCCGTTCGGCGGGGGAGACGGCCCCGGGGACCTTGCTCGGACTAGGCTTCACCGGTTCGACGGCGGGGGCGGTGTCGCGCGAATCGGGCGCCTCGCGCATCCAGTCCTGATCCAGACCGACATCGAGCCTGCCCGCGCGCCGGGCGGCCAGGTACCGGTCGCCGAGTACGCAGAACACCACGATCAGCAACAGCGTCCAGCCGAAGGTGATGCGCAGGTACTCGAGATTGCGCCCGACGTCCTGCCAGCGGTCCGACAGCCACTTGTCGTAGGACATGAACCCGAACACCGCCAGCCAGGCCGGCCAGTTGCGCAGCACCGAATTGCGCAGCACCACGCTCATCAGGAACGGGAACAGCATCATCGAGTAGTACATCTGGCCCAGGCTCAGCAGCACGAACGACGCGGTGAGCAGCACGCCCGCGGACGTGGTCACGAAGAACAGCTCGTCCTCGCGGTAGTAGCGGTAGAGCAGCCACAGCGAGATCGCCACCAGAATGCCGATGGCGATGCGCATGCCCCAGGTCAGCCAGTCGGGCAGGCCGTAGTAGGCGGCGTTGCCAACGATGGAGCTGTTGAAGTAGTCCCTGGTCTCGAACAGATAGGGCAGGGTGCGGCTGAGGAACTGGTCGGCGTCCTCGATCAGCGGCCAGGCGATCGCGGTCAGCGCCACCGGCACGCCCGCGGCGGTGATCAGCACCTTCCACTGCCCGCGCGCCAACGGTACGAGGATCAGCGGCGCGAGCGTCGGTTTCACCGTGATGCTCAGGCCGAGCACCACACCCGCCCACAGGTCCCGGCGGCGCAATATCAGGTGCAGGAAGGCCATCTCGGCGAGCAGTATGCAGCCGTTGACATTGGTGAACACCAGCGTGTTGATCACCGTCTCGGACATGAACATCGCCAGCAGCAGCGCGGGCGCGGCCACCGAGCTCAGCGTGTACTTGAACAGCCGCAGCAACAGATACCAGGCCACCAGAATGGCCACCGCGTTGAGCAGGATGAAGCACCACCGCGACTTCTCCGGATCGATCAGCGCGATCGGCGCGATCAGCAGCGTGCCGCCCGGCGGATACAGATAATGCGGGTCGACGGAGTCGAAATTGGCGGTGTAGACCGGCTGCCCGTTCAGGAACGCCAGCGAGGCGTTGTAGACCGGCCGGTAGTCATCGGTGATGAAGCCGTTGACAGCCTTGATGAACACCCTGTTCAGCACCGTCATGACCGCGATGGGCCAGAGTGCGAACTTGATCACCTCGGCGGTGGTTCGAGCTGTGCGGGGCTCTAGCTGTCGAAGGAACACTGGGGCACGGTACACCGGCCGGGTGCACGGCAGGATGCCGGGATGTGTCCGGCGCGCCGTCACAGGCCGATTCCCGGCCGACGCGGCCCGTGCACGCCGTCTCAGGCGGGGCAGGCGCTCCCGTCACGCGGAAGCCGCGCCTGCTTCAGATAGTCGGAGACGATCCGCTGCGCGCAGTCGGAGTGGCTCAGCACCGGATGCCCCCAGCCCTGCCAGCCGACCGTGGCGTGCCGCGCACCGGCCGCGCCGAGCGCGCCGGTGACCGAGGACTGTCCGCCGTCGCCAACCACCGGATCGGCGACGCCGGTCAGCACCAGCACCGGCAGCGCGAGCTCGCCGAGCGACGCGGGCGGTTCGGACACCGGCCAAGCCGAGCAGTCCATCAGCCCGATGGCCGCCTGCCTGCCGAACACGGGGTACGTTCCGCCCCACGACCGGGCCAGCTCGGCGGCCTTGGTTGCCGTCGGCGGCCCCTGGGTGTCGGTGCAGCGATTGACGAACTGCCCGTCGCCCGCGGTGGCCGCGGTCTCGCGCAGCACCAGATTGTCCAGTGTGCCGCGGTCGCCCTTGCCCGCCGCGGCCAGTGCGTCGGCGAGCTCGGTAACCTGCGCGGACTGGTCGGCGCGCGGGGCGCCCAGGAAACCGCTGATGGTGGTGAGCAGCGCGGCTTCGGAGAGGTCGCCCAATTCGCCCGCCGCGGCCCGGCGCGTCAGATCCGCCACCGCCGCCCGCGGATCCGCTCCCAGCGCGCACCCCTGGGCCACGCAGCGCTGCGCGAACGCGGTCAGCGCGGCCTCGGCGCCACGCAGACGCTGTTCCTCCCTGGTCACCGCGTCGGTGGCGACCGCCTCGGGGGCGTCGAGCACCAGCCGGGACAGGTGGTCGCCGTACTTGCGGGCGTAGGAGAGCGCGACGAAGGCACCGTTGCCGGTGCCGATCATGTCGATGTGCTCGACCTGCCACTGCATGCGCAACTGCTCGATGTCGTCGGCGGCGTGCGAGGCGTCGAAGGTGCTCTCGTAGGGCTGCAGGAAGTCGCGGCAGGAGATCGTCGCCTCCTGGCTGAGTTCGCCCATCGCCGTCACCGGGTCGGCGCCGGGGCCGAACTGGGCATGATCGGCCAGGTTCTGCCTGATGTCCAGTGGCAGGCAGTCGATGGGCTGGGAGGTGCCGATACCGCGTCGGTCCACCGCGACGATCGGGCGCTCGGCCAGCAGTCCCGCGTCCGCGCCGACGGCGAGACCGGCCAGGGTGGCGGTGGAGGACCGGTCGGTGCCCGAGGTCAGCACCAGCGGCGCGACGTCGGAGGGGGTCTGGGGCAGCCGCGCGCGCATCGCCCCGTTGCGGAAGTTGCCGAGCACCGCGCCCGCCGCGTCGATGGGCGTGGAGTACTCGGCGCATTCGAGCACCAGGCCCGCGGGCGCGGGCCCCAAGCCGAGCAGACGCAGGGTCGGTTCCGTGCAATCGATCCAGCTCAGGTCACTCTGGGGCAGCTCGGCGCGCGGTGGTTCGGCCGGTGTCGTCTGCTCGGTGGCGGGCCCGCCTCCGACCGCGGGTCGCTCCACCGCGACGCCGGGACGGTCGGAGGGGCCCGCACCGCATCCGGCGATCACGATCGACAGTGTCGAGGCCAGCACGGCGGCTCGGGTCCAGCGCATGCGCTACAGCCTGCCAGGTCTCGGCGGCTGTTTCACCGACGGCCCCAGCGAGTCAGGATGGTCCCGTCGGCGTCGAGCAGGATGTGACGCCGTTGCATGCGATGCCGGAACTCGCGCGCCGACAGCGAGATTCGCCGCGCCGTGCCGCCGACCAGGAACGGCGCGGTGGTCAGGCACAGCTCGTCGACCAGATCCGCCTCGAGCAGTTCGCCGAACAGATGCGGTCCGCCCTCGCACAGCACCCGGTACAGCCCGCGCTCGGCCAGCGCGGCCAGCAGTCCCGCGGGCGTGATCGCCATGCCGCCCGCCTCGATCACCTCCGCTCCGGCCTCGGCCAGTTCCCGCTTGCGCTCGGCCGGTGCGATGGCGGTGGTGAGGATCAGCGGCGCGACCTCGGTATCGGTGAACAGCCTGCTGTCCGGCTCCAGTGCCGCGGTCGCGGTGACGACCGCGATCGGAGGCGGTGCGCCTTCGGCGTGCCCGCCCCGCGCGCGGTCGTAGAGCGAACGGCGGTGCCGCCGGTCGGTGCGCGCGCCGCCGTAGTTCTCCGCGCGGACGGTGCCCGCGCCGACCAGGATCACGTCGGCCAGCTCGCGCAGGAGTCCGAAGACGGTCTTGTCGGCCGGCGTCCCCAGCGCGGCGGTCTGATCACCGCTGGTGGCGGCGCCGTCGATGCTGGAGACGAAATTGGCCCGCACCCACGGCGCGTCGAGTCCCATCGGATAGGCGTAGAGGTCGGCGAGTCCGTCGGGATCGAGTTCTGTGAGCTGGATCGCATTGGGGATACGCTGCATGAGGACAGATCACACCACGTCATTAGGCTTCGTCCATGCAAGAACGCCTTGTCGATCGCCATCCCGAGGTTCCGGCCGACCAGCTCGTGGCCCAGATGGTGCCCCCGCCCATGTTCGACGAGGTCAGCTTCTCCTCCTACATTCCCGACCCGAAGGAACCCAGCCAGGCCGCCGCGGTGCGCAAGGCCGAATCCTTCGCCGGCGAAGTCGGCAGGATCCACAAGGCCTCCACCAAGAAGAGCCTGTTCGGCAAGAAGAAGCAGCTCTCCGGTGCGGGCCTGTACCTCGACGGCGGCTTCGGCGTCGGCAAGACCCACCTGTTGGCCTCGATCTTCCACAGCTCGCCCGCGCCGAAGTCCTTCGGTACCTTCGGCGAACTGACCAACCTGGTCGGCGCCCTCGGCTTCAACAACGCGCTCGAGCGCCTGGCGGGCAACAGCGTGCTGTGCATCGACGAGTTCGAACTCGACGATCCGGGCGACACCATGCTGGTCTCGCGGCTGCTCACCGAACTGTCCGCGCGCGGCGTCTCCATCGCCGCGACCTCCAACACCCTGCCCGGCCAGCTCGGCGAGGGCCGTTTCGCCGCCCAGGACTTCATGCGCGAGATCAAGAAGCTCGGCGCGATCTTCGAAGCCGTGCGCGTCGACGGCCCCGACTACCGCCACCGCGACCTGCCGCCCGCCCCCGACCCGACCTCGCCCGCGGATCTGGTCGAACGGGCCTCGGCCACACCGGGTTCCACGCTCGACGAGTTCGACGCGCTGCTGACGCATCTGAGCAAGCTGCACCCGTCCAAGTACGGGGAGCTGATCTCCGGGGTGAGCGCGGTGTTCGTGTCCGGGGTGCATCCGGTCACCGATCAGGCTGTCGCGCTGCGCATCGTGGTACTCGCCGACCGCCTCTACGACGCGAGCGTGCCGGTCACCGTGTCCGGGGCCAAGCTGGACGAGATCTTCTCCCAGGAGATGCTCGACGGTGGCTACCGCAAGAAGTACCTGCGGGCCATCTCCCGTCTGCTGGCGCTGTCCCGCTTCGAGGCCGCCGCCACGACCTAGCGATCTCGCGCCGGTCGGCCCGGGTGCGTCTGCTGTCTCAGAACAGCAGGCGCATCACGTAGTCGTTGTGTACCTCGCGGCCGACGGTGAAGGTTTTCGTTCCGACGACTTCGAAACCGTGCTTGGCGTAGAACCGCTGGGCACGCACGTTGAGCTGGTTGACCCCCAGCCACACGCCCGGATAACCGCCCTCGCGGGCCACCCGCAGCGCCGCCTCCATCAACGCGCTCGACACCCCGGTCCCGTGGTGACCAGGCAGCACGTACATCTTGCTGATCTCCAGCGCGGGGTGCAGGTTCACCGCCGCGGCGACCTCCGGATCCGCCGGGTCGCCCGCGATCAGCATCGCGTAACCGACGATCTCGTCGTCCGCCACCGCTTTGAGCACGGTGCGGTCGGGATCGTTGAGGTACTCGCCGAAGCGTTCGCCCGACAGCACCTGCTCGACGAAGACCGCGATGTCCTCGGCGCTGGAGCCGGGCGGGCAGGCCAGCGGAAAGGTCGCGGCCGCAACGTCGCTGAGAGCTTCGGCGTCCCACAGTCCGGCTCGGTCCACGATCACTGGCGCGTTGCTCATCGGTCCAGTACAGCACGCCCGCGGCGACGGAGCCGCGCCGCCCGGTCGGCGATCTCGCACCGCGGGGACCCGGACAGGTCACCGGCGGGTAGGCTCAGAGCCCATGACGAGCGGTAACCGCATCGCGATCGTAGGTGCGGGCATTGCAGGCCTCGCCTGCGCGAAGGTGTTGAGCCGGGAGGGTTTCGCCGTCGAGGTGTTCGATCGCGCACCCGACGTGGGCGGGGTCTGGAGTGCCACCAGGCGCTATCCCGGTCTGCGCCTGCAGAACAGCAAGCTCACCTACCACTTCTCGGACTTTCCCATGCCCGAGGAGTACCCGGCCGTCCCCGACGGCGCCCAGGTGCAGGCCTACCTGGAGCGCTACGCTCGCAACTTCGGCCTCCACGAGTTCCTGCGGCTGGGTACCGAGGTGGTCGCCGCCGACCCGGTCGACAGCGGCTGGCTGCTCGAGATTCGCGACGAGGCCGGCGTGCACCGCACCTCCTGCGACCACCTGCTCGTGGCCAACGGCGTGTTCAGCGAGCCCGCCGTGCCCGACTACCGCGGCGTCGACGCCTTCACCGCGGCCGGCGGCGCCGTCGTGCACTCCTCGCGGTTCCTCGACCTGGAATCCGCGCGCGGCAAGAATGTGGTGGTCGTCGGCTACGGCCAATCCGCCTGCGATATCGCCGAAGCCGTCAGCCATGTCGCGGCGAGCACCACGGTGGTCGCCCGCCGGTTGCTGTGGAAGATGCCGCGCAGCCTGGGCCGCGGTCTCGAGTTCGAGCGGCTGTTCCTGAGCCGCCTCGGTGAGGCGCATTTCCGCTACCACGCCCCGCGCGGCGCCGAGCGCTTCCTGCACGGCGCCGGACGCTCCTTCCGCGACAGCGATTTCGACGTGGTGCAGGAACTGACCATCAAGAGATTGGGGCTGCGTGAACTCGACCTCGTGCCCGAGGGTCGGTTCGAGGAGATCGCGCAGAGCACCACCAGCGTGGTGACCGAGGGCTTCTTCGAACAGGTCCGCGCAGGCGCGATCCGCGTCCTGCGCGACATCGAGGTCGCCGAACTGTCCGGCCGACCGGGCCCGCCCGCCGCCCACCTCACCGACGGCTCCGCGCTGCACGCGGATCTGGTCGTCGCCGCCACCGGCTTCCACCAGCGCGTCGGCTTCCTCACGCCGTACATCCAGCGTCAGTTCACCGACGAGGACGGCAATTTCCGCCTGCACCGCAACATCCTGCCGACCGAGGTCGACAACATCACCTTCGCCGGCTACAACTCCGGCCTGCTCGCGCCCCTGACCGCCGAGGTCACCGCGCACTGGATCGCCGCGCACCTCTCCGGCCGCCTCACTTTGCCCGACGCCGAGCAGCGGGAAGCCCGCATCGACGAGCGCCTGCGCTGGATGACCGCGGGCACCGGGGGACACCACGCGCACGGCACCACCGTCACGCCGTTCACCCTGCACACCATCGACGAGCTGCTGGCCGACCTGAAGTTCAAGGTGCCGCTGCGTAGCCGGAGCGCGCAGTGGGCCCGGCGGGTGCGGCCCGGTTCGTACCGGGGCCTCGGCGAGCGCCACGGCAAGGGGAAGGAGCCGGTGGAGACTCCGCCGTCCGAGGAGACCCCGCCCACCGGCGGCCGGCCGAACCCGGGGCAGGAAGTGCTCCCTTCGGCGGAGCAGCCGAATCCTCCCGCGCCGCAGCCGTACCCGGAGCAGGCGCCTCCCGCGCAGCCCCCGGACTATCCAGCGCAGCCGCCGAGCTACCCCGCGCAGCGGCAGAGCTACCCTCCGCAGCCGAGTTTCCCCGCACAGCAACGATTCACCGGTGCCGCACAACAACCGGCAGCTGCTCCGCGGCAGCAGTACCCGCCGCAGCACTATCCCGCCCGGCCCCAATACCCCGCGCAGCGGCGATAGACGAGGACCACCCGTCCGGCTCGGTCGCGGATTACCTGTGGCGCAATCGGTAAACCACCGATTGCGTCTGTGATAATCCGTGAGTGGAGCCGCTCGATCTCAACCTGCTGGTTGCTCTGGATTCGCTGCTGGACTCCCGCAGCGTCACCGAGGCCGCCCGTCGCCTGCACACCTCGCCATCGGCGATGAGCCGCACCCTCGCTCGCCTGCGGCGGGTACTCGGCGATCCGCTGCTCGTCCGCTCGGGTAGGCAACTGGTGCCCACCCCACGCGCACTGGAGTTGCGCTCCGAGGTCGCGGCCCTGGTCGAGCGGAGTCGCGCAGTCCTCACCCCGCGCGCCCCCGTCGACCCGGCCCGCCTCGAACGCGGATTCACCCTCCGCGTCGACGACCAGGTTCTCACCGAACTGGCCGGCCCGCTGTCGGTCGCCGTCCGTGGCCACGCACCGGGGGTAACCCTGCGATTGCTGCCCGACTCCGGCGAAGGCACCGCCGATCTCCGCGACGGCCGCGTCGATCTCGCGGTCGGCGTCCTCGGCCACACCGAACCGGAAATCATCGTCCACCGCGTCTTCGGCGACCGGCTGGTCGGCGTCGCCGTGCCCGACCACCCCCTCGTCACCGGCCGCGCCACCGTCGCCGCCTACGCGGGCGCCGCCCACCTCGCCGTCTCCCGCCACGGCCGCCCACGCGGCCCGATCGACGACCGGCTCATGCTGCACGGACGAACCCGTCGCGTTTTCGCCACCGTCCCCGACCTGCCCTCCGCGCTACTCGCCGTCCGCTCCGGCGAATTCGTCTGTCCCGCACCGGCCCACCTGGCCGCCCGCGCCATCGGCGCCCTCGGCTTGGCGACCTTCGAGATCCCGCTGCCACTGCCGGAGATCACCATCGGCATGTCCTGGCATTCCCGCAACACCGCCGACGGAGCCCACCGCTGGCTACGCGACCTCGTCGAATCCGTCCTGGCGCCACCACAGGGCACCCCCCGCCGTCGCTGAACCGCCGCGATCGTGGCGGTCGGTACCGCGGGTCGCCGTGGCTGAGCCGCCGTGGCTGTGCCGTCTGATCGCTGTCCCTGTGCCGTGTGACCATCGACGTCGAACCACGCCGTCGTCGCCGCACCGGATGATCGCCCCGTTGAATCACGCCCGCGACGTCACCGGACGTCGCGGCGCCGTGCCGCAACGACCGGTCGACGGTTCCGCGACGATCGAACACGGGCGAGGCAGGCCGATTCGACACCTGCCCGGCGCTCGTGCTCCGGTGGGAGCGCCTCAGTGCCCCGAGTTGTCCGGCGGGGTGTTCAGCGCCCGGCCGAACGGACCGGCCGGGTTGCGCTTGAGTTCGTCCAGCATGGCCTGGAGCTTGTCCACGTGCGCGTTGTCCTCGATGGTCGGCCGCTGCTTGCCTGCCTGCGCCTGCTCGGCGACCCCGGACGTGCTCACCTCCGGCCGGGACGCGGGGAGCTCCAGGTCCAGATCGAAAGGTGTGTCGACGCCCGCGGGCTCGTCGGCCTCCGCGGTAAGCGAACTGGTCGGCGGACCGAACGGATTCGGCTGCACCGGCGCCGGTCGTGGGGTGATACCCGCCGGCTCCATCCGCCTGGTCACGTCCGACGGCGCGTCACCGCGCCTGGACAGTGTGGCCGGCTCGACGGTCGGCGCCGGCTGATCCAGCCAGTCGTTCAGCGAGGGCGGGACCGGGGGCATCCCCGAAGCCGCCGCGCCCGAGACCGCCCGGCCGTCGTCTCCGCCGGAATCGCTGTCCACATACGCGGTTTCGGCAGCCAGCCGCTCCAGTTCGCCCTGCCAGGAGTCGCGCCCCGGCGCCGCGTTCCCGATCCGGGCAGCGGGCTGCTCGCCCGCCGCCGAGGCGGGATCGCCGGGCGCGGCCGAAGCGCCGTCGCCCGACAGCCGGGCCCGGGTGCCCGATTCGGCGAGCAGATCCTCGGTCACCCGATCGTCGGCGCCGTTGTGCCGACCGGCCGACCGGGACGCCACGGCGCCGGAGGAGACCTCGGCGAGGCCGTCCCGCGGGGGAGCGGCATGGCCGGGCTCGCGGTGGGGGAGCGTGCCACCTGTTCCGGCGTCACGTGTCGACAGCGATCCGCTCATCGCACCCGCCGCGGACGCGCCATCGGAATCGAGCTGCGGCCGCTCACTGTGGGAGCCGCGCTGTGCGAGTTCTTCGTCCGAATCGGCCGGAGCCGCCACCTCGCCGGCTCCACGCCGGGGAAGTGCGTGGCTCGTGCCCCGTTGCGGCAGCGAGCTCGCGGAGTCACGCTGCGGCAGACCACCGGAGCCGTCGCGCGTGGGCGCCGAACCGCCCGCGTCCCGGAGCGGGAGCGTGCCGTCTTCGCGCGGGGAGAGCGACGCGGCTTCCGGCTGTGCCACGCCACCGGCTCCCCGTCGCGGAAGACCATTGCTACCGGAGCCGCTCTGCCCGAGATCGGTGCCGACCTCGCGCTGGGGAAGACCGGCGTCGGTGCCGCGCTGCGGAAGAGCGGTGTCGGAATCCCCCTGCGTAAGAGGAGCGCCGGAGCCGCTCAGTGGGACAGCGGTGCCGAGGCCGCGTTGCGGCAGCGCGGCATCGGAGTCGCGCTGTGGGAGACCCGCATCGGAGCCGCGTTTCGGCAGCGCGGTGTCGGTGCCGCGCTGCGGGAGAGCGGTTTCGGTGCCGGGCCGGGGCCGATCGGTGTCGGAATCGCGTTGCCGCAGTTCGGTCTCGGTGCCGCGTTTCGGCAGACCGGTATCGATGCCGCGCCGTTGAGTACCGGCATCCGAGTCGTCGTGCGGCAGAGCAAGATCGGCACTTCGCTGCGGCAGAGCGGTATCGGTCCCACGGCGAGGGAGATCGGCGCCGGAGTCGCCCTGCGCGAACTCGGTGTCGGAGTCGTGCTGGGGGAGCGCCGTGCCGGAACCACGTCCGGCAAGCCCGGCGCCGGCCTCGCGCTGGTGGAGACCGGTACCCGTCTCGGCGGGCCCGTGTGCGCCGGCCGCACCCGCTTCGCGCTGCGGGCGCGCGTGCCCGGCAGCGCGCCGGGGCAGCAATCTGCCGGAAGCGGTCTGCGGAAGATCGCTCGCGCTGTCGCGCGGCGCCGAACTCTCCGACGTTGCGCGGCCTGGAAGCGATCCGCTGGAATCCCCGACCGGGAGTGCGCTCGGTTCGCGCTGCGGCTGCCGCTCGTCGGCATCGGCCGCGGCGTGATGCGAGCGCGACCGAGCATCGGTATCAGCGATGTCCGCGGCCTCCTCCGGCTCGGCGGCCTTACGCCGATCCGCGCGCCGCGCACCCCGCTGCGGCAGAGCCGACCCCTCGTCCCCGGCGCCGATCTCGCGTAGCGCGGCCAGCCCCGGAATCACCTCGGTCGCGGGCGCATCGGCGTCGGCGAGTTGCCTGGCCGCGGCCTCGCTCACCGCGGCGCCGCCCCGGCTCCGCTCGGTCGCCTCGGCCGCCGACCCGGTGGTGATCCCCAGTGCGCGAGCGGCAGGGCCCGCTGCCGCATCGACGGACGGCGTGGCATCCGGCCGATCGGCTTGCGCGCCTGCGGTGGCGTGGCGGGAGTCCGTGCGCTCACTCTCCGGCTTCGAATGCGCAGACCTGGCCGACACGCTGGACTCCCCGTCGGAGGAGTGTGAATGCGTGGCAGCGGGCCGATCGGCCGCGGCGGCGGGCAAGGCGATGCTCTCCGATGCGGTGCGCGTCGATCCGGATGACGGTTCCGCCGCCCCGGCCTCGGCCAGTCGCCTGCGTTCGGCGCGACTCGGACC
>NZ_BAGA01000096.1 GCF_000308595.1 Nocardia higoensis NBRC 100133 | reverse complement strand
CGCCGCGGGCCCGCCTCCCCGGACGACCGGCAGCGGCCCGGTGGCGAAATCGTCCGCGGCCGGCCGTACCTGGACGGGTCGCGGTGGCGGCAGGTCGACGGCACGCTCGATCGAGGTCAGGCTGACAGCGATGAGCAGCAGCATGGTGACGATGCTGATGCCGACGATCAACGGCACGAGCAACTGCATGGCGCCCGACCCCTCGGGCGGACCGTGCCGGTGTCCGGCCTGCGCTTCGACGCCCGCCATGCCGATGTAGTGCATGCCCGAGGTGGCCAGCGCCATGATCGCCGCCGCGCCGACGGTGCTCAGCATTCCCCGGACCCGCACCGCGAACCACAGCGCGCCGATCGCCGCCGCGACGGCGACCAGCACCGACAACACCACCCATACCGGCTGGTACTCGATCGTCGCATTGGTGCGCAACGCGGCCATCCCGGCGTAATGCATCGCGGCGATGCCCGATCCGGTCACCGCGCCGCCCGCGACCACCACTGTCACCGAGGGGCGCGGGCGCACCACCAGGAACAGCCCGAGCCCGCTGAGCGCGATCGCGCACACCGCGCTGAGCACGGTGATCGGCACGTCGTAACGGACTTCGGCACCATGCACCGAGAAGCCGAGCATGGCGATGAAGTGCATGACCCAGATACCTGCTCCGCCGATGGACAGCGCGGACAGGGTCAGCCATACCGGCTTGCTCGTGCCCGAGCGCGCGCGCATGGCGCACTGCAGTCCCAGCAACGACCCGGTGAAGGACATGACATAGGCCAGCAGGGGCGTCAACCAGCCGTAACTGAAGTGGTGAATGTCGAGCACTTGTAAACCCCAGAGCCGGGCCGAGACCCCCGGCGATGACGAATGATTGCGACAGACTGTACGTCAGGCAGACGTGGACGGGGCAGCGAAAGTGCGGCGCCGAGAAGTGGTCTCGATCACGTTTGAAACGCGAGTTCGTCGGTTCACGGCTCGCGTGCTCCCGCTACGGCGGCCTGCTGCGCCGAGCCCCCGGAGACGGGCATCGAGAGACGACGACGCCCGGCGGTGGTTACCGCCGGGCGTCGCCTGTCGCGGGGTGCTAGTCCAGGTAGTCGCGCAGCACCTGGGAGCGGCTCGGGTGGCGCAGCTTGCTCATCGTCTTGGACTCGATCTGCCGGATGCGCTCGCGGGTCACGCCGTAGACCTGACCGATCTCGTCCAGTGTGCGCGGCTGACCGTCGGTGAGGCCGAAACGCAGTCGCACCACGCCGGCCTCGCGCTCGGACAGCGTCTCCAGCACCGACTGCAGCTGATCCTGCAGCAGGGTGAAGCTCACCGCGTCGACCGCGACGACAGCCTCGGAATCCTCGATGAAATCGCCGAGCTGGCTGTCGCCCTCGTCGCCGATGGTCTGATCCAGCGAGATGGGCTCGCGGGCGTACTGCTGGATCTCGAGAACCTTCTCCGGGGTGATGTCCATTTCCTTGGCCAGCTCCTCCGGGGTCGGCTCACGGCCGAGATCCTGGAGCAGCTCGCGCTGGATGCGACCGAGCTTGTTGATGACCTCGACCATGTGCACCGGGATGCGGATGGTGCGAGCCTGGTCGGCCATCGCGCGGGTGATCGCCTGCCGGATCCACCAGGTGGCGTACGTCGAGAACTTGTAGCCCTTGGTGTAGTCGAACTTCTCCACCGCGCGGATCAGACCGAGGTTGCCCTCCTGGATGAGGTCGAGGAACGCCATGCCGCGGCCGGTGTAGCGCTTGGCGAGTGAGACCACCAGGCGCAGGTTGGCCTCGAGCAGATGGTTCTTGGCCCGGTTGCCGTCGCGCACGATCCAGTTGAAGTCGCGGCGCATCGCGACCGGCAGCTTCTCGCCGGTCTCGGCGAACTCGCGCATCTTCTCCGCCGCGTACAGGCCGGCCTCGATCCGCTTGGCGAGCTCGACCTCCTCCTCGGCGTTGAGCAGCGCGACCTTGCCGATCTGCTTGAGGTAGGCGCGCACCGAGTCGGCCGAGGCGGTGAGCTCCGCATCCTTGCGAGCCTGGCGCAGGGCCTCGGATTCCTCCTCGTCCCAGACGAAGTCGCCGGACGCCTTGTCGGCGGCGGTGGGCTCGTCGGCTTCTTCCTCGGCCGCGTCGTCGGTGGCCTCGACCAGCTCGCCGTCCTCGGCGAGGTCGGTCTCGTCCACCTCGATGTCGTCGAGATCTTCGAGGTCGATGGCCTCGTCGTCGATCGGCTCGTCGACCCCGGGCTCACCGTCGGGGCCGGCCTTCTTGGTGGTGGCCTTCTTCGCAGGTGCCTTCTTGGCAGCGGCCTTGGTGGCCTTCTTGGCGGGCGCCTTCTTGGCAGCGGCCTTCTTGGCCGGTGCCTTCTTGGCGGCAGCCTTACGGACCGGCCGAGCTGCGGTGGGTTCTTCGGAGTCGGCGTCGGCCGAACCGGCGGTCTGACGGGTCGTGGCTACCACGTACGCCCTTTCGTGACGGTCTCGTGCGGCGTCACGCCAGAGTTGTGTTCCGGCGGAGCGGTCTGTCGGGTTTCACCGGCGGAGGGCCGGTCGGGCTCCGGCTCTCCGCCGGGCGTGTTCCATTGTAACTATCCGACCAGGGTACTCATGGCACGATGCCGCCTTCCCGCGCGCCGGTCCCTGGCCGGGTTCGTTCGGCGCGCGCAGGTCACGGGACCAGGTGTGTCTCCACGGCCATCGCCGCGCCCACGATTCCCGCGGTGTTGCGCAGGCGCGCCGCGACCACCGGAGTCCGGTTGGTGAGCAACGGAATCCAGCGATCGGCGTCCCGGCTGATGCCGCCGCCGGCGACGATCACGTTCGGCCAGAACAGATCCTCGAGACCGGAGAGCACGGTGGATACCTCCACGGCCCACTGCTCGTAGCCGAGACCGAGCCGGTCCTTCACCGAGGCGGCGGCTCGGTGCTCGGCCTCCATGCCGCCGATCTCGAGATGGCCCAGCTCGGAGTTGGGCACCAGGGTGCCGTTGTAGAGCAGGGCCGAGCCGATGCCGGTACCGAAGGTCAGCAGCAGCACCAGACCGCTGTACTCCGCCGCCGCGCCGTAGCGGTCCTCGGCCAGCCCGGCCGCGTCCGCGTCGTTGAGCACGGTGACCTCGCGACCGCCGAGCGCGGTGGAGAACAGTGCCCGCGCGTCGGTTCCGATCCAGCTCTTGTCGATGTTGGCGGCGGTGCGGGTGATGCCGGCCAGCACCACCGAAGGCATCGTGATGCCCACCGGGCCGTCCCAGCCGGCCTCGGCAACCAGTCGGGCGGTGGTGGCCGCGACGGCCTCGGGAGTCGACGGGCGCGGCGTGGCGATCTTGATCCGCTCGTGGACCAATTCGCCGGTGGCCAGGTCGACCGCGGCGCCCTTCACGCCACTGCCGCCGATATCGATACCGAATGCGTGCCCCCGAGCGGACATGACAACCCCTCGCTCTGCGTAGCCGACCTTTGTGATGACAGGCGATTATGTCCGATCCCGGCGCCGAGTGTCCTATCGCACGGGGCAACGCGCGTTCCCGCCCGCCCTGCGGTGGGTCACGCGCCGCCCCTCGCGTCCGGATCTGTGGTAGCGATGGAGGCGTGCCGCACTCCACACGATCAGCAGCCGAAGTCGTCGCCGAATCGCCCGATACCGTCGCGGACCTGCGCCGCACGGCCGTCGCGCTCGCCGAACGGGCCGCCGCGCACGTGCGTGCCCGCCGCCCGGAGGTCTTCGGACCGGGGACCGGCGAGCGCTCGGACTCGGTGCGAACCAAGAGTCACGCGACCGATCCGGTGACGGTGGTCGACACCGAGTCCGAGCAACTGATCCGCGACCTGCTCGCTCGGTGGCGTCCCGGCGAGGCGATCCTCGGCGAGGAGGGTGGTGGCAGCCTCGGCGACGAGGACGCGGTGGCCTGGGTGGTCGATCCGATCGACGGGACGGTCAATTTCCTCTACGGCGTGCCCGGCTATGCCGTCTCGGTGGCGGCCATGCGCGGCGGCCGATCGCTGGCGGGCGCGGTGGTCGACGTGGCGCACGCCGTCACCTACAGCGCCGGTCTCGGCGCGGGCGCGACCGCCACCGCCGCCGACGGGACGGTCGAGCAGCTGGCCTGCTCACAGGCAGGCGAGCTGGAACTGACGCTGGTCGCGACCGGATTCGCCTACGGCCGCGGCCGCCGTACCCGCCAGGCCGAGATCGTCGCCCGGGTACTGCCGCAGGTTCGCGACATCCGCCGGTTCGGCGCGGCCGCCCTCGACCTGTGCCATGTGGCCGCCGGCCGGGTGGACGCCTACTACGAGCACGGCCTCAACCCGTGGGACTGGGGCGCCGGTGCCCTGATCGCCGCGGAAGCGGGTGCGCTGCTCACCCTGCCGCCCGCCTCGCACACCGGCACGCAGGGTGATCTGGTGGTCGCCGCGGCTCCCGGAATCGCCACCGAACTCGTGGCGATGCTGGACGCGGCGGGCGCGACGCAGCCGATTCCGGACCGCTAGACCGGCCCGAGCACGGGAACAGACGCCGAGGCCGCGCTCCGATCGGAGCGCGGCCTCGGTGGCAGAGGGGTCGGTAGGAGCGCGGGCTCAGCAGTGTGCGGTGCGCGCCGCCGCCAGCAGATCGATGTCGATCTTCGGGCTGTCGCCGGGGGCCGGGTTCTTCAGTGCGCGCAGTACTTCTTCGGCGTCGGTGTTCGGCTGTACGTCGCGGAAGAGCGAGCCGAGCACCAGGTCGACGGTGTCGTCCTCGCGCTGGTCCTCGATCAGTTCGGCGCACGGCGCGACCAGTTGGACCGATGCGGCGGCCGGCCTGCCGTTCACGCCGAAGCGGATCTGACCGGTGCATTCGAGATCGCCGTTGGTATAGATCGGATCGTTACCGTATTGGGTGTCCGGGGTGCTCGCGAAACCCAGATCACCGAGGCGGGAGGCCACGTGCGCGGCCTGGCCGCGCTGGTTGTTGGCATTGAGCACACGCACCCTGGACTCGGCCAGCGCCGCGGGATCGACATCGCGCAGCCAGGAGGCGCCCACCCGCTGCCCCAGCGCGGGAGCGGGCTCGGCGCCCGGCTCCGTCGCCGGGCTCGGCGAATTGCACGCCATCGCCGTGGTGTCGGTGTTCTCGGTGGTCAGCGCCTTGATCCAGACGATCGAGCAGATCAGTGCGAGAACGCCGAGCATGATGAGCCACGCGCGCGGGCGACGCCGAGGATAGAGGCGACCCTGGGGATCGGTCGCGCTGCCTTCGGTGATCAGTGAAACCACCAGCACACTCTACGAAAACTGTGACCCGTCGCGGCGCTTGGTCTCGAAGCGTCGGCCGGTCGGTGTCGATTCCCGATCGGTTTCGCCACCGGTGTGTTTTGATTGCGACTTTTCTCGGTGGGTCCGCTATTGTCTGGCGGCCCAGATCGAATCATCGGCGGAGAATTCGGTGGTCGGTCGCGGGAACAAGTAGGGCATGTCCTGCGTTTACCGAGCGCAATCGGGTATGGACCCGTGGGGTCCGTCCTGATGCGCGAGGCGGAGCACGTGTGATGTGCACCACCGGCGGGGCGGTTCGGGTCCATGCGGTTCCCGATGGGAATCGCCGCGTGGGCGCTGCCGGTCCGGGATATACGGAGTAAGGACGAGGGGAAGACGACATGGCAACCGACTATGACGCACCGAGGCGTACCGAATCCGACGATGTGTCGGAGGATTCGCTGGAGGAGCTGAAGGCTCGTCGCAACGAGGCGCAGTCCGCCGTCGTGGATATCGACGAATCCGATACCGCGGAGTCGTTCGAGCTTCCCGGCGCGGACCTGTCCGAGGAAGTGCTTTCGGTCCGGGTGGTGCCCAAACAGGCCGACGAGTTCACCTGTTCCAGCTGCTTCCTGGTGCACCACCGGAGCAGGTTGGCGAGCGAGGCGGGCGGCCAGCTGATCTGCATGGATTGCGCCGCCTGAGCGTCGGCGTCATCGACAGTTCGGCCGGCCTCCCGGTCGGGCCGAGCGGGAGATTCTCACCCCGCGCTCGGTAGGCCGAGCGCGGCCAGAACCTGTTCGGGTTCGCGCGTGCTGACCAGCCAGTAGGGCGTCGGATCGTCCGGATCGTCGAGTACGAGCAGCACCATGGGCCCCACCCAGGGGCGGTGCTGGACGTAGGCGGCCGGGTCGAGCTGACGGCCGAGCGCCGCGCTCTTGGCGGTGGGTGCCACCACGGCGGCGCGCGAGACGAAGTTCACCGGCAGGTGAGCCGGACCGACGTGCAGTTCCGGTGTACCGGACGCGTCGGGGGCCACCTGTACCTTGTGCCTGCTCAGCCAGAACAGGACCCACACCGGCACCGGGAACAGGCAGACATAGGGCACCCAGCCGTAGGAGCCGCCCATGGCCATCTGGATCTCGGCCGCCAGCAGGGCGGTGACGCCGAAGCCGATCGGCCACCACCACCAGGGCACCCAGAGACGCTCACGGTAGGCGGTCACGGTGCTGTCGCGAGGCTCGGTCGTCGACGGGTTGGGCTGGTCCGACACATTTCCACAGTAAGTCACCGTCACGGCGGCGCGCCGCTCAGGTGCGCGTAGGCTCGTCCGATGTGAGCGCACTTTCAGCGATACCGCTGCGGCGACTGGACCCGGGAATCCCGGTACCTGCCCGCGCCCATCCCGGCGACGCCGGGGTGGACCTGTGCACCACCCAGGACGTCGTGCTGGCGCCGGGTGAACGCGTGCTGGTGGGCACCGGCATCGCTGTCGCCCTGCCGGTCGGCACGGTGGGGCTGATCCATCCGCGTTCCGGGCTGGCCGCCAAGACCGGCCTGTCGGTGGTGAACACGCCGGGCACCGTCGACGCCGGCTATCGCGGCGAGATCAAGGTCTGCCTGATCAACCACGATCCGCGCGAGCCGATCGAGCTGCGCCGGGGCGACCGGATCGCGCAGCTGCTCGTGCAGCGCGTGGAATTGGTGGATTTCATCGAGGTCGACGAGCTCGACGACACGACACGTGGCGCCGGTGGCTACGGCTCCAGCGGTGGTCATGCGAGCTTGACACCGGGCGCGCAGCACGTGGCGCGGGCCGGCCAGGAGGGGTGACATGGGACTTTTCGGTAAGAAGAAGCGTGGCAGCGACAGAACCGGCGCCGGCGACGAATACGGCGACGAGGCGTACGACGATTACGAGTCCGGTTACGCGCAGGGCTATGACGACGCGGATTACGACGACTACGACGAGGGCTACGACGCCCCCGCGCCTGCGAGCATGTCGGAACAGCGGACCGGCCCCTACGACTACGACGATGTCGCCGAACTGCTGGAGAACGTCACCGATCAACGCCTCGACCTCGGCTCGGTGATCCTGCCGGTACCCCCCGGCGGTCAGCTCCAGGTGGAGATGACGCCCGACGGTGCGCCCCAGGCGGTGCACCTGGCCACCGAGCACGGTCGCATCACCGTCGCGGCCTATGCAGCGCCGAAGTCGCCCGGTCAGTGGCGCACCGTGGCCGCCGATCTGGCCGAATCGCTGCGCAAGGACGGCGCACAGGTCTCCGTGGAGACCGGTCCGTGGGGCCGGGAGTTGCACGCCGCGACCGCCACCGCGGACCTGCGGTTCATCGGTGTCGACGGCTATCGCTGGATGGTGCGGCTGGTTGCCGCCGGCCCGTCGGGCGCAGCCGCGGACGGCCTGCCCCTGGTCGCCGCCGCCCGGGCGATCATGTCCGAGACCGTGGTACGTCGCGGCACCGATCCGCTACCGGTGCGCGATCCGCTGCCCGTGGTGCTGCCCGCGCAGCTGGCCGAACAGCTCGCCGCCGCGCATCAGGCCCAGGTCCAGGCCCAGCAGCAGCAGGCGGCCCCGCAGCCGCAGCCGGTGCCGACCCCGCAGCCGGTGCCGCAGGAACCCCGTCGTGGAACCGGCGGCTCGGCCATGCAGCAGCTCGGCCTGAACTGAACCGTCGGCCCCGAACACGACCGCTCCGGCGCGATCCGCGTCGGAGCGTTTCTCTTTCAGTGGAGCGTGCGAAGCCGGACTCCTCCCGCCTCGGGCTCGGCCCGGCGCCGCGCCAGGGCGGCGAATCCCAGCTCGCCGAGCACCCCCGGATCGGCGCCCAGCTCGTCGAGGGTGAGGCGATCCAGCGTCGCGCCGGGGATCAGCTCCGCCCAGCGCTCACCCACGGCCAGCGGATGGACCGGATCGTCGGTCGTGGCGACCACCGCGACCGCGACGCCCACCGCCGCGAGCCGCTCCGCGTCGGGCCAGGCATAAGCCGCCGCCTCTGTGAGGGCATCGGGCAGCAGCGGCCACTGCGAACGCCACGATTGCGTCAGCGCCGCAGCCAGCCAGCCGGGGCTGCTCGCACGCATCTGCTCGAGCACGGCCTCGAGTCCGTCGGTACGCAGGCTCGCCGCCGTGTACGCCGCGGACAGCGCCGCCGGGCATCGCGCCGAGTCGGGTCCGGTCCACGCGGGCAGCGCAGCCACCACCCCGGCGACGGACTCGGATCCGCTTCGCTCGGCAGCCCATTCGACGGCAACGGCGGCACCCAGCGAAATCCCGGCGACGAGGACCGGGCCGTCCGTGGCCGCCTCGTCGAGCGCCGCGCGGTAGCTCGCCACCACGGCCCGCGGGTCGGGCTCCACCGCGCGGAACCGCAGGCCGTGCGCGGCGGCCGCGGGCTCGAACGCGCGGCGGGCGAAATCGGCGTCGGAGCCGGTGCCCGGCAGCGCGACCACGGACGGGCGAACGGACTGTCTCGGGGCCGCCTGGTGTGGTGAGTGGAACACCGGGCCGAGCGTAGCGGGGGTGCCTCGAGGGCTCTACAGTGGCGGTGTACGACTCAGAGCAGGAGTGCTTGCCATGCCATCCCCAGCCTCGGGTTATTTCCGTCGCTTGAGCCGCCGGTTGACCGAGGACATCGATCAACTCGACGCGGAAGAACTCGCCGAGACAGCCGACGCGTCGGGCGCGTGCCGGGTGGCGGATTGCCGTCGCGGTGAGGAAGTCACCATGCTCGGCCGGCTCCGCAGTGTGGAGGCATGTTCCAAGTCGGCGGGTGCGAGTGTGCAGGCCGAATTCTTCGACGGTACCGACGCGATCGCCCTGGTCTGGATCGGCCGACGCCGGATTCCCGGCATCGAGCCGGGACGGCGCCTGCTGGTGCGTGGTCGCATCGGCGAACGCGACGGCCGCAAGGTGATCTTCAACCCCTACTACGAATTGCGCGGGAACAGCTGACACGTATGCCATCCAGCCACGACAACGGCGCCGACTTCGGCGTGCAGGCCGACGCCCCCGTCCGGGCCACCGGACCCGAGCGGCAGACCTCCTCCGACACCCGATCCGAGGTCGCGGATGTCGCGCGCACCGAGCAGACCCTGCTCGAGCAGATGGGCGGCTTCGGCGGCATCATCTACTCGACGGTCCCGGTGGTGGTCTTCGTCCCCGTCAACAGCTTCTTCGGGCTCACCGCAGCACTCTGGGCCGCGCTGGGAACGGCCGCGGCCGTCCTGGTCTGGCGGTTGATCCGCCGTAGCCCGATCCAGCCCGCGATCTCCGGCTTCGTCGGCGTCGGCATCTGCGCGTTCATCGCCTGGCGGATGGGTGAGGCCAAGGGCTACTTCCTGTTCGGCATCTACACCAGCCTGGTCTACGCAGCCGGGTTCGTGCTGTCGATCCTGGTGCGCAGACCGCTGGTCGGGGTGATCTGGGGCGCGCTGAACGGCCACGGCTCGGTGTGGCGTTCGGACCGCGCCCTGGTGCGGCTGTACGACCTCGCGACCGCCACCTGGGCGCTGGTCTTCGGTGCCAGGTACCTGGTGCAGTCCCAGCTCTACGACTCCGACCAGACGGGATGGCTGGCCGCCGCGCGTATCGGCATGGGCTGGCCGCTGACGGCGGTCGCGTTCGGTGTCACCATCTGGGCGGTGCGGCGGGCCGGTCACCTGCCGGTGCGCTCCGGCGCGTAGTCGCGGGACCGAGTTCGGGGCGCCACAGCGTCTTCGACCGGACGGGGTGGGTGTGAAAGCACCGTAGAGGTGGGCAGGTACCCACCCTGGGGTACCTGGTCGCCCGGCTCCTTTCATCGGACGATCGTTCTCGACACGAAAAACGTGAACGATTTCCCGAGATTGGACCGCACCGATGACTGTCGAGCAGACCCGCACCAGGAATCACGCCCACACCCCCGCCGGGCCCGCGCTCACCGAGAGCCGCCGGGTGGCCGCCGAGGTGGATGAACTGATCGGCCCGGCCGCCGCGGGCGACGAGCGTGCCATCTCCGACATCCTGCGCGCGATCCACCCGCTGATCCGCCGCTACTGCGGCGCCAAGCTGGGCAACACCGCGCACCTGCAGGTCACCGTCGACGATGTGGTGCAGGAGGTGCTGATGGCAACGGTCAAGGCCATGCCGCGCTACCAGGACCAGGGCAAGTCCTTCCTGGCCTTCGTCTATGGCATCGCCGCCAACAAGGTCGCCGACGCCTTCCGCCGCTCCCAGGTGCACCCGGCCTACCCGATGGCCGAGGTGCCCGATGCCCCGACTGCCGAGGCAGGCCCGGAGGAGTGGGCGCTGGCGCTGGAGCGGCGCGCCGCCACCAGGGAACTGATGAAGGTGCTCGCGCCGGCCCATCGCGAGGTACTGGTCATGCGCATCGTGCTCGGCTGGTCGGCGGCCCGCACCGCCGAGGCCATCGGCACCAGCCCCGGCGTCGTGCGGGTCATGCAGCATCGCGCGCTCAACAAGCTGCGCGCCCAGTTCGCGACCGCCGCGTGAGCCGGACCGACCGGGCGCAGGCGTATCGGGGTGTTACGGCCTGATGCCGTGGTCGGCCAGCGCCACGCGCAGATCCTCCTCGGCTTCCACCGAGGTCACGAACAACAGCTCGTCCTCGCCCTCGAACGGATCGTCGGCCTCCGGCACGATGACCCGGCCGCCGCGCAGGATCGTCACCAGCGCGGCGTCGCGCGGCAGGGTCAGCGCGCGTACCGGCTTGCCCGCGAGCGCGGTATCACTGGGCAGCGTGATCTCCACCAGATTGGCCTGACCCTGGCGCAGCGTCATCAGGCGCACCAGATCGCCGACCGAGACCGCTTCCTCCACCAGCGAGGCCAGCAGCCGCGGGGTGGACACGGCCACGTCCACGCCCCAGGCCGAATCGAAGAGCCACTCGTTGCGTGGGTCGTTGACCCGCGCCACCACCCGGCGCACGCCGAACTCGGTCTTGGCGAGCAGGCTGTGCACCAGATTGACCTTGTCGTCGCCGGTCGCCGCGATGACCACCTCGTAGCTCTCCAGCTCGGCGTCCTCGAGCAGTGCGAGTTCGCACGCGTCGGCGTGTACCCACACCGCGTCCGGGATGGCCTGGTGGTCGATGTGGTCGAGCTGGCGTTCCAGCAGCATCACCCGATGCCCGCCGCGCAGCAGCTCCCTGGCGATGGAGCGCCCGACCGCGCCCGCACCCGCGATGGCCACCTTCATGATCAGTCCTCTTTCACCGGGGGCTCGCCTGCCACCGCGACGGCCTCGCCGACCCGAGCGGAGGGCACCGCCACATAGACGACGTCGTCGGCCTGCACGATGGTCTTGTTCTCCGGCAGCAGCGCCTGCCCGAACCGCAGCACGAACGAGACGCGCCCGCCGACCGCGCGCTCCAGATCCTGCACGGTGCGACCGAACCAGTCCTCGTGCAGGGTGAGCTGGGTGACCGCGACCGTTCCGCTGGGCTCGCGCCAGGTGGTGGTGCCGGTGTCGCCGATGATCGTGCGCAGGAACCGGTCGGTGGTCCACGGCACGGTGGCGATGGTGGGAATGCCGAGGCGCTCGTAGACCGCGGCGCGCTTGGCGTCGTAGATCCGGGCGACGACCCGTTCGACACCGAAGGTCTCGCGTGCGACCCGCGCGGAGATGATGTTGGAATTGTCACCGGAGGAGACCGCCGCGAAGGCGTCGGCGCGTCCGACTCCCGCGCGGGTCAGCACGTCGCGATCGAAGCCGACGCCGACCACGCGCTGCCCGGTGAAATCCTCGCCGAGACGCAGGAAAGCACTGGAATCCCGGTCTACGACCGTGACCTCGTGTCCGACCCGGACCAGGGCGCGCGCCAATGACGAGCCGACCCGCCCGCACCCCATGACCACTACGAACACCGCACAACCCCTCGTTCCTGCCGATACCGTCGCACGCGCCCGGCGTGCCCGGGACGGTCTCTCGGGACCGGGCGAGCGGCGGTGCGCTCACAACCTACCCGGCCCGGTTGCCCGTGGGCCGGTTTCCCCTATGTGATCAGCGCCAAACCGGGTGTGCGGCGAGTCTGCCGACCCCCGGCGCGATCCACCGTCCGGGGATCTATGCTCGCTCCAGTGTCCAAGTTGACGACGGCAGCCAAACGCATGCTGCTGGGTAGGCCCTTCCGCAGTGACTCGCTGGGGCATACCCTGCTGCCGAAGCGGATCGCGCTGCCTGTCTTCGCCTCCGACGCGTTGTCCTCGGTGGCATACGCGCCCGAGGAGATCTTCCTCATGCTGTCGGTCGCGGGTGTGTCTGCCTACCTCTACGCGCCGTGGGTGGGGCTGGCGGTCGCGTTCGTGATGGCGATCGTGGTCGCCAGTTACCGGCAGAACGTGCACGCCTACCCTTCCGGCGGCGGCGACTACGAGGTGGCCACCACGAATCTGGGCCCCAACGCGGGGCTCACCGTGGGCAGCGCGCTGCTGGTCGACTACGTGCTGACCGTGGCTGTGTCGATTTCGTCGGCGACCACCAACATCGGTTCGGCGATCCCGTTCGTCAACACCCACAAGGTGCTGTTCGCGGTCGTTGCCATCGCGATCCTGACCGCGCTCAATCTGCGCGGCGTACGCGAATCCGGCACCCTGTTCGCGATCCCCACCTATGCCTTCATGTTCGGCATGTTCGTCATGCTCGGCTGGGGCCTGTTCCAGACCTATGTGCTCGGCGAACCGCTGCGCGCCGAGTCCGCCGGGTTCACCTTGGAGGCCGAGGAGGAACACCTCTACGGGCTGGCCTTCGCGTTCCTGATCGCGCGCTCGTTCTCCTCGGGATGCGCCGCGCTCACCGGGGTCGAGGCGATCAGCAACGGTGTGCCCGCCTTCCGCAAACCCAAGTCCCGCAACGCCGCGACCACGCTGCTGCTGCTGGGCCTGCTCGCGATCACGATGCTGATGGGCATTCTCGTGCTGGCGCAGAAGATCGGCGTGGTCTACGCCCACGACACCGACCATCTGATCGGCGCCCCCGCGGACTACCACCAGAAGACGCTCGTCGCCCAGCTCGCCCACACGGTCTTCGCGGGCTTCCCGATCGGGTTCTTCTTCGTCACCTTCGTCACCGCACTGATCCTGCTGCTGGCGGCCAACACCGCGTTCAACGGTTTCCCGGTGCTCGGCGCGATCCTGGCCCAGGACCGCTACCTGCCGCGTCAGCTGCACACCCGCGGCGACCGGCTGGCCTTCAGCAACGGCATCCTGTTCCTGTCCGGCGCGGCGATCGCCTTCGTGGTGGTCTTCGGCGCCGAGGTGACCAAACTGATCCAGCTCTACATCGTCGGCGTGTTCGTCTCGTTCGTCCTGAGCCAGACCGGCATGCTGCGGCACTGGACGCGACAGCTGCGTACCGAGTCCGATCCGTCGCATCGCGCCAGGATGAAGCGCTCTCGGGTGGTCAATGCCATCGGACTCACCGCCACCGGCACGGTGCTCATCATCGTCATCGGCACCAAATTCCTCGCCGGCGCCTGGATCGCGATCCTGCTGATGGTGGTGATCTTCGTCGTGATGAAGATGATCCGCAGGCACTACGACGCGGTCGCCCAGGAACTCGCCGAGTACGAATGGGATCCCGTGCTGCCCAGCCGGTCGCACGCGATCGTGCTGGTCTCCAAGCTGCACCTGCCGACCCGGCGGGCACTGGTCTACGCGCGCGCCACTCGCCCGGACATCCTGGAGGCGATCACCGTCAATGTCGACGACGAGGACACCAGGGCGCTGGTGCGGGAATGGGAGCGCAGCGATATCACGGTGCCGCTCAAGGTGATCGAATCGCCCTACCGCGAGGTCACCAAGCCGGTGCTCGACTACGTCAACCGGGTGCGGCGCGATTCACCGCGCACCGTGGTGACGGTCTTCATCCCCGAATACGTGGTGGGCCGGTGGTGGGAGCAGGTTCTGCACAATCAGAGCGCGCTACGCCTGAAGGGCAGGCTGCTGTTCGAGCCGGGCGTCATGGTGACCAGCGTGCCGTGGCAGCTCAGTTCGTCGGTCTCCGCCAAACAGCCCGGGGTGGTCGACGCGCCGGGGTCGGTCCGGCGTGGCTACGGCGACGAGCAGTGACCGGCAGAACAGCATGACCGGCGGACAGCGGTGACACGGGGACCGGTGGGGACGACACGAACGGTAGTGATCAGGTGAGCGACTGGCTGGGCGAGACCTTCGAGATCCGGCTCGGCCCGCCCGGACACGGCGGGTTCTGCGTCGGCAGGCACGAGGGCCGGGTGGTCTTCGTCCGGCACGGACTGCCGGGGGAACTGGTGCGCGCGCGGGTCACCGAGGACGCGGGGGGCGGCTTCTGCCGGGCGGACGCCATCGAGATCCTGGAGGCCTCCGCCGACCGGGTGCCGAGCACCTGCCCGGTCTCCGGCCCGGGTGGCGCGGGCTGCTGCGATTTCGCCCACGCGACGCCCGCCGCCCAGCGCGCGCTCAAAGCCTCGGTCGTCGCCGAACTGCTGCGCCGGATCGGCGGTCTCGATCGCGAAGTGACCGTGGAGCCGATCTCCGAGCGCACCGCCGAAGCCACCGGCAATTGGCGTACCCGGGTCCGGCTGCCCGTCGATGCCGCGGGCCGGGCGGGCA
>NZ_BAGA01000097.1 GCF_000308595.1 Nocardia higoensis NBRC 100133 | reverse complement strand
TAGTGCGGCACGTGCACGGAGAAGCCGAGCGATTCGTGGCCGTGCTGGGCCAAGCGGTACTCCAGCAGCGAGGACGCGCTGCCGGGCACCTGCAGCTCACCCGGCCAGCGCTGGTGGTCGCCGATCAGCGCGCTGTCGGACGCGTGCGCGGTGACACTGAGCGGACGGGTGTGCGGGATGGCCATCGGAATCGCGCTCAGGCCGATGCTGCGGCGCACCCCGAGCTGTTCGGCGAGCAGCCGGACCGCCGTGGTGAACTTCTCCCAACGCAGATCCGGCTCCAGTCCGCTGAGCAGCAGGAACGGCGTGCCCGCGGTGTCGCGCAGCGCCCACAGGTTCAATTCCGGTTCGGCGTAATCGGAGAAGTGATCGTTCTTGAAGGTCATCAGCGGCCTGCGTGAGCGGTAGTCGAGCAGCTCGTCCACGTCGAACGAGGCGACCAACTCGCTCTCCAGGCTCTCGCGCAGGTGCGTGGTCGCCAGGCGCACGGCATGACCCGCGTCGGTGAACCCCTCGAGCCCGTGCACGAGAACCGGGCCCGAACCGTCGGCGGACGACAGCTGCGGAGCGGGAAACTCCAGCTCGTACATTCGCGACTCGTAATCCATCGCGTACTCCTTCCTGCACGTTCCTTCACCACGGTTACCCGGGCGGTCCTGCCGTACCCGGATGGCGTGGCGGGGAACCGGTGTCCATTGTCCCTCATCGCGGTGACACGCACCGAACGCGATCGGGACCGCGACCCTGGAGTTACCAACGTCGGCGTCGGACCGGGCATTCCCGCCGATTCCCCGGTAGGGGTGAATACCGGATCGGGGCCACGGTGTGCAAACCGCGGTGTCGCCCGCTCGGTGCGTGCGCCGGTCGGCGTGGCATCGCCGGGCGTGCGCGGGGGTGCGGCACAGTGGGCAGGTGATCATGGTGCGTCGCAATCGTCCCGCTCGAGGTCGTGGTAGGTCGTCGGTGCGGCTGATCCGCGCCCGCGTGCTGTCGGCCTGCCTGATGTCGGCCTGCGCGGCGGGCCTGACGGGATGCGGCGCCACCATCGACGGCGCGCCGGTGGCCGTCCAGCGCGCCACGATCGGTGAGCGCGTGGACGCACAGCTGGTCACTCTGTTGCCCGATCCGGCACAGTTCCCGGAGCGCTATCCGGCCGTGGTGCTGCCTCCGGACGCGGCCGCTCAGGCGGCGGGCGATCTCGACGGCGTCGCGCGCGGTGCCCAGGTGGATCCCGCGGACTGCGCGCCGCCGGAACAGCAGTACGGCCCCGACCACACCGCGGTGGCGGTCGGCACCTCCGAGGAGAATCGCGCGACGCTCACCGTCGAGTTGGTGCGCACCCGGATCCCGCTGTCTTCGCTGGCAGAGCAGCTGCGCCGGTGCGGGGAGATCCGCGTGACGGGGGTCGGTCCGACGACCACCGTCACCACGACCCCCGACGCGGCTCCGGCCGTCGACGCCGACGACTCGCTGTCGCTGCGCCGCGTCGTGGCACCCGATGTCGGCGGGGTGGGCCTCACGCAGCGGATGCGCACACACGTCGCCCAGGTCGGCGACGTGCGAGTGCTGGTCACCTATATGATCTTCGGCGAGGGGCCGCAGGACGACGCGGCGCTGGAAGAACTGTTCGCCACGGCCGTGGGCAAAGTGGCAGCCGCCTAGCAGGAGCTCTCGGCCGACCGGATATCCACAGCACCGGGGTTGTCCACAGACTCGGCGAAAGCCCAGGTCGCCGGGACAGGCGGGGCTCGGTGTGCGGGCATTCTCGCCGTCATGACCACCACACCACTCGATCCTTCCGGTGACGCCGGTTCGCCGACCGGCTCCTTGCCGCCGAACGCGGGGCGCGCGGTCCCGTGTGCCGGTGCGCCGAGGCCGACGGGCGCCTCCCGCGGTCCTGTTCCTTTCCCCGCGGGCGAGGCGCCCGCATCCCCGGACGTGACGGCAGATGCCCGGCCCGCGCGGGGAGGGGCCTTCCCGATGGAAGCGCCGTCGGTCGCGGGCGAGCCGGTTTCGGCGGCGAACGAGCCCGATGCCCGCGAGCGCCGCGAGCACGCCGATGGACTGCCCGCGACAGGTTCGGTCGCCGGAACCGGACCGGCCGTCTCCTCGGCGTCGCTCCGCCGCGGGGACCTCGCCACGCGCCGCTCCACCGACAGCGCCGATGCGGGCAATCCGGCGCTCCCGAGGTCGCGACCGCGGATCGGTGGGTCCGAGATCGGTGGTTCCGAGACGCAGGAACCGAGCACGACTCCCATAACGGGGCGACCGGGCGACGGGGTGGCTCGCAACCGCCCGGCTCCGATGCCCGCCGCGAACGGAAACCCCGCGCGCGGCCCACGTGCTGCCGGTCTGCGGGGCGGCGTCTGCGTGCGGCCCACGGTGGTGTCCTCGCGTCGGCCGCGATCGGAGGACGCCCCCGGTGTGGTGGCGGGTGGGTCCGGCGAGCCACGCGAGCCGGTGCGGCCGCCGTCCGGTGGTATGTCTCCGGCGGCGGATCATCCGGACGACCGACCCGGCGGGCTGCCCGACGAGGAGCGGCTCACACCTCCGACTCCGTGGTGGGCCGAGTCGCAGACCGGAGGCTCGGCGCCGGACCCGCTGGCCGGCGTAGCGTTGCCGCCGCCGGTCGACGTCACCACCGAATGCGCGGAGGCGGCGCCGCGCTTCGGGCCCGCCGATCACACCCGGCGGCTGCGGCTCGACGAGGTGGGGGAGTTGATCGCGGCGCTGCCCGCCCTGGTCGGCTTCTTCCCGCAACGCTCGCTCGTGGTCGCGGTTCTCGGGCCGCAGGCGAGGCTGGACGGGGTCGCCGAGATCCTCTCGGTGGTCAGGTTCGACCTCGAGCCGGACAAGGACAGGGCCGCCGCGGCCGCCGCGATGTACGCGAAGTGCACGGCGAACGTCGCCTCGTCCTCGCAGAGCCGGGACGTGCTCGTGGTGATGGTCGACGATCGGCTCATCACACCGGGCGGGCAGGGCGCCACCGTGGGCTTCTCCGCCGAGCGGCTGATGAGCCGGGTGGTTCGGCGCTTCGAACGCGAAGGACTGCGTATCGACGGGGCGTGGGCGACCCCGGGCATTGCGGCCGGGATGCCCTGGTGGACGCTGCTGGGTTCGCCTCGCCTGGACCGGATGCCCGATCCCTCGGCGTCGGCGGTGGCGGTCGCGAACGTGCTGGAGGGCAGGCCGATCCTGCCCTCCCGTGGCGAACTGGTCGCCTTGCTCGCGCCCGACGAAACGCTGCGCGAGCAGGTAGCCGAGCGGATCGGCGCGGTCGCCGGCCGGGCACGGTCGGGATTCGTCCGGGCGTTGCGCCGTGGCGATGTACTCGGATACCGCAGGCGCTCGCTGGAATTCGTGCTGACGCAGATCGCCGCGATGGAGTCGGGGGCGATCCTCGACGTGGAGGAAGTGGCCGCCGGGATCGTCACACTGCGCGAACGAGCGGTTCGCGACGCGCTGTTCGGGCTGGCCGTCGGCGACCACGCGGACGCGGCGGAACGACTGTGGATTCAGCTGGCCCGCGCCTGCACCGGCCCCGACCGCGCCGATCCGGCCACCTTGGTGGCCTACAGCGCCTATGTGCGCGGCGACGGCCCCTTCGCGGGCATCGCGATCGAGGCGGCGCTGCACGCCGATCCGACGCACTCGCTGGCCGTGCTGCTCGACACCGCACTGCGGGCCGGAATGCGGCCGAGTCACCTGCGCAGACTGGCGCGCAGCGGTTACGACACGGCCGCCTGCCTCGGCGTCGATCTGGGACCCATGACCAGATGAGCGCCCCGGCGGGTCAGCGGGCGCTGTGCGCGCGGGAACCCAGGGAACGCAGGAAGTCCCAGGCGTCGGAGACGATCTCGTCGAGATCGGTGTGCTGGGGCTTCCAGCCGAGCTCGGTGATCGCGCGCTCGCTGGAGGCGATGAGCACCGCCGGATCGCCGGCTCGGCGCGGTGCGTCCTGTGCGGCAATCGGCAGGCCGGTGACCCGTTCGCACGCCGAAATGACCTCGCGCACCGAGAAGCCCGTGCCGCTGCCCAGGTTGTAGATGCGATGCGAGCCGGGCTCGGAGCTGGTCAGGGCCAGCTGATGCGCCTCGGCCAGATCACGGATGTGGATGTAGTCGCGGATCGCGGTGCCGTCGGGAGTCGGCCAGTCGGTGCCGAACACCGAGATGGCGGGACGGTGGCCGAGGGCCACCTGCAGCACCAAGGGGATGAGATGGGTTTCCACCACCCGGTTCTCGCCGAGACCGGCGTAGGCGCCGGCGACATTGAAATAGCGCAGGCTGGTCGCGGCCAGCCCGTGCGCGACGGCGTAGGAGGTGATGGCGTGGTCGATCGCGAGTTTCGTCGCACCGTAAGGATTCGTGGGGCGAGTGGGGGCGTCCTCGGTGATCGGTACCTGCTCGGGCTCGCCGTACACCGCGGCGGTCGAGGAGAACACCAGGCGCGGAGTACCGGTGCGGCGAATCGTCTCGAGCAGCGACAGGGTGGTCACCACATTGCCGTGCCAGTACTGCTCGGGGCGCTGCACCGACTCACCGACCAGCGATTGCGCCGCGAAATGCAGCACGCCGTCGAACGTTTCGGCGTCGAGCAGATCGGCGGCCGCTTCGGCCACATCACCTTCGACGAAGCGCGCGGCCGCGGGCACGCCGTCGGCGTTCCCGGTCGACAGGTCGTCGACGACCACGACCTCGTGGCCGCTCTCCAGCAGTACCTGGGCGCAGACGCCGCCGACGTATCCGGCGCCACCCGTCACGAGAAGTTTCATGTATCAGGCCAGCTTCACCTGGACGGCGTGCGCCATCTCGTCGGACAGTTCGAACTCGCTGTGACCGGGCACGGTGATGATCACCGCGCCGGGCTTGGACTCCACGGTCACCCTGGCGTCGGGAACCACACCCGCCTCACGCAGCCGGCCGATCACTTCCGGGTCGTTCTGGATGTGCTCGGCGAGCCGGCGGACGACCACCGCCTGGCCGAGGCCGTGCGGCAGATCGGAGAGCCGGATCAGCTGCTCGTCGTGGTTGTGGGGCGCGGCGATGCCGAGTTCGTCGAGACCGGGGATCGGGTTTCCGTACGGGGATGTGGTGGGGTGGTTGAGCACCTCGACGAGGCGGCGTTCGACGTCCTCGCTCATCACATGTTCCCAGCGGCAGGCCTCGGCGTGGACGTTCTGCCAGTCCAGGCCGATGATGTCGACCAGCAAGCGCTCGGCGAGGCGGTGCTTGCGCATCACCGCGACCGCCATGCTGCGGCCCTTGTCGGTCAGCTCCAGATGCCGGTCGCCGGCCACGAGCAGGAGCCCGTCGCGCTCCATCCGCGCCACGGTCTGGCTGACGGTCGGACCGCTCTGCTCGAGGCGCTCGGCAATGCGCGCCCGCAGCGGCACGACGCCTTCCTCCTCGAGGTCGTAGATGGTACGGAGATACATCTCCGTGGTGTCGACCAGATCCTTCACCAGTTACCCCTTCGTCTACGCGAATTCTACCCAGGCACGGCGGTACACACGGTTACCGGTTCATTCGAACACGCCGCAACGGGACCTCGTCGGCACACGGCCTGCCGGGGGCGTGCGCTCACGCCATATTTCTACTGCATGACAACGGCGAACGGGGTCCGTGCCTTCCCGCGTACCGTTGCGACCATGGCCACTGCATCCTCGGCGCCGCCGCCCGGGCCCACCGCACCGACAGACGCGGGCACAGTCGTCTGGTCGGACCGGTTCCTGGACTACACATGGACGCCGCAGCACCCCATGAAGCCGGCGCGTCTGAAGCTGACCATGGCGCTGGCCCGCAGCCTGGGGCTGCTCGACGGCGTGGAGACCCTCGCGCCCGCCGAGTGCGGGCGGCAGGAACTGTTGCGCATCCACACCGCCGACTACATCGAAGCCGTGCAGCACGCGGTCCAGCCGCCGGGGGAGCCCGTCTCGCCGCCCTACGGGCTCGGTTCGGCGGACAACCCGGTGTTTCCCGGCATGCACGAGGCGGCCTCGGTCATCGTGGGCGGCACACTGGCTGCCGCCAGGGAGATCGCCGAGGGACGCACCCGCCGCGCGGTGAGCATCGGCGGTGGCATGCATCACGCGATGCCGTCCTCGGCGGCGGGCTTCTGCATCTACAACGATGCTGCGGTGGCCATCTCGTGGTTGCTCGATCACGGATACGACCGCATCGCCTACATCGACATCGACGTCCACCACGGTGACGGTGTACAGCGCGCGTTCTACACCGATCCGCGCGTGCTGACGATTTCCATCCACCAGCATCCGGCCACCCTGTGGCCCAACACCGGCTGGCCCGACGAGGCGGGGCTCGGCGCGGCCGAGGGCACCGCCGTCAACTTGGCACTGCTGCCCGGCACCAGGGACGCGCAGTGGCTGCGCGGGTTCCATGCGGTCGTGCCCGGCGCGATCGCGGCGTTCCGTCCGCAGATCATCGTCAGCCAGTGTGGCGTGGACACCCATCGGGAGGACCCGCTGGCCGATCTCGAACTGACTGTGGACGGCCAGCGCGCGGCGATCCTGGCGATGCGCGAATTGGCCGACCGCTATGCCGAGGGCCGCTGGCTGGCACTCGGCGGCGGTGGATACGGGCTCGTGCGGGTGGTGCCGCGCGCGTGGACGCACATGCTGGCCGCGGCGCTGGGCCGGGATGTGGAGCCGGCGACGCCGATTCCGGACGCCTGGACCGAACTGGTGCGCGCCGCCGCGCCCGCGGTCGAGCCGCCTGCCACGATGGGCGACGGTGGGGACGGGGGATTCCGTCCGTGGGACGGTCCGGGCGGCACCGTCGAGACCGGCGACCCGCGGTTCGACCGTGCACAGCGTTCGGTGGACTCGGCCGTACTCGCCACGCGCCGGGCGAGTTTCGGCCTCCTCGGACTGGACCCGGAGGATCCCCGTGACTGACCGCACCCTCGGTACCACCATCGAAGAACAGGCGCCCACGCCGCCACAACACTGGTTCGCCGATGTCCTGGCCTCCGACGGCCGCGTCGTCCGGCTGCGGCCGATCGTCCCCGAGGACGCCGAGGGCATGCAGGCATTCCACACCGCCCTGTCCGACCGCACCCGCTACCTGCGTTATTTCGGCCCGTATCCGCGCATTTCGCCGAAGGACCTGCACCGGACCACCCACGTCGACTACCGGGACCGGGTGGGGCTGGTGGCCGAACTGGGCGACGCGATCATCGCGGTCGGACGCTACGAACTCATCGATCGGCCGGGGCCGCGCGCTGCCGAGGTGGCATTCGTGGTCGCCGACGCGCATCAGGGCCGCGGTCTGGGCTCGATCCTGCTCGAGCACCTGGCAGGTGCGGCGGCCGAGAACCGGATCCAGACCTTCGTCGCCGAGGTACTCGCCGAGAACATCGCCATGGTCACCGTCTTCCGGGAGGCCGGCTACCAGGTCGAACGCAGCCGGGACGGCACCGTCCTGCATCTCGAGTTCGCCATCGACCCGACCGAGGCGCTGGTCTCGGTGCGCGATGCGCGCGAGCGGGCCTCCGAGGCGCGCAGCGTCGGCAATCTGCTCGCACCGAAGTCGATCGCGGTGATCGGCGCGACGCCGGGTACCGGGCGGGTCGGCGGCGCGGTGCTGGCCAACCTGCTGTCGGCCACTTTTCAGGGGCCGGTGTACCCGGTGAACCCGAACCGCAGGTCGGTGCGGGGTGTCCGGGCCTACGCCACGGTGCGCGAGATCCCCGACGAGGTGGATCTCGCGGTGGTCGCGGTGCCCGCCGGTGAGATCGACTCGGTGCTCGACGACTGTCTGGCCAAGGGAGTGAAGGGACTGGTGGTGCTGACCGCCGGGTTCGCCGAGACCGGTCCCGACGGTATGGCGGCCGAACGTGAACTCGTGGCCGCCGCGCGCGGGCACGGCATGCGAGTGGTCGGGCCGAGCGCGCTGGGCATCGCCAACAACGATCCGGAGGTCGCGATGAACGCGACGCTGGCCACGGTGCTGCCCGCGCGTGGGCGCATCGGCTTCTTCTGCCAGTCCGGGCCGCTGGGCGCGGCCATTCTCGGTGAGGCCGCGGCGCGGAATCTGGGGTTGTCGACGTTCGTCTCGGCGGGCAATCGCGCCGATGTGTCCGGCAACGATCTGTTGCAGTACTGGGACACCGATGCGGCCACCGATGTGGTGCTGCTGTATCTGGAGAGCTTCGGCAATCCACGCAAGTTCTCCCGGATCGCACGTCGGGTCGCGCGCACCAAGCCCATCGTCGCGGTGAGCAGCGGCCGTTCGGTGCGCACCAGGCCCGGCGGTGACATCGACCGGTCCATCGTGCGTGATCTGTTCGCCCAGGCCGGCATCGTGCAGGTCGATTCCATCTCCGAATTGTTCGACTGCGCGGCGATGCTCGGCTATCAACCGCTGCCCCGTGGCCCACGCCTGGCGGTGATCTCCAACAGCACGGCGTTGAGCTGGCTGGCTGTCGATGCCGCACGGGGCGAGGGACTCGAGGTCGCCGAGCCGGTGAACGTGGGACCGCACGCCACCCCTGGCGCCTACCTCGACGCGGTGGCCGAGGCGTTGCAGGACGATGCCTGCGACGCGCTGATCGTGGTGTTCGCACCGCCGGTGCCCGTCCCGATGGCCGGTTTCGCCGAGGCCATCCGGTCGGCCTCGGCGGCGGTGCCGGAGGCGGGCAAGCCGATCCTCACGACGTTCATCGCCGAACAGGGCCTGCCGAACCTGCTGTCGGTCCGGGGCCGCAACGGCATGGCGGTGCGCGGGTCGATCCCCTCCTATCCCGATCCCGAACGCGCCGCCCGCGCACTGGCCCGGGTGCACCGCTACGCCCGGTGGCGCGACCGTCCCGTCTCGACCGTGGTCCGGCCGGACGGGATCGACGCCGAGCGCGCCGCGGCTCTGGTGACGAAGTGGATGGCCGAATCGGGCGGGCGCAGGCTCACCGATCTCGAGGTCGTGGAACTGCTGGACTGCTACGGCATTCGGATCGTCGAGTTCCGTGAGGTGCGCGACGCCGACGAGGCGGTGGCCGCGGCCGAGGAACTCGGCTATCCGGTGGCGGCCAAGGCGACCGGTGAAATATGGCGCAAGCGCGCCGATCTCAGCGGTGTGCGGCTCGACCTGTGGCGTCCGGAGGCGGTGCGTCAGGCCTATCTCGATCTGGTCCGGATGTGCGGGGATCCGGTGCTGCACATCCAGCGGATGGCGACCAAGGGCGTCGGCTGCATCCTGCGGGTGCAGGACGATCCGTCGTTCGGGTCGGTGATCGAATTCGGATTGTCCGGGCTCATCATCGAAATGCTGGGCGACCGGGCCTATCGCGCGCTGCCGCTCACCGAGTCCGAGGCCGCCGCGTTGATCGATGCGCCGCGCGCCGCGCCGCTGCTGTCCGGCACTCCGGCCAGCCCGCGCGTGGACAAGGCGGCGCTGGTCGAACTGGCGCAACGTATTTCGGCACTCTTCGACGACCTGCCCGAAATGCGCGAACTCGCCTTCGATCCGGTGCTGGCATCGCCGAGCTCGGCTTCGATCCTCTACGCGCGCGGGCGGATCGGGCCCGAGCCGAGCCGTTTCGACGAGGGACCGCGCAGACTGGCGTAACGGCTCGATCGGGTTCGCCCCGCGTTAACAGCGCTGGGGCACAACTCGATTTACGGTAGGACTCGACGCGTGCCCGCTGCGGGCGCGCGCTCCCGCCAGGAAGGTCGTACCTATGAATGCCCGCCGCCTCGCCGGAATGATCGCGCTCGCCTGTCTCACCGTGGCAGGGTGCTCGGTGAACATCGGCTCGAGCACGCCCACGGTGAAGGAGGCCGACCTGGAGCGCTCCGTTGCCCAGACACTGGCCGACCAGGTCGGGCAGGAGCCCGACGAAGTCGACTGCCCCGACGACCTGGAGGGCGAGGTCGGTGCCGTCCTGGAGTGCACCCTGACCGCGGACGGCGTCACCCACAACCTGACCGTCACCGTCACCTCCGTCGAGGACGACAAGGTCAACTACGACGTCGAGGTCGACGCGGCCTGATCGGCGGGGCTGCCGATCAGCGTCGGCGACGTACAAGCGAATGCCTGGCCGCTCCTGTGGAGCGGCCAGGCATTCGCGGTTCGGTATCGGTGCTGCCGCGGGTCAGCTGGCGTAGGCGCGCAGCCGGTCGGCCCGCTCGCCCTTGCGCAGCTTGGCCATGACCTCACGCTCGATCTGACGCACCCGTTCGCGCGAGAGACCGAACAGCTTGCCGATCTGGTCGAGGGTGCGCGGCTGGCCGTCGTCGAGGCCGAAGCGCAACCGGATGACCTGCTGCTCACGCTCGTCGAGGGTGGCGAGCACGCTGCGCACGTCGTGGTGCAGCAGGCCGGCGATCACCGCGGACTCGGCCGAGGTGGCCTCGGAATCCTCGATGAAGTCGCCGAGCGGAGCCTCTTCGTCGTTGCCGACCGGCATATCCAGGCTCACCGGATCGCGGCTGTGGTCGAGCAGGTCGGCGATCTTCTCCACCGGAATGCCCGATTCGGCGGCCAGTTCGGCGTCGGTGGCCTCCCGGCCCAGCTGCTGGTGAAGTTCCCGCTTGATCCGCGCGAGCTTGTTGACCTGCTCGACGAGATGGACCGGGAGTCGGATCGTCCGGCTCTGATCGGCCATGCCGCGAGTGATCGCCTGGCGGATCCACCAGGTCGCATAGGTCGAGAACTTGAAGCCCTTGGCGTAGTCGAACTTCTCCATCGCCCTGATCAGGCCGAGGTTGCCCTCCTGGATCAGGTCGAGCAGCGGCATGCCGCGGCCGGTGTAACGCTTGGCGAGGGAGACTACGAGCCGCAGGTTGGCTTCGAGCAGATGCGAGCGGGCCGCCTGGCCGTCGCGCACGAGGAAGGCGAGATCCTTCTTCTTCGCGGCCGAAAGGCGCTTACCCGTCTCCAGCAGGTGCTGAGCATAGAGGCCCGCCTCGATGCGCTTGGCCAGCTCGACCTCGTCGGCAGCCGTCAGCAGCGCGGTGCGGCCGATCCCGTTGAGGTACACGCGTACCAGGTCGGCGGCAGGGCTCTGGGCGTCGAGGTCGGAATCGCTGGGGCGCACACGAGTGGTGGCGGGGCTTGTCATGACTTGCCTCCTGTCGGTGGTGTCTCATCCGATCAACGGACCCGACAAGGAGAAAGTTCCCCGCTCCCGGTGTGATAAACAGCTCTGAGCTGCGTGTTTGCGCAGATCATCTGAGAAGTTCCTGAGAACGGTCCTTCGGGAACGCATGCCGGAGTCCGGTACCTACGCCGACGTCCGCGGGCCGCGACAGGCTCGGGCACACGCCCCGGATTTCAGGAGACCGGGCGGATGAGACCGTGCCGCACGAGGCCGCTGACCACGGACAACGCATCGGCCGCGAACTCCGCGGACACCTCCTCCGAACCGCCGGCGAGGGCGAGGAGTTCGACCAGGTCGTACAACGGCAGGCCGTCCGGCCGCATTCCCGCGACCAGGGAGACAGTGGCCTCGTCCACCTCGTGCTGCCAGCGCGGGCCGTCGCCGCGGTGCAGCCGGGCGACTCGTTCGTGCCAGCCTTGCTCACCCGGCAGGCTGACCCGCTCCAGCGCGGTGTTCGGGTCGATCGCGAAGCGCGCGGACCAGGCCACGTCCGGGTCGGCGGCGACCGCGCGCAGCCAGGCCGACCGCTCGAAGTAGCGGATGGCCTCGTCGCCCAGCGGGTCGTCGAATCCGTGGGTGAGGTCTTCGGCGAGCAGTTCGGTGGGGCCGTCGATGGCGCGCAGGTAGACGAAACCGAAGCCGATGCCCTCGACATCGGCGGCGGTGAAGGCATCGAGCCACTGCTCGGCGCGGGCCTGTGCGGCCGGATCGCGCGGATCGAGGCCCGCGTCGCGCAGCCAGGTGCCGACATAGAGGGCGGGATCGGCGACATCGCGCTGCACGATCCAGGCGTCGACACCGTGATCGGGCAGCCAGGACGCGACCCGCGAACGCCAGTCCTCCCCGTCGGCGTGCACCCAGGCCGACAACATCGCCGCGGTGCCGCCCGTCGCGAGCAGGTCCGCCGCCCGGGAGATCACCAGTTCGCTGGCGCCGTCGAGGGCCAGTCCCGAGTCGCGGTAGGTGTGCTCGACGCGGGCGGGACCGACGACGAACGGCGGATTGGCGACCACCTGATCGAATCGGCGGCCGGCGACCGGTTCGAACCACGATCCGCGCAGCAGCTCGATGTCGAGCCCGTTGAGCGCCGCGGTGGCCTCGGCCAGCCACAGCGCGCGCGGATTCACGTCGGTGCCGGTGACCGTGCCCGCGTAGGAGGCGGCGTGCACCGCCTGTACACCGCAGCCCGTGCCCAGGTCGAGCACCGATCCCACCGGTCGAGTAGGGGTGGCGCGCAGCAGCGACAGCGAGGCGTGGCCGACGCCGAGCACATGATCCTCGGTCAGGGTGCGCCTGCGCATCGAATCATCCAGGTCGGACAGGACCCAGCGGTTGCCCGCCCCGGCGTCCAGCGGCCGCAGATCCAGCGCGGCCACGATTTCGTCGCCGTCACGCGCGAGCAGCCCGGCGGCCACTGCGCGATCGAGGTCGAGCGGGGCCAGCGCGGCGGCGACCTCGCGCGCTGGTAGGGCATCGCCGAGCAACAGCAACCTGATGACGGTGCCGAGTTCACCGGCCTCGCGGGCCGCGCGGCGAACCGGCACCGGCTCGGAGCGCCCGAGCGCGGCGTGCACCTCGGGGCCGAGCACCTCCAGCAGCGTGTCGGCGTCGTAGCCCACCCGGGTCAGCGCGGAGCGCAGGTCCGGGCACAGAGCGGTGAGTGGGGAACCGGTGATCGTTCGGTCGGTGTGCACAGCGCCAACTCTGCCACCGGCGCGCCGGCACAGCGGGAAGGGGCCGGTGCGACGCTCAGATACCGTCCGGGTCGCGAGCGGTCACGCAGTAGGCCACGCCCGCCGGGTCGTGCAGCACGATCCAGTGCTCGAAGCGGGCGACCACCCGGGCGCCGAGAGATTCGTGCCACGTTGCGGTCGCCTCGATGTCGCCGGAGGACAGGTCGATGTGCGCGCCGGTCGGGCGGTCCTCGTCGAGCCGCTGCACCAGCAGGGCCAGCGGCATGGGGGTGGTGGCGCGCAGGCGGGAGAATTCCGCCCGCCTGCCCGCGGTGTGTTCCCAACCGGTCAGCTCGCGCCAGAAGGCGCTTTCCGCGGGGTGATCGCTCGTGCCGATGTCGAGGCAGATCTGGTCCAGCCGGGAGCGGGTGCCGTCGGGGGCGTCGAACGCGACGGCGGGCCTGCCGGTCCCGGGCGCGGCGGGGGTGAGGCAGAACAGCAGCCCACCGGGTGAGCGCAGGACGGTGTAGTCGCGGTGCTCGCTGACGAGGGAGGCGCCGAGGTCCAGGGCTGTGCGTTGCGTGGCCGGGATGTCATCGACGTCGAGGTCCAGGTGGGTGCCACCGGGGCCGCCGACGGCCTGCATCTTGATCGACGCGCTCGCGCCGCGGGCCCCATCGGGCAGCAGGGTGAGGAATTCGGCGTGCTCACCACGCCGGGGCGAGGGCGTGGTGCCGGTGATCGTGGACCAGAAGCGCGCACAGGACTCGAAACGATCCACGGGGCGATCGATGAACGCCCAGGCCCAACGGATCATGCGTGTCGTCCGCCCTCAGCCGTCGATGGCGTTGTGCGAGCGGCCCTCGAGCGCCCTCTGCGGCCGGTCCCAGCGGCTCGGCTCGTCGTGGCGGCGCGGCGGGCGGTCGTTGGCGATGAGCACCGCCACCCAGGGCAGCGGAATGGAGGCGCCGATGATCAGCATCGAGATCAGTGCGCTACCCCACATGCTGTACGCGACCGCGGCCAGGATCAGCGCGGGAATGCGGATCGCCATCAGGATCGTGTAGCGGCGCACGCGCGCCCGATGCTGGTCGTCCAGTGACGGGGCGGCCTCGGTGATGAGCGCGGCACGGCGGTGTTCGTTGCCCGGAAAGTCGCCTTTCGGGAAGTACCCCTTGGAGCGGGAGGAGTCCTTGGACCGGGAGGAGTCCGCCGGGGTTTCGCGACGATCGCCGCGGCCGCCGTCGGCGTCAGGGGCGTCGCCGTGCTGCTGCATACCTACGAGTCTTGCACTCCGGCGTTCCGGGCGCATACCCCGAGGTGGGATCGCTGCGCACAGGGCCGTTCGCGGCGCCGTGCCGCGACGGCGCTGTGCCGGGCGCCCGGCCATGCGGCATCATGGAAGCCGTGAGTACCGATACCCTGGTTCGCCCGGATACGACCACCGACGAGACGACGGGCGACGATGTCCCCAAGTTCTTCCACTACGTGAAGAAGAACAAGATCGCCGAGAGCGCTGTCATGGGCACCATGGTGGTGGCCCTGTGCGGTGAGGTCTTCCCGGTGACCCGCTCGCCGAAGCCCGGCTCCCCGGTCTGCCCCGACTGCAAGAAGGTCTACGAGACCCTGCGCAAGGGCGAATGACACCTGCGCGGGCCCCTCAGCC
Source organism: Nocardia higoensis NBRC 100133 (assembly GCF_000308595.1). Lineage (GTDB taxonomy): Bacteria > Actinomycetota > Actinomycetes > Mycobacteriales > Mycobacteriaceae > Nocardia > Nocardia higoensis. The sequence continues at coordinate 9,160 of NZ_BAGA01000097.1, read as the reverse complement.
CGCGCTGTGCAGCCTCGTCGGCTCGTCGCCCGACGTGGCGGCGGGTATTTCGGCCGGCGTCCTCGCGGTGATCACCGCCGAAGGCCGGCCGTTCGACGCGTTCGGCGCGTTGTCGTCCGGGTCGCCGTCGGCATGTCCGTCACCGTCGTCGCGGACCGGCCCCACGGTGTCCGTGTCGCCCGGTGTCCCGGTGTCACTCGGAATCCCCCAGCCGCGTTCGTCCTGTGTCGGTCCGCTGTCTCCGCGCACCTGATTGCTGAGCCACTCCTTCATCTGCTCCAGACGGGTGGCGCGCGCAGGCCAGAACTCCTGGACGGTGGCGTTGAATTCCGCGCCGAGCACCACCGCGAAGCCCAGGAAGAACGTGAACAGCAGGAAGGCGATGGGGGTGGCCAGCGCGCCGTAGCTGACGCCCGTCCCGGTGATCCAGGACAGATAGCGTCGCAGAATCTCGCTGGCGGTCATGAAGAACACGCCCGCCACCAGCGCGCCGCCGAAGAGGCGGTGCCACGGCAGCGACTTGTGCAGCGCCGACTTGTACAACGTGGTGAGTCCCACGATCAGCAACAGGCCGACCGCCGGATAGTAGAACGAGTCGATCAGCCGGAGTCCCGGCTCGCGCCACGCCCCGGGCAGGATCCGCCCGATCAGCTGGGGACCCAGCGCCACCAGCGGCAGGATGAACACCGAGGCGATCAGGAACTGCACGTACAGCAGCAGCGCGTACACCCGCTGCCACACCGGATGTCTGGCGTCCTGCTGGTCGTGGGCCTCCACGATGGCGTCGACGAATGTCGCCATCGCCGACGAGCCAGCCCACAGCGACAGCACGAAGCCGAACGAGACCACCGCGCCGCGGCCCTGCCCGAGCACATCGGTCACAGTCGGCTGGATGAGTTCGGTCACCACCGATTCGCTGAACAACTCCCGGCTGAAGGTCAGGATCTTCGATTCGACGATTTCGACGGTGTCGGGCCCGAACCAGCCGCCCACATAGCCGAGGCTGCCGAGCAGTCCCAGCAGCAGCGGGGCGAGCGAGAGCGTTTGCCAGAACGCCGCTGTCGCCGCCTTGGCGAAGATCGAATCGCCCCATGCCCTGATCGCCACCCGGATCGCGACCCGCCGCGTCTGCCTGCCCGCATGCCGTAGTCGTGCCCCGACGCGTCCGGCTCCCGGGGTGGGTGCGCCCGCGCCGCCGCCGTGGACCTCGGGGGTCGCGGCGGTGGCGTCCGACAGCGGGCTGTGGTCGTTCATGGTGCTTACAGCATCCCGCACTCGGCGCCGCGCCGCCGGGCCACGGCGGTGCCGTGTCGGTGGAAGGCCCGCCGTCCGCGCCCCTTTGTGACCCTCGTCGCAGCCCCCGAAGAATCGCTGTGACGCCGCCGAGTCGGTTTGGCGAGTCGCCGCCACGGGCCGCTACTGTCGTTGGCGTGACAGGTTCGGAAGGTAGCGCGGCGAGGAATTCGGGTGGCGGCTCCCTCCGCGCATGGCAGCGACGAGCCCTGACCAAGTACCTGGCCTCCAAGCCCCGCGACTTCCTCGCGGTGGCCACCCCCGGGGCCGGTAAGACCACCTTCGCGCTGCGGGTCGCCGCGGAATTGCTGGCAGATCGCACGGTGGACCAGATCACCGTGGTGGCACCCACCGAGCATCTCAAGCACCAGTGGGCGGCCTCGGCGGCGCGCAGCGGAATCCAGCTCGACTCGCGCTTCTCCAACTCCACCGGCGGCACCTCCGGCGACTATCACGGTGTCGTGGTCACCTACGCCCAGGTCGCCGCCCACCCCGCCCGGCACCGGGTCCGTACCGAGAACCGCCGCACCCTGGTGATCCTCGACGAGATCCATCACGCGGGCGACGCCAAGAGCTGGGGCGACGCGACCGCCGAAGCGTTCGGCGACGCGACCCGCAGACTCGCGCTGACCGGTACTCCGTTCCGCTCCGACGACAGCCAGATCCCGTTCGTCACCTACGAGCCGGACGAGTCCGGCTTCCCGAAATCGCGCGCCGACCACACCTACGGCTACTCCGAGGCCCTGGCCGACGGCGTCGTGCGGCCGGTGGTCTTCCTCGCCTACTCCGGTGACGCGCACTGGCGTGACAGCGCCGGCGAGGAGCATTCCGCCCGCCTGGGTGAGCCGCTGAGCCCCGAACAGACCGCGCGAGCATGGCGCACCGCCCTCGACCCGGCGGGCGACTGGATCTCGGCGGTTCTGCGCGCCGCCGACATCCGGCTGCGGCAGAAGCGCGAGTCCGGCATGCCCGACGCGGGCGGTCTGGTGATCGCCACCGACCAGGAACGCGCCCGCGACTATGCCGAACTGCTCGAGCACATCAGCGGTAGCAGGCCCACCCTCGTGCTGTCCGACGACCCGAGTTCGTCCAAGCGCATCGCCGAGTTCAGCGGCAACACCTCACCGTGGATGGTCGCGGTGCGGATGGTGTCCGAGGGCGTCGACGTGCCGCGCCTGGCCGTCGGTGTCTACGCCACCAGCGCGGCGACGCCGCTGTACTTCGCGCAGGCGATCGGCCGGTTTGTGCGCGCCAGGCGGCCGGGCGAGACGGCGAGTGTGTTCCTGCCTTCGGTGCCGGTGCTGCTCGACCTGGCCGCGCAGCTGGAATTGCAGCGCGACCACGTCATCGGCAAACCGCACCGGGAGAAGAACGGTCTCGACGACGAACTGCTCATCGATGCCGCGAAGCAGAAGGACGAGCCGGGCGAGGAGGAACGCAAGTTCGTCGCCTTGGCCGCCGATGCCGAACTCGACCAGGTGATCTACGACGGTGACTCGTTCGGCACAGCCACCTTCGCGGGCAGCGACGAGGAAGCCGACTACCTCGGCATCCCCGGCCTGCTCGACGCCGACCAGATGCGTGCGCTGCTACGCGACCGCCAGTCCAAGCAGGTAGCAGAACGCTCGGCCCTGTCGGCGTCGCAACCGGCGGCAGGCCCCGCCGTGGCCGCGGCCACCGAGCGCGTCGCCACCGCCGACCGGCTGAGTGAGCTGCGGCGCGAGCTCAACAGCCTGGTCGCCATGCACCATCACCGCACCGGCAAACCGCACGGGGTGATCCACGGCGAACTGCGCCGCGAATGCGGTGGCCCGCCAACGGCGCTTGCCTCCGCCGACCAGCTACACGAACGGATCGCGGCCCTGCGCCGTCGGTGATCACCCACCAGCACGGCAGCCGAGTGCAGCGCGAGCCACGGGGGATGCCGTACCGGGTCGTCGCCGAAAGCTCGTGACGCAGATGAATACCTGGGCCGACGCTGCTCAGCTCACAGGCCAGGCGGTCAGCGCGCAGTCGATGGCGGCGTCGAGTTCTTCCAACGCCGCGCCGTCCCTGGCTTGCACGGACAGGCCGAAGAGCACGGTGGCGTAGAAACGCGCCAGCGCGGCGGTGTCGGTCCCGGCGGGCAGATCCCCTTCGCGGACACCGCGTTCCAGTCGCTGCCGGATGTCCTCGTTCGTCTGTCTGCGTTTGTCCGCGAGGAAGTCGCGCACTGCGGTATTGCGTGTCGTGTAGGCCGATCCGGCGAGCACGACCATGCAGCCGCGAGGTACGTCCGCGCGAGTGTAGACGCGGGCGTTGTCGCGCAGCATCGTCTCGACGGCGGCGCGCGCGGTTCGCTCCTCTCGCAGGGCCTGGGCGGTGCAACCGCCGAAGGTGCTCCTGTACAGCTCGATCGCCGCGCGGAACAGGGCCTCCTTGTCGCCGAAGGCGGCATACAGGCTGGGGGAGTTGATGCCCATCGCGGCGGTCAGATCGCTCATCGACGTGGCCTCGTAGCCGTGCTCCCAGAACACCTCCATGGCCCGCTGCAACGCCTCGGTCCGGTCGAATGCGCGGGGGCGTCCACGGTTGGCCACGCCGGACTCCTTTCTGTATCGATCACTAAAGATATCTCTTGACGGGCGGTTCGGGAGGGAGTCGAATAGTTATGTATCGATCGACACAGAAAGGGGAGAGAGTCTGCCATGGCGGGTATCACCGGCAAGAAGGCGCTGGTCACTGGAGGTAGTCGAGGAATCGGCGCACAGATCGCCCGGCAGTTGGCCGCCGACGGCGCCGACGTCGCGGTGACCTATCGCACCGGAGAGACCGCCGCCGCCGCGGTGGTCGGCGACATCCGCGCGCTCGACAGGCGCGCGGTAGCGATCCGCGCAGACAGCGCAGACGCCACCGCGGTGATCGCGGCCGTGCACCGGGCAGCCGACGAACTCGGCGGCCTCGACATTCTGGTCAACAACGCGGGCATCTTCCCGAGCAAGCCCTTCGAGGAGTTCACCCTCGACGAGGTGGACGAGGCGTTGAACGTGCACGCGCGTGCCGCCTTCGTGGCCGCTCAGGCCGCGCTCACACATATGGGTGCGGGTGGGCGCATCATCAGCATCGGCACCAATCTCACCGACCACGCGCCCTTCGGCGGGCTGACGCTCTACAACCTCAGCAAGTCCGCCCTCAACGGCTTCTCCAGGGCACTCGCCCGTGAACTGGGACCGCGCGGTATCACCGTCAACCTGGTGCAGCCCGGCTCGACCGATACCGACATGAACCCCGCAGACAGCGCGCGCGCGTCCGCGCAGATCGATCGCACCGCACTGGGCCGGTTCGGTTCCGCCGCCGATATCGCCGCCGTGGTGGGGTTTCTCGCCGGTGATTCGGGCCGCGGCATCACCGGCGCCGTGCTCACCGTCGACGGCGGCGCCAACGCCTGAACGGCCGGTCGATCACCGCGCCGCGTCGAAGTAACCGGACGGGTCGATCGCGTGCAGCGGGATCCATCGCGGTGGCGGGGCGTCCGTGTTCCCCTCGGTGTGGACCGCGTCGAAGTAGCCGCGCAGTTCCAATGCCAGCCGGGGGTTCTCGTCAACGCGGCGGGCGAGGGCGTACAGCGCGGCGAACACGTGCAGGCAGTGCGCTGTGCGTGCGGAGCAGGAACAGTCGATGCTGGTCAGGACGGGCGCGGGGGTGACCCCCGCGTCGAGCAGAGCGCGATGCACATCGTCGGTGAGGTGTGCGGGATCGGCCACGATCCCGGCGATCGTCGCGACGGCCGTGCGCGGCATCGGCTCGACCTCGAGATGGGCGACCGACGCCTGACCGCCGCGATGGATGTGGGCACGCACGATCCTGCCCTCGATCTCGAGGCCGACCCCGTGGTTGCGCGCGATGCTGCGGGCGCGCGGCAGCAGCGGTTCGGGCCGGCTGCGGTGCAGCGGCTCGGCCAGGCGCACCCAGTCCATGCCCCATGCCGTGTAGCCGAATTCGTTGTCCGCCATCAGTTCCCCCGCTTGCGCCGCAGAATTTCGATCAGTTGCTCGTCGTCGAGCTTCGCCAGTGCCGCCAGGGCGGACGCGCCGGACAGGTCCGTCGATACCGACTTGCGGTCGTGCATGCTCGCGATGTGTTCCTCCACGGTGGTGTTCGAGGTCAGCGTGGTGACGGTGACCGTGCGGGTCTGACCGATCCGGTGTACCCGGTCGGAGGCCTGCGCCTCCACCGCCGGATTCCACCAGCGGTCGTAGTGGACGACATCGGCCGCCCGGGTCAGCGTCAGGCCGGTACCTGCCGCGCGCAGGCTCAGCACCAGTACCGGCGGGCCGTCCACGGACTGGAAGTCCGCGACGATTCGCGCGCGTTCGGCCTGGTGCAGGCCGCCGTGGAAGAACGGCGCCTCGACACCGAACCGTTCGGCCAGATGCCGGACGAGGAGTTCCCCGGTCTGCCGGTACTGCGTGAAGATCAGGGTAGGCGAGCCGGTATCCAGATTGGTGGCCACGATATCGGTGCACAGGTCGAATTTGCCGCTGCGCCCGCCGAGTTCGCCGAGGTCGCCGGTGATCAGGCCGGGATGGTTGCAGACCTGCTTCAGTGTCGTCAGCGCGGCCAGCACGCGGGTCTGTCGTTGCGCGCCGTCGCCGAACCCGTCGTCCACGGCGCGGGCCAGCAGATCGTCGTAGAGCCGTTGCTGCTCGTCGGTGAGATCGCAGCGCAGGTCGATCCGGATCTTGGCGGGCAGCGCGGCCGCCACCTGACGTTTCGTCCTGGCCAGCAGGACCGGCTCGAGGGCGGCGCGCAGGCGGGCCTGCGCGCTCGTCGATCCCTCTTCGATGGGACGCACGAAGCGGCGGCGGAACTGGGTACGGTGTGCGAACAGTCGCGGTGCGACCAGATGCAGCAGCGCCCACAGCTCGTCGAGCCGGTTCTCCACGGGTGTGCCGGTGAGGGCGACCCGCCCATCGGCGGTCAGCGACCGGGCGGCCTCGGCGACCCGGGTGCGCGGATTCTTCAGTGTCTGCGCCTCGTCGAAGATCACACTGCGCCAGCGGAACTCGGCCAGCCGGGCACCGTGCAGACGCAACATCGGGTAACCGGCCACCACGACCCCGCCCGGCTCCCCGTCGATCTCGCCGCCGCGCCACGCGCGCGGCCGAAGCCCCGGGGCGAACCGTTCGATCTCGTGCACCCAGTTGCCCACCAGCGAGGTCGGGCAGACCACCAGCTGCGGTCCGTCCGCGCGCCCGAGCAGGAAACCGATGGCCTGCAGCGTTTTTCCCAATCCCATCTCGTCGGCCAGGATCGCGCCGCCGTGGGCATCGACGGTCTCGCGCAGCCAGCTCACCCCACGTGCCTGGTAGCCGCGCAGATCCGCGCGCAGGGCGCCGGCGAGTTCGGTGGCCACGGACTCGGTCGCGGTCAGCGCCCGTATGGCCGTGGTGGCCGCGAGAACCGATTCGCCGAGCGCATCGGGGATCGCGTGGGCGGCCAAGGGCAGCGCGGGTGCGGAACCGCGCAGCGCGCTCTGCCAGGCCAGCGCGGACGGGGCGGCCGCGGCGGCCGCGAGTCCGGCGAGATCGGCGGGGGCGATCAGCGTGCAGTCGACCTCGGTCACCGCGAGCCGGTCGCCTGCCGGAACGACCAGCGGGATGCGTTCCGCGGCGCCGATTTCGCCGGGCGCCGCTCCGGGCTCGCGCCCCGACCAGGTCCACAGGGCGAACAGATGCCGGTCGGGCAGGTAGGTGGCCTGGCTCTCCGCAGGTGCATCGGCGGCAGGGGCGGTGGGCACGGTGGCCTCGATAGTGGGCAGAACTACCTCCGGGCGTCGCGTTCGATGGTGCGCTGAGATAACGTACACCGTACGGACTTTGTTCCCGGAGCGCGGGCGCGGGACGATCGGGCTCCGATGGCGACTGGGTAGCGTTTGCGGAGAACCGTGCCCGGCTCCGGGCCCGGCCCTGTTCGCGGCGTTGCCGCCCTTCGGACCACGAGGAGGAATGTGCCCGAGGACGACCCCGGTGCGGCCCGGCGTTTGCTCACCCTGCTGTGGCGGCACTCGCTGCCCGGCAAACCCGTTGCACGCGGTCCCAAACCCGCGGTCAGCGTCGACGAGGTGGTCGCGGCGGCCATCGCTCTCGCCGACCGCGCGGGCTACGAGAAAGTCTCCATCCGCGCTATCGCCGCCGAACTCGGCCTGCGCCCGATGAGCGTGTACACCTACGTGCCCAGCAAGGAAGCGCTCACCGTGCTGATGGTCGACGCCGTCGCCGAGCGGGACCGGCGCATCGATCCCACCGCTGCCGTGCGGGATCGGATGGCCGCGATCGCCGACGGAGTCCGCGCCGAAATACTTGCCCACCCCTGGTTGCTGGAGGTGCCGCCGTGGCGGTTGGTGCTCGGCCCCGGCCGGATGCGGCGCTACGAGCGTCAGCTGGCGGCGATCGACGGGATCGGTCTCTCCGATGTCGAGATGGACCGCGTGATCGCAGTGCTCACCGATTTCGCCACCGGCAACGCCCGGTTGGCGGTCGCCGCGACCAGGGAGACCGGCGAGGTCAGCGACGCGCAGTGGTGGGAGCAGGTGGGGCCGGAGCTCGCGCGGGTGATGCCTGTCGCGGAATTCCCGCTGGCCTCCCGGGTGGGCGAAGTGGTCGGCGAGATCTATCAGGCGCCGTCCGATCCGGATGGGGCCTATGCCTTCGGGCTGGCCAAGCTCATCGACGGCATCCTGGCCGACCTGCCGCGCTAGCGGGGCGATTGCGGCAAGGGCCGAAACACCGGCAGCGGGCGACCGAGGGGGCCGCCCGCTGCCGGGGAAGACGATGTTCTGTTGTTCGATGCTGTTGTGTCAGGACGTGAGAACGTCGGAACGGGAAATCATCGCGACGCCGGGGTCAGGGGGCGGGAGCCGATTCCGTGTCGATGACGGCCTCGAGCTCACGCAGCCGATCCATGTGCTCGTTCGCGTGATGCTGGCAGAAGAGCAACTCTCCACCGGCCGGCAGAACTGCGCGCACACGGGCGGCAGCCCCGCAACGGTCGCAACGATCGACCGCGGTCAGTGGGGTGCTAGTCAGGGTTCCTGGCATGACTCCTCCGTCCTGGCTCCCGGCACTACAGTCCGTTCACCTGGTGTGGGGCTCGTGGTCACTCACCACGAGCTCGCTACCGCTACTTCCCAGCAGTGGTATGACTACTCTGTCAGACGTTTGCGTCGCGGGCTTTGTTCCCGTAGGGATTTCAGTGTGTTTTCTCTAACACGACCTGGGCTTTCGCCCAGAGCGAACACACTCGGCCCCTGACCGAAACACCCTCGATCACCCCGTGATTGACGTCTGTCCAGTTGGTCTGATTGGAGACTACCCGTGCGCTACGACACTCACACTCTGGTTCACATCTGCAGTTCCGAGGAGTGGACGCGGGCGCGCGCCGCGGGGGAGTACCGCCCGCCGTCGCTGGCCGCCTCCGGATTCGTTCACCTGTCCGCCCCCGCCCAGGCACATCTGCCCGCCAACCGGCTGTTCGGCGGCCGCCGCGACCTGATCCTGCTGCACATCGACACCCGTCGCGTCGCCGCGCCGATCCGCTGGGAGCCGGGCGTGCCCGGCGACCCCGACGACATGCTCTTCCCGCACCTCTACGGCCCGCTGCCGGTGGAAGCGGTCACCGCGGTGACGGATTTCCGGCCCGGCCCGGACGGGACGTTCGCCGCACTCGCCGACGCCGACCCCGCCGGACCCGGCTGCTGAGTCGACGGCGCGCTGCCGCGTGGTACGCGGGATGGTTGCCGCCCCGGTGCTCAGGATTTGCCGCGCCGCCGGACGTCGTCGGTGGTCGGCCAGTACTGCGTACCCGACGTCTGTGCCGTCGCGACCGG
>NZ_BAGA01000098.1 GCF_000308595.1 Nocardia higoensis NBRC 100133 | reverse complement strand
GGAATACGACTCGATGCAGGCCCCGTCGGTCGGCGGCGTTCGGCTGCCGCGCGGCAACGGCGAGGTCATCCGCCTCGCTCGCGGCGCGTCGCTGTCGGACTTCGCGGAGAAGATCGACGCGAACCCGGCCGCTCTCGTGCAGGCGCTGTTCAACCTCGGCGAGATGGTCACCGCGACCCAGTCGGTCAACGACGAGACCCTCGAGCTGCTCGGCGGCGAGATGAACTACGTCGTCCAGGTCGTCAGCCCGGAGGACGAGGACCGCGAGCTCCTGGAGAGCTTCGACCTCACCTACGGCGAGGACGAGGGCGACGAGGAGGACCTGCAGATCCGTCCGCCGGTGGTCACCGTCATGGGTCACGTCGACCACGGCAAGACCCGCCTGCTCGACACGATCCGCAAGGCCAACGTCCGCGAGGGCGAGGCCGGTGGCATCACCCAGCACATCGGCGCCTACCAGGTGCTCACCCACCTCGGTGACGACGATCGCCTGATCACCTTCATCGACACCCCGGGTCACGAGGCGTTCACCGCCATGCGTGCCCGTGGCGCGAAGGCCACCGACATCGCGATCCTGGTGGTCGCCGCCGACGACGGCGTCATGCCGCAGACGGTGGAGGCCATCAACCACGCGCAGGCGGCCGATGTGCCGATCGTCGTGGCGGTCAACAAGATCGACAAGGAAGGCGCGAACCCGGAGAAGATCCGCCAGCAGCTCACCGAATACGGGCTGGTGGCCGAGGAATACGGTGGCGACACCATGTTCGTCGACATCTCCGCCAAGCAGGGCACCAATATCGAGGCGCTGCTGGAAGCGGTCCTGCTGACCGCCGACGCGGCACTGGACCTGCGCGCCAACCCGAACATGGATGCCCAGGGCGTGGCCATCGAAGCCCACCTCGACCGCGGTCGCGGTCCGGTGGCGACGGTGCTCATCCAGCGCGGCACCCTGCGGGTCGGCGACTCGATCGTGGCGGGCGACGCCTACGGTCGCGTGCGCCGCATGGTCGACGAGCACGGCGACGACGTCGAGGCGGCCCTGCCGTCGCGGCCCGTCCAGGTGGTCGGCTTCACCTCGGTGCCCGGCGCCGGCGACAACCTGCTGGTCGTCGACGAGGACCGCATCGCCCGCCAGATCGCCGACCGGCGCAATGCGCGCAAGCGCAACGCCCTGGCCGCGCGCAGCCGCAAGCGGATCAGCCTGGAAGATCTGGATGCCGCGCTGAAGGAGACTTCGGAGCTCAACCTGATCCTCAAGGGCGACAACTCCGGTACCGTCGAGGCCCTCGAAGAGGCCCTCATGGGTATCGAGGTCGGCGACGAGGTGCGTCTGCGCGTCATCGACCGCGGTGTCGGTGGCGTCACCGAGACCAACGTCAACCTGGCCTCGGCGTCGAACGCGATCATCATCGGGTTCAACGTGCGCGCCGAGGGCAAGGCGACCGAGCTGGCCAACCGCGAAGGCGTGGACATCCGGTACTACTCGGTGATCTACCAGGCCATCGACGAGATCGAGAAGGCCCTCAAGGGCATGCTCAAGCCGATCTACGAAGAGGTCGAGTTGGGTCGCGCCGAGATCCGTGCCATCTTCCGCTCCTCGAAGGTCGGCAATATCGCCGGCTGCATGGTGCTGTCGGGTTCGGTCAAGCGCAATGCCAAGGCCCGCCTGCTGCGCGACAACGTGGTGGTGGCCGAGACGGTCACGATCTCCTCGCTCAAGCGCGAGAAGGACGACGCCACCGAGGTCCGCGAAGGCTACGAGTGCGGTATGACGTTGACCTACAACGACATCAAGGAAGGCGACATCATCGAGGCCTACGAGCTGCGCGAGAAGCCGCGCGACTGACGCCTCGACCGACCATGCCGCGCGGTGCGCGCCCCTGACCGGGTGCGCACCGCGCGGTGCGGTCGCCGGCACTGGAAGGTGTATGGGTGTACCTGGGTGCACTGGAGTTCGACATTCTGCTCGGCGACGTGCACTCCTTGAAGGAGAAGCGTTCGGTCATCCGGCCGGTGCTCGCCGAGCTGCAACGATTCGGTGTGAGTACCACCGAGGGCGGGGACCACGACAGGTATCGGCGCACCTTACTCGGGGTGGCGATGGTCAGCCCTGATATGAATCACCTCAGCGCGGTACTCGACAAATGCGAGCGGCATGTCGCCGCTCGTCCGGAATTGGAGTTGCTGGCAGTACGCCGCCGGGTCTTCGGCCCGGAGGACTAGCCGGCCGATTTTTCAACGATAGTCTTTTCATCGATAGTGAGGAGGAAAAGCCATGGTGGACCAAGCCAGGGCACGCCGACTCGCGAAGCGGATCTCCTCGATCGTGGCGACCGCGATCGAGTACGAAGTCAAGGACCCGCGGCTGCGTTTCGTGACGATCACCGACGCCAAGGTCACCGGTGATCTGCGCGAGGCCACGGTGTACTACACGGTGATGGGCGAGACCATCGACGCCGAGCCCGATTACGCGGCCGCGGCCGCCGGGCTGGAGAAGGCCAAGGGCGTGCTGCGCTCGAAGGTGGGCGCGGGTACCGGCGTGAAGTTCACCCCCACACTGGCTTTCGTGCTCGACCGGGTGCCCGACGCCGCGCGCGAGATGGAAGAGCTGCTCGCGCGGGCCCGCGCCTCCGACGAGGCGGCCGCGCGTGCGGCCGCCAACGCGAAACCCGCGGGCGATGCCGACCCCTACAAGGTCGATCGCGACGAGGACGAGTGACACTGCGCGCATGACGATCAGCGCCGACGGTCCTATCGACACCGAGTTGCGCGCGGCGGTAGCGGCATTGGACGCCGCGAAGACGGTTGCCGTGGTCAGCCACGTACAACCCGACGCCGACACCATCGGCAGCGGACTCGCGCTTGGGCTGGTGTTGCGCAGGCGTGGGGTGGATGTGCGGGTGTCGTTCGCCGATCCGGTCGAGTTGCCCGCGTCCATGCGCACCCTGCCGGGGGTGGATCTGCTGGTGCCGCCGGCGCAGGTGCCCCGTGAAGCGGATGTGGTGGTCGCGGTCGACTGCGCGAGCGCGAGCCGCATGGGTGTTCTCATCGAGCTGCTGACACGGGCACGGACCTCGATCGTGATCGACCATCACCGATCCAACACCTGCTTCGGTGCGATCAACGTGGTCGATGCCGGCGCGGAGTCCACCGCGGGGCTGATCGCCCGGGTGCTCGACGCCTGGGGCGAACCCATCGACGCCGAGGTGGCGCACTGCCTGTATGCCGGGCTGGTCACCGACACCGGATCGTTCCGCTGGGTACGACCCGGCACGCACGCGCTTGCCGAACGGTTGCTTGCCACCGGAATCGACGGCGCAGAGATCACCCGCGGACTACTCGACACCCATCCGTTCGCCTGGCTGCCCATGCTCTCCCGAGTGCTGGCGACCGCCAGGCTGGAGCCGCAGGTCCGCGACGGCGTCGGGCTGGCCTATGTGGTCATCGGTCGTGACGATGTGCTGGGCGTGCGCCCGGAAGAGGTCGAGAGCGTCGTCGACATCGTGCGCACGGCCGCCGAGGCCGGGATCGCGGCGGTGTTCAAGGAATCACGCACCGTCGAGAACCGCTGGACGGTCTCGCTGCGTTCGCGCAATTCCGGTCCAGGCGCCGACGACGGCGTGGATGTCGCCGAGGTGGCGACCGTGCTCGGAGGAGGCGGGCATCGCTTCGCCGCCGGGTACGCGACCGAGGGACATCCGCAGGACATCGTCGCGGCGCTGCTGGAAGCGCTCGGCTGAGCGAGGGCGTACTCGACCGTGAACTCGCCGCAAGGACCGTCGTCCGGGGAGCCTTCCTCGGCGACCGCACCGAAGCACAGTCGCGAGGACGCGATCGCCGACCCGGCCGCCGCGGGGCCGCGCCGCATTCTCGGCCTGGCCGTGCCGACGCTGGGCGTGCTCGTGGCCGAGCCGCTCTACCTGTTGTTCGATCTGGCGGTGGTCGGTCGTCTCGGGGCGCTCGCACTCGCGGGACTCGCGGTCGGCGGATTGATTCTCGCGCAGGTGAGCACGCAGCTGACCTTCCTGTCCTACGGCACCACCGCGCGTTCCGCGCGCAGGCACGGTGCCGGCGATCGGAACGGGGCCGTGGCGGAGGGCGTTCAGGCGACCTGGCTGGCGATCGGCGCAGGACTGTCGATCCTGGCGGTGATGCAGGCGGCGGCCCGCCCGGTGGCCGACGTGATCGCCGGTGGCGGCGCGGTGGCGGCCGAGGCGCTGCCCTGGCTGCGGATCGCGTTGTTCGGTGTGCCGCTGATCCTCATCGCCATGGCGGGCAACGGATGGATGCGCGGCGTGCAGCAGACACGCCGCCCGCTGGTCTTCGTGGTGGCGGGCCTGGGCTGCTCGGCGGTGCTGTGCCCGGTGCTGGTGCACGGGCTGTTGGGCGCCCCGCGAATGGAATTGGCGGGGTCGGCGGTGGCGAATGTCGCCGGGCAGGTGGTCACCGCCGCGCTGTTCCTCTCCGCGCTCGCGCGCGAACAGGTCGCGCGGGCACCGCACTGGCCGATGATGCGCGCCCAACTCGTGCTCGGCCGGGATCTGATCCTGCGCAGCCTGTCCTTTCAGGCATGTTTCGTCTCGGCCGCGGCGGTCGCGGCCCGGTTCGGCGCGGCTTCGGTGGCGGCACACCAATTGGTGCTGCAGCTGTGGAGCTTCCTCGCGCTCGCCCTGGACGCCCTTGCCATCGCCGCGCAGACTCTCGTCGGCGCGGCCTTGGGTGGCGGAGACGCGGCCGGAGCGAAGCGTCTTGCCGGTCGGGTCACCCGGTGGTCGGAAGTGTTCGCGCTGGTGCTGGCCGTGGTGTTCGCGGCGGGCTACGCGGTGATCCCCACGCTGTTCACCACGGACGCGGATGTGCTGGACCGGACTTCGGTGGCATGGTGGTTCTTCGTCGCCCTCATTCCCGTCGCCGGCGTCGTATTCGCGCTCGACGGGGTGCTGCTGGGCGCGGGCGACGCCGCCTTTCTGCGCAACGCCACGCTCGCGGCGGCGGTCGCCGGATTCCTGCCGGTCATCTGGTTGTCGTTGGCATTCGACTGGGGGATCGCCGGGATCTGGTCGGGCCTGGGCATTTTCATGGTGCTGCGGTTGGCCGCGGTCTGTGGGCGCACGGTGTCCGGCGGTTGGCTCCGGGTCGGCGCGGAGGTGCCCGCGAAGGCGGGCGCACGGTCCTGAATCACTGTGCGCGGCCGGTACCGCCGCGCCGCGCTATCGCGTCGCTTTGCCGATTCTCGCTGTACAGACACCATTTCTGTTGTATCGATTGAGACAGTCAGCAGCGATACCGTGAGGAGAAGACCGCGCTCGATCGGGCGCGGTGCGACGTGTCTACGCGGAAGTGGTGAGATGACGGACAAGGGGTACGACGAGCGGCCGTTGACATTGGCACCGATTCTCGGCGCCAGTTTCGCACTGTATGTGGCGCGTTCGGTGCGTGATCGGGTGCGGCCGCGCAAGGGCGGAACGGCGGGCAGGCCGGTTCCCGCGCATCCGGATCTGGAACTGGCCGAGGTCTTCGACCGCAAGACCCCGGTCGTCATCCGCGAGGTGGCGGGCGGCTGGCCGGTGTTCGAGGACTACCAGCCGCAGCGGCTGCGTGAGAAGTACCGCACCGAGAAGGTGTACGCGCTGACGAGCACCACGAATGTCTTCACCCAGGAGACCTCGCCGGTGGAGTTGCTCGAATACGGCGACGTGATCGACGCGGTCTTCGACACCCCGCGGCCGGACAAGAAGTACTACTCGCGTGCCGCCGCCAACCCGCGGCCGCTGGCCGAGCAGTTGCCCGCCACCGTCGGCAGCCGCACCCAGAGCACCGCGGCCAGCAGTGTGTGGATGGGACAGGCGGGCAATCTCACCCCGCTGCACAACGACCCCTGGCACGGCCTGCTCATCCAGCTGCACGGCCGCAAGCGGGTCCGGCTCTTTCCGCCGGACGAGTACCGCAATGTGTACGGCCGGGTGCCGCTGAAGGTCGACGACCCGTACACCGGACTGCCCGACGAGTTCGATCCGGACACCGCCGCACTGCCCCGTCTGCGCGAGGCCGAGTCCTACGACGTGGTCCTGGATTCCGGCGACGTCCTCTACATCCCGATGTTCTGGTGGCATCAGGTCGAATCGCTGGACGCCTCGATCTCCTATGTCGCGCGCTACAACCCGAACTACTTCGAGTTCATGCGCGCGGCGTTCTTCCCGATGGCGGCGCGCGGCGTGCTGCGCATCGTCGCGGGGATCACCGGGAAGTTCTTGCGGTCCTCATGATCCGCCGGTCCGCCGGCCGCCCGCGCCGCTAGGTCGCGGCGGGCCGGTGGCGGCGGACCACCACACTCGCCGGCCGGACCGAGCGGTCACCGACCTGTAGACCGGGCGCGAGCAGCGCGTCCACCGTGCGGTCCGCCGCGGCGTCGGTGGTGCTCACCACGTCGGTGGCCGACATCGTGCGCGCGTCGAAAGCGGCACCCGGAGCCGGGGCGACGAGAGCGGCGCCCCGGCCGGTGAGAAGTCGTTCCAACCGGCTCGCCAGCGCGGTGAACGCGCCGCGGTCGCGATCGGATTCGGCCGTGCGCGCGCAGGTGACCGTATCGCCGTGCAGGGCGAACAGTTCGGTGACCAACGGCAGATCGGCGCCCGCGCGGGCCCTGCGGTCGCGCGCCTTCGCCTCGTCGGCCAGCCGCTCGATCGTGGCGGCCTGCCGGGCGACGATGCGGGACAGATCCTCGACGCGCTCGGCCAGCTTCGCCAGGGCCGCCGCGGTGTCGTCCGTTGCGCGGGTGCCGGACTCCGGTTCTGCTCCGTTGCCGGGGACCACGTCGGTCCGGGGCTCGGGCGCGGTGTTGGTTCGGTTTTCGCTGTCGATGGTGGATTCCCCCTGTTCAGGAGTGCGGTCGCGCGCGTCTTCGGTGCGCTGCCCGGGTTCCGTCATGGGGGCACCATAGCCCGGCCGGGCGAATCGTCGCGGGGGCAGTGGAATTCGCGCGGTGAGGCCGTCGGGACTGTCGGCGGGTACTGCTAGCATCACCACACATGGGGGTCTACGGCATCGACCTGGGCACAACGAACTCGGCAATCGCGCGGATCGACGCCGACGGCCGGCCCGAAGTGCTGATCGGCATGAACGGGGAACCGACGGTTCCTTCTGTCGTGCTGTTCGCATCCGCATTCGATCATCTCGTCGGCGAGGGTGCCCGGCGCCAGGCCCGGCTTGACCCCGAGCACGTGTGCGCGCTGGTCAAGCGCCGCATGGGCGACGCGGACTGGCGCTTCACCGCGCACGGTCAGATGTGGTCCGCCCCCGCGGTCTCGGCGCTGATCCTCAAGAGCCTGGCCGCCGACGCGGAGTTCTCCGGTGGCGAACCGGTGCGGCGCGCGGTCATCACCGTGCCCGCCTACTTCGGCGACGAAGAGCGCAAGGCGACCATCCAGGCGGGCACCTATGCCGGCTTCGACGTCGCGGGCGTGCTGTCCGAGCCGATCGCCGCCGCCTTCTCCTACGGCTTCGGCAAGCTCGACGGCAGCATCGACATCGGCAAGTCCGGCGCCAGGGAGACGGTGCTCGTCTACGACCTCGGCGGCGGCACTTTCGACGCCACCGTCATAGAACTCGCCGACCGCCGCATCTCGGTGCTCGCCGTGGAAGGTGATCACCAACTCGGCGGGGCCGACTGGGACGAGCGCATCGCCCTGCAGTTGTCGCAGCGGTTCTGCGCCGAGCATCCCGACGCCGAGGACCCGCTGGACGATTCGGCCGGTTCCCAGATGTTGGTGCTCGCCGCCGAACGTGCCAAGCACGATCTCAGCGATGCCGAGAGCACCGAAGTGGTCGTCGCGCACGACGGCCGTCGCTCGGTGATCACCCTGACGCGCGCCGAACTCGAGGCGATGACCGGCTCGCTCATGCGCCGCACCGTCGACCTCACCCGCGACTGCCTGGCCGAGGCAGCCAAACGCGGTGTCGCGCAGGTCGACCGGTTGCTGCTGGTGGGCGGTTCGTCCCGGATGCCGATGGTGGCGCGTGCGCTGCTCGAGGAGTTCGGGCTGCACGGCGAGCTGCGTGATCCCGATCTGTCGGTGGCCAGGGGTGCGGCGCTCTACGGCGAGAAGCTGGAGATGGAGCGGCTCGTCGTCGCCGACCTGGTGACCAGGGGCAGGCTGCGTGACGGCGGCGCGCTGACCGAGGCCGCGCCCGTCGATCTCGACCAGGCGGTGGCCAGGGTGGCCGCCTCCTTCGGGCAGCCGGTGAGTGTGGTTCGCCGCATGCTCGAGATCCAGGTCGACACCGTGGTCTCGCGGGGTTTCGGTGTGCTGGCACTGGATTCGCACTACGGCCTGGCGGCGGCCTGGCTGGTGCATCGCAATCAGACATTGCCCGTGCGGGTGCGCCGCTCGTTCGGCACGGTGCGCGCCGACCAGGATCAGATCGAGCTCACCATCGTCGAGCAGCAGGGCCAAGCCGAGTCGATCCGGCCGGAGGACACCAAAGTGCTGGTGGAAGGCCGGATCCGCGGTATTCCGCCCGGCTACCCGGCGGGCAGCGAGGTGCGGGTGACCTTCGAGATGGGCTTCGACGGGGTTCTGCACGTCACCGCGCATCATGTGGACGCCGATATGCCGCTCGCCCTGTCGGCGCAGACCGGCGCCGCGCTGTCGCAGGCGGACGTCGCGCGCGAACTCGAGCAGTTGCAGCGCTCCCGGCGGCGCGACCTCTGACCGACATGCAGCCCTTCGATCCGAACGACTACCGCAAGCGGGTGCTGGCCGCGGTCGAGCGCCGCGGCGGCCTCGAGCACTCCGACGCCTTCGAGCTCTACGACGTGCCGCTCGAGCTGGCCGAGACGCTCACCGACGCCGAGGTGGCGGCCCGGGTGACCGAGGTGTGGGGGTTCTGGCAGCGCCAGCGCGATCATCCCAAGTACCGGGTGCTGGTCGGGCTGCTGGTGGACAACCACGAACGGTTGTCGTATCTGCTGCTCGACGGCTCCGCGCGCCGGGCCGAGGCCCTGCGGATCCGGCGCGAGCGCGAGGAGCGCGATGCGGAGCGGTTCGCGATGCTCGACGCGGCGATCGCCCGGTTGGTGGAGCGCCACGGCGGCGTCCCGGCGGGCAAGGTCGCCGGTCTGGAGGAGATCGGCGCGATGGGCGGGCTGAGTGCCGCCGAAGTGGCGGGTCGGCTGCGCAGGCATCGGGTCGTGGCCGATGCCTCGGCCGCCGGCCGGCCCGCGCCCACCCGGCTCACCGAGGAGCGCCGCGGGCAGATCCGCCGCCTGCTCGCGGAATGGGCCAGGCTCGTCGACGGCCCGCCCACCCCGACCCTGCTGGCCTTGATCGGGCTCGATACCACCCGAGCAGGGGATACCGAGGAGATCCGACTGCGCGCGGACGCCCTGCGCGCGCGGGCCAGGGAGCTGCCGCCGGGCCGTATGCGGGTGGTGCTCGACGAATTGCTGGTGCACGTCGCGGATCTGCTCGAGCCCGGCGCCGATGCGGCCGAGGAATATGTGGTCTCGGTGGTGTCCGATGTGGCCGAGCGGCTGCGGCCGAAGGTCAGGGCCGCGGTGCTCGTCGAGGACGAATTGGCGGGCGACGACTACGAATTCCTGCACGAGGAGGCCGTCGAGCTGGGCCTCGACTCGTCCGGTGCGGTCATGGTCCTGGAGGAACTGGCGCGGGAGCTCGGGGCCAGGGTGCGGCCGGGGATGCCACCGCCCCATGCTCCGCCCGGTCCTGCCCCTGCGCCGGTCGCGAGCCCGGCTCGGGCACGCCAGGAATGGATGGAGCCGCTGAAGGCCGCTCGCGCTGCCCTGCGTGCGGGCCGCCCGCAGGAGGCGGCCCGGCACATCGCCGACGCGCGCATGCTCGACGCCCATCGCGACGGCACCACCCAGATCCGTTCCGTCGCAGACGATGTCGAACGGGTACTGGCTGAGGCAGCGGCCTGGTGGCGCGCCGCGGCTACCGCCCGGGCGGCCACCCGGTACGCCGAAGTGCTCGACCTGGTCGACACGTTGCGCCGCACCGCCTCGGACGTCCCCCCGCCCACCGGCTACGACGTCGGTCTCGAGGCGCTCGGCGCGGAGGCCAAAAGGGCTGTAGCCGAAGCGGATCGGCTCGTCGGCGCCGCCGCGGCGGCCTCCCCGGTCGAGCGCGCCCGCCTGCTGAGCCAGGCGCTGGCCTGCTGCGCCGATCACGAATCGGCGACCCGCCAGCTGGCCGACACCCCGGTACCCACCCCCACCGGTGTCGCGACCAGGCGGCTGCCCAACGGCTCGGTCCTGGTGACCTGGTCGGCGCCGACGGCCGAACGCGCCGACTACCGCGTCACCTGCCTGCGTCCGGACGGTTCCTGGCGCGTCGTCGGGCGGACCCACGCCACCGAGATCGAAGACGGCGGCGCTCCCGAGGGCGACATCCCGGTATACGCCGTCGCCACGGCGATCGGCGGCCGCTATTCGGAACCGGCCCGCTCCGACGCCGTGCCCCGTCCGGCTGCCGCCCGGACCGAGGTCGCGTCCGGGCCGACGACCACCGCCCGCATCGACTACACCCGCCCGGCCACCCGCCGGGCGCGCCCCGCACCGGCGGACCAGGACGCTCCCGCCACGGCGTCGACCCCGGTGCCGCCGCAACAGACGTCGAGCCCGGCTCGACCCGTCGAGCGGGCCGCCACATCAACCGCGACCGATGGCCATGCGGCCCCTGGCTGGCACGGTGCGGCCGGCGGGCATGGTGCGGCCGGGGAGCGAGCTGCGGCGGGCAGGGACGGTGCGGCTGGTGGGCGTTATGCGGCCGGAGAGCACGCCGCAGCCTGCGGAGACAAGGCCACCGGTGGATACCCGGCCACCGGTGGGCCTTCGGTGACCGGTGCGCGCGAGGCGACCCACGGGCAGGCCACGACTGGAGAGCACGCATCGGCCGACGGACACGCCGCGCCCGCGGCGCGGGCGAACGCCGGCTGGGATACCGGTTTCGCGTCGGTCCCGATGCAGGACGGGCAGCGGGCTTCCGGGCCCGGGCAGACATCCAGCGGGGATCCGGGGACAGCAGGGCCGGATGTCCCTGCCGATCCGATGCCGGGCGGTATTCCCGTCGTCGCTCGTCTGGCCGAGCACGGCGGACTGCTGGTCTTCGACTGGCCCGCCGGGATCACCGAGGTGATGGTGGTGGTGCGGGCGGATCGGCCGCCGCTGACCCATGACGAGCCCGGCGTGCGCGCCTGGAAGGTCACGAACATGCGGTATCAGATCGACGGCGGCGTCACCATACCGGCGGAGCTGCCCCGGCCGTGCCATGTCGCGGTCGCCTCGTGCAGGCGTGAACCCGACGGCAGGCTGCTGGTCGCCCCCGGTGTGGCGCCGTCGGCGCGTATGCACTGGTCGCATACGGCCTAGCCTCCGGCGCCCGCGCCCTTGCGCCGACGAGGGCCCATCGCACGAGGGCAGCCGGCGGACCAGCGCTCACCAGACCAGACGGGCGAGATAGCGCTGCGCGAAGCGACGTACCGAGGCAGAGTCGGACAGGTCCACCCGGCCGCCGGGAGTGAGCAGCAACGAGGAGATGAGTCGCACCATGATCTCGGCGACCGTTTCGAGGTCCTCGTCGTCCATCGTCACGCCACTGCGCCGGAGTGTCCGCGCGACCAGCGCGCTCGACGTCACGACCGCGGTGGGCGTGCGGGCCGAAACGGCGAACACCACTTCGGGATCGCTGTCCAGCATGCGCATCAGCAGGTCGTTGTGCGAGATGGATTCGATTGCCGCCGTGAAGCATTCGATGACAGCGTCTTGGGCGCTGCGGCCGGTGGCGATGTTGGTCAGGGTCTTCATCAACTGCGCCGTGTCATCCTCGGCCAGTCGTTCCCACAGGGCTTCCTTGCTGGGAAAGATGCGGTAGAGCGTGCTGCGGCCGACACCCGCGCGGCGGGCGATGTCGTCGATATTCGACCGGCGCAGTCCGAACGCGGTGAACTCCGCTCTGGCCGCTTCGAGAATGCGCTCCTGCGCGCCCCGCGTCGGCGCCTCGGGCCGTGCGCTGCTCACCATGATCACCGATCGTAGTAGCCGACCCGGCTGCCGCCCGGGTGCCGCATCAGCGCGCAGGCGTCGTCGTCGGCGGCCGATTGTGGATCCGGCGCGGGTCGACCCCGTGGCGTTTCCACGCCCGGGCCGCCCACGGCAGATACAGCAGGCCCACCGGCAATCGGTTGAACAGTGGGTTGAGCGCGCGCATGAACGCCGCGAAGCGCTGGAATCGCCTCTCCTGCTCGTCGTCCCAGGCGAGATCGCAGGCTGCGCGCGCCTCGGGCGGCAGGGTGCCGATCCCGACCATGCGCAGGAAAGCGTTGGGCGCCGCGGTCAGTGCCCGCCACACGGGCGTCGGGATGGCGGCCGCCTGCTTCGGACGTGGCAGCCCTTTGCGCAGGTATCCGGTCCCGTAGCGCACCACCCGGGTCGGCGCGAACCGTGCGGTCATCGCGTCCCAGTAGCTCAGGAACTCCTCGTAGGTCCCGGGCTGGTTCCTGGAGCTGACCCCGTACAGCTCGTACCAGGTTCGCGACTCCTCGAAGATCTGTTTCTTCTCCTCGTAGGACAGGCGCCGGATGAAGGTGTCGGCCATGTAGATGACCTGATCGACGAATGTGGCGTGCGCCCAGTAGAAGAGCTCGGGATTGAGCGCGTGGTAGCGCGAACCGTCTGCGATGGTGCCCTTGATGGTCTTGTGGAAGTCGCGTACCCGGCGCCCGGTGCCGTAGGGGTCCTCGGAATAGACCGTCTCCATGATCGGCGGAATCGTGCGTGCCCCGCGACCGCGCAGGTCGGAGAAGATGACCGAGTGGTCCTCGACTCCCTGGGCGAGTTGCTCGATGCAGTTCTCCGTCGCGGCCGGGCGCTGGAAGCCGAACGCGGTGACGCGTATGTCGCCGTAGAACTTCCAGACGAGCGAGTCGGGCCCGAGCCGGGGCGCATCCGGCCGGAGCGCGTCGTCGACCGCGCCAGGCACGGCCTCCCGCACGCCGATATCGAACTTGGTGCCGTCGTAGGCGGGCATAGCGCTCCTGACACGATGGGACGAAATCGTCTTTATGTCCCACGCTAGCACCGCCGCGCCTGCCCGGCGGGTGATCGGCCTGCTCGGGCGCGCAGCCTGCACCGCACACGGTGGTGTCGGTGAGCCCGCGGCCATCGATGTGACAAGGTGGATCGGGTGATACCCAAGTTGATGGCGGTCAGCGACATTCACGTCGGCCACCAGGGAAATCGGCCGGTCGTCGAACAGATCCGTCCCGACTCGCCCGAGGACTGGCTGATCGTGGCCGGGGACGTGGGCGAGAAGACCGAAGAGGTCCGATGGGCGCTCGGGCTGCTGCGGGAGCGCTTCGCGAAGGTGATCTGGGTGCCGGGCAACCACGAATTGTGGACCACGGCAAAGGATCCGGTGCAGATGCACGGGGTGGCCCGCTACGACTACCTGGTGTCGATCTGCCGCGACCTCGATGTGGTGACGCCGGAGGACCCGTTCCCGGTGTGGCGCGGCGCGGGCAGCGAACAGTACGGCGGCGCGGTGACGTTGGTGCCGATGTTCCTGCTCTACGACTACTCGTTCCTGCCCGAGGGGGCGACCGGTAAGGCCGACGGCCTGGCCATCGCCCGCTCGCGCAATGTGGTGGCCACCGACGAGTTCCTGCTCTCGCCGGATCCCTACCTCACCCGCGACGCCTGGTGCCACGACCGCGTGCAGGTGACCAAGCGCAAGCTCGACGGGCTGCCCGAGGGCACGCCGGTGGTGCTGATCAACCACTTCCCGCTGGTGCGCGAACCCACGGACGTCCTGTTCTACCCGGAGTTCGCGCTGTGGTGCGGCACGGTGCAGACCGCCGACTGGCACACCCGCTACAACGTGGTCTGCTCGGTCTACGGCCACCTGCACATCCCGCGCACCTCCTATTACAACGGCGTCCGCTTCGAAGAGGTCTCGCTGGGTTACCCGCGGGAGTGGCAGCGCCGCGGCCTGCCCGACCGGCTGCTGCGCCAGATCCTGCCCGCCCCGGAGTACCCGCCGGGCTCGTTGAACAAGTGGGGCGGCCATTTCCGGCTGACTCCCGAGATGGAGACCGCCGCGGCCGAGATGCGCGCGAAGGCTCAGCGGCGCCGCGGCGTATGAGTGGGGCCGGGCCGGTGCGCGGCCCGCTGGACTAGGCTCGTCGGCGATGATCGAGAACATTCTGCCCAGCGGGATCGCCGCCGCCGAATTGCTGGACTTCCCCGACGACCTGCGCGCGCATCCGGCCGAGGAACACCTCATCGCCAACGCGGTCGACAAGCGCAGGCGCGATTTCATCGGGGCCAGGCACTGCGCGCGCCAGGCGCTCCTGGCGCTCGGCGAGGAGCCGGTGGCGATCGGCAAGGGGGAACGGGGCGCGCCGGTGTGGCCGCGCGGGATCGTCGGCAGTCTCACCCACTGCGACGGATACCGGGCCGCGGCGCTCGGGCACAAGATGCGCTTCCGTTCGGTCGGCATCGACGCCGAGCCGCACGGCGAGCTGCCCCCCGGTGTGCTCGATTCGGTGAGCCTGCCGCAGGAGCGGGAGTGGCTGCGCGCCACCGGCTCCGCGCTGCATCTGGACCGGCTGCTGTTCTGCGCCAAGGAAGCCACCTACAAGGCGTGGTTCCCGCTGACGACCCGCTGGCTCGGATTCGAGGACGCGCACATCACCTTCACCGTCGACGAAGTGACCGAGGCCGACGAATCGAACAAGGCGGCCGGATCGGGCACCTTCCGCTCCGAACTACTGGTTCCGGGCCAGGTCAACGATGGTGGTCTGCCGCTGACCTCGTTCGACGGGCGCTGGCTGATCACCGACGGGCTGATCCTGACCGCGATCGCGCACGTCTGATGGCGGCGTCGAACGCTCCCGTCCGCCGGGTCGACGTGCTCGGCGGACTGCTCATCGTCGACAAGGACGGCGGACTGACCAGCCACGACGTGGTCGCGCGCTGCCGCAAGATCCTCGGCACCCGCAAGATCGGGCACGCCGGCACCCTCGACCCGATGGCCACCGGCGTGCTGGTGCTCGGTGTCGAGCGGGCCACCAAGCTGCTCGGGCTGCTCACCCTCACCACCAAGGCCTACACCGCCACCATCCGGCTGGGCAGCGCCACCACCACCGACGATGCCGAAGGTGAGGTGCTGAGCACCGCGAGCGCGGGCCACCTCACCGACGCCGAGATCGCGGCCGGTGTGGCCGCGCTGACCGGTGACATCCAGCAGGTGCCCGCGACGGTGAGCGCCATCAAGGTGGACGGGGAACGCGCCTACGCCCGGCATCGCGCGGGCGAAGAGGTGAAACTTGCCGCCCGGCCGGTCACGGTCTCGCGCTTCGACGTCCTGGCCCGTCGCGACGTGCCCGATGCCGCGGCCGATCGGGATGCGGTCGACCTGGACGTGACGGTGGAGTGCTCCTCGGGCACCTATGTGCGCGCCCTGGCCCGCGATCTCGGCGCCGCACTCGGCGTCGGCGGGCACCTGACCGCGCTGCGGCGCACCCGGGTCGGCCCGTTCACCCTGGAGCACGCCCGCACCCTCGACGATCTCGCCGACGATCCCGGTCTCGACGTGGACATGGACGAGGCCGTGCGCATCGCTTTCCCGCATCGGACCATCGACGACGAACAGGCGCGGTCGCTGCGCGACGGCCGCTGGCTCGATCCGATCGGCATGAAGGGCGTGTACGCCGCGCTGACCGCCGACGGAACCGCTATCGCGTTGCTCGAGGAGAAGGGCAAGCGCGCCGCTCCGGTCTTCGTGGTGCGGCCCCGCGGCCTGGTGGACTGAGCGCCCCCGCTCAGGCGGTGCCCCCGCAGGTGGTGAGCCAGATGGCCTCGGCCGCGGGCTTGCCCAGATCGACCGCGCTGTCGGCCCCGCCGATCAGTACCGCGATGGTCCCGGCGTAGTCACGGCGCTCGACCACCTCGATGACGGTGTCCAGCGCGATACCGACCGAGTCGAAGTAGCGCAGCATGTCCGGATCGAAATCGGAGATCCGGGCCACCCGGCCGTGCTGGCCCGCCGCGAACTCGCTGAGCTGGCGCGCGGGCGGAGTCGGCACGTCGCCGTCGACCGAGGGGATCGGGTCGCCGTGCGGATCGCGGTCGGGGTAGCCGAGCTTGGCGTCGATGCGGGCCATCAGCAGTTCGGAGACGGCGTGCTCGAGTACCTCGGCCTCGTCGTGCACCTCGTCCCAGCCGTAGCCGAGCTCGTTGACCAGGAAGGTCTCCAGCAGCCGGTGCCTGCGCACCATCGCCACCGCGGCCCGGCTGCCCTGCGCGGTCAGCGTGATCGAGCCGTAGCGGGCATGCTCGACCAGGCCTTGATCGGCGAGCTTGCGCACGGCCTCGGACACGGTCGACGCCGAGACGCCGATGCGCTCGGCGAGCAGCTTGGTGGTCACCTTCTCTTCCTGGGACCACTCGCGGGCTGTCCAGATGACCTTCAGGTAGTCCTGCGCGACCGAGGTCAGATCCGGCGCGACCGTCGGAACACCTTCGACCGTGGCGTCCGTCGCGACCGTAGCGTTCACGGACGCGTCGTTCAGCTCGCGGCGGGTGGCGACATCTCGTTTACCGGGCACATCTGCGAGCTTAGGCATTCTGCCGCCGTTGCACACATCCCTGTGGGGAGTTCACCGGCCGTATACGGCACCGGAAGCATCGTGTGACTCGCCGTGTGAGATGACCTGGCCGGAATATTGTTCGCGCGCCGGTTTGCGTAGGCTTCGCGTGTGCAACGATGGCGAAGTCTCGAGGATGTGCCCGCGGACTGGGGCCGCTGCGTGCTCACGATCGGCGTTTTCGACGGCGTGCACCGTGGTCACGCGCAACTGATCAGCAGAGCGGTGAAATCGGCCGCGGCGCGCGGAGTTCCGTCGGTGCTGATGACCTTCGATCCGCACCCGATGGAAGTGGTGCGGCCCGGTTCCCACCCCGCCCAGCTGACCACGCTGACCCGCCGTGCCGAGCTGGTCGAAGAGCTCGGCATCGACGTGTTCTGCGTGATGCCCTTCACCCCCGACTTCATGAAGCTCACCCCCGGCCGCTACGTGCACGACCTGCTGGTCGAACGGCTGCACGTGGCCGAGGTGGTGGTCGGCGACAACTTCACCTTCGGCAAGAAGGCCGCGGGCACCGTGGCGACCATGCAGGAACTCGGGCAGCGCTTCGGCTTCGAGGTCGACGGGGTCAAGCTGGTCGGCGAGCACGCCGTCACCTTCTCCTCCACCTACATCCGCGCCTGCGTGGACGCCGGGGACATGCGCTCGGCCGCCGAGGCGCTCGGCCGCCCGCACCGGGTCGAGGGCGTGGTCGTGCACGGTGACGGCCGCGGTCGCGAACTCGGTTTCCCCACCGCCAATGTCGCGCCGCCGATGTTCGCGGCCATCCCCGCCGACGGCGTCTACGCCGGCTGGTTCACCGTGCTCGGCCCCGGACCGACCATCGGCACCGTGACGCCGGGCGAACGCGCGATGGCGGCCATCTCGGTGGGGACCAACCCCACCTTCTCCGGCCGCGCCCGCACCGTCGAGGCCTATGTCATCGACGGCAAGGCCGATCTGTACGGCCAGCACGTGGCCGTCGACTTCGTCGAGCACCTGCGCGGCATGGAGAAGTTCGACGGGCTCGACCAGCTGATCGAGGCCATGGGCCGCGACGTGGACAACGCGCGCCGCATCCTGGCCGAGTGAACCGGGCCCGGTCGGGGCCGGTGAGCCGGTTCCGGTAAGGTGGCTCCCCGGGTTTGCTGCGGTCCGCGGTGGCTGCCCGGCCGGGATCTCCCGACATCATTCGAGCGCGGAACTGAGAAACAGGACGGATGCCCCATGGCGCTGACCACCGAACAGAAGTCGGCCATCTTGGCCGAGTACGGCCTGCACGAGAAGGACACCGGTTCGCCGGAGGCGCAGATCGCGCTGCTGTCCAAGCGGATCGCCGACATCACCGAGCACCTGAAGCAGCACAAGCACGACCACCACACCCGCCACGGTCTGATGGCGCTGATCGGTCGCCGCAAGCGGCTGTCGAAGTACCTGGCCGACAAGGACATCCAGCGCTACCGCACGCTGATCGAGCGCCTGGGCCTGCGCCGCTGAACCTGCTCTGTGCGAGCCGGTAGGTCGATAGCCAACGGGGAGACGTACACTCTTCCCCGTTGGCTATTCGTGTTGGAGGGGCACATGTCCTTCCGGCAATAACAACATGTGCACAGCCGTAGGCACCCGTCGCGTGGCGTCGGTCTTCGGTAGTGGCCTTTCGAGCGGGTCTTCGCGATCTTTCGTGATCTTCGAGATCCCCGCCCGGCGGGCTTCGATCGATGACCGCCTCCGCGTCGCCGTTCCCAAGGGGGAACTGGCCGGGTGCGCGCGTCGTGGCCAGGAGGGTCACCGCGCGACCGTGCCGGATACGGCTGACGAAAGCCGGATCACCGGCGTCCGTTCGGGACGCGGGCGATCCGGCGAGACGAGAGGTTGAGAGAAGAAAAGATGACGCAGACAACGGAACGCAAGTCCTCGGCCGTCGAGGTCGAGCCGGGTGTCTTCGAGTCGGTCGCGCTGATCGACAACGGCAGCTACGGCACCCGCACCGTGCGCTTCGAGACCGGCCGTCTGGCCCGCCAGGCCGCCGGCTCGGTCGTGGCCTACCTGGACGACGAGACCATGCTGCTGTCGGCCACCACCGCGGGCCGCTCGCCCAAGGACCAGTTCGACTTCTTCCCGCTGACGGTGGACGTCGAGGAGCGGATGTACGCCGCGGGCCGCATCCCCGGCTCGTTCTTCCGTCGTGAGGGCCGTCCCTCCACCGACGCGATCCTGACCTGCCGCCTGATCGACCGTCCGCTGCGTCCGTCCTTCGTCGACGGCCTGCGCAACGAGATCCAGGTCGTCGTCACGGTGCTGAGCCTGGATCCGAACGATCTGTACGACGTGGTGGCCATCAACGCCGCCTCGGCGTCCACCCAGATCGCCGGCCTGCCGTTCTCCGGCCCGGTCGGCGGCGTGCGCGTCGCGCTGATCGAGGGTCAGTGGGTCGCGTTCCCGACCGTCGAGCAGCTCGAGGGCGCGGTCTTCGACATGGTCGTCGCCGGCCGGGTCGTCGAATCCGGTGACGTCGCGATCATGATGGTCGAGGCCGAGGCCACCGACAAGGTCATCGCGCTGGTCGAGGGCGGCGCGCAGGCGCCCACCGAGGCCGTCGTCGCCGAGGGGCTCGAGGCCGCCAAGCCGTTCATCGCCCGGCTCTGCCGCGCGCAGGCGGACCTGGCCGAGCTGGCTGCCAAGCCGACCGGCGAGTTCCCGCTGTTCCCGCCGTACGAGAGCGATGTGTTCGAGGCCGTCGAGGCCGCGGCCAAGGCCGACCTGGACCAGGCGCTCAGCATCGCCGACAAGCAGGCCCGTGAGGCGCGCACCGACGAGATCAAGCTCGCCGTGCTCGACGAGCTGGCCGAGAAGTTCGCCGGCCGTGAGAAGGAGCTGGGCGCGGCCTTCCGCTCGGTCACCAAGAAGCTGGTGCGCCAGCGCATCCTGACCGACGGCTTCCGCATCGACGGCCGCGGTCTGGCCGACATCCGCGCGCTCTCGGCCGAGGTGGCCGTGATCCCGCGGGCGCACGGTTCGGCGCTGTTCGAGCGCGGTGAGACCCAGATCATGGGCGTCACCACCCTGGACATGGTGAAGATGGCGCAGCAGGTCGACTCGCTCGGCCCGGAGACCAGCAAGCGCTACATGCACCACTACAACTTCCCGCCGTTCTCCACCGGTGAGACCGGTCGCGTCGGCTCGCCCAAGCGTCGCGAGATCGGCCACGGCGCGCTGGCCGAGCGGGCGCTGATCCCGGTGCTGCCCAGCCAGGAGGAGTTCCCCTACGCCATCCGTCAGGTCTCCGAGGCGCTGGGCTCCAACGGCTCCACCTCGATGGGCTCGGTGTGCGCCTCGACCCTGTCGCTGCTGAACGCGGGTGTCCCGCTGAAGGCGCCGGTCGCCGGTATCGCCATGGGCCTGGTGTCGGACACCATCACCAACGACAAGGGTGAGTCCGAGGTCCGCTACGTCGCGCTGACCGACATCCTCGGCGCCGAGGATGCCTTCGGCGACATGGACTTCAAGGTCGCGGGTACCCGCGACTTCGTCACCGCGCTGCAGCTGGACACCAAGCTCGACGGCATTCCCTCGCAGGTGCTGGCCGGTGCGCTGAGCCAGGCGCACGACGCCCGCACCACCATCCTGGACGTGATGGCCGAGGCCATCGCCACCCCGGACGAGATGAGCCCCTACGCCCCGCGCGTCACCGCGATCAAGATCCCGGTCGACAAGATCGGCGAGGTGATCGGGCCCAAGGGCAAGGTCATCAACCAGATCACCGAGGACACCGGCGCCAACATCTCCATCGAGGACGACGGCACCGTGTTCGTCGGCGCGACCGACGGCCCGTCGGCGCAGGCCGCGATCGACGCGATCAACGCCATCGCCAACCCGCAGCTGCCGAAGGTCGGCGAGCGCTTCCTGGGCACGGTCGTCAAGACCACCGCCTTCGGCGCGTTCGTCTCGCTGCTGCCGGGCCGCGACGGCTTGGTGCACATCTCCAAGCTGGGGCAGGGCAAGCGGGTGGCCAAGGTCGAGGACGTGGTGAACGTCGGCGACAAGTTGCGCGTGGAGATCGCCGACATCGACAACCGCGGCAAGATCTCGCTCGTGCCGGTCGAGGAAGCCGCCGAGGAGCCCGCCGCCGCTGATGCGGCGCATGCCGCGGACGCCGGAACCGAGTAGTACTTGTCTCTGTGAACACGAAGAAGACGACGACCCCCCTGCTCGCGCAGGGGGGTTCGTCGATGCAACGGGAGGTCGGCGGGACGGTGGACACCGGCGTGCGTCGAACCGTGCTGCCCGGCGGCCTGCGAGTGGTGACCGAGCATGTGCCCGGCGTGCGATCGGCATCCGTCGGGGTGTGGGTCGGCGTGGGGTCGCGTGACGAGGGCCGCACCGTCGCGGGCGCGGCGCACTTCCTCGAGCACCTGCTGTTCAAGGCGACGCCGACGCGCTCGGCGCTCGACATCGCGCAGGCGATGGACGCGGTCGGCGGCGAGCTCAACGCCTTCACCGCGAAGGAACAGACCTGCTACTACGCCCACGTCCTCGACGAGGATCTGCCGCTGGCGGTGGACATGGTCTCCGATGTGGTGCTCAACGGCCTGTGCCGGTCGGTCGACGTGGACGTGGAGCGGCAGGTGGTGCTCGAGGAGATCGCCATGCGCGACGACGACCCCGAGGATCTGGTCGGCGACGCCTTCCTGACCGCGCTGTTCGGCGATCATCCGATCGGGCGGCCGGTGATCGGATCGGTGGAATCCATCGAGTCGATGACCGCCGCTCAGTTGCGCGGCTTCCATCTGCGCCGGTACCGCCCGGATCGGATGGTCGTCGCGGTGGCGGGCAATGTCGAGCACGAGCACACCGTCGAACTGGTGCATCGCGCCTTCGCCAACCGGCTCGACCTGTCGGCGGAGCCCGCGCCGCGCCGGGAGGGCACCTTCCGCGGAAACGCCGTGCCGGAACTGCGGCGCAGCTACCGCGAGAGCGAACAGGCGCACCTGGTGTTCGGGGTGCGCGCGTTCGGTCGGCACGAGGGTGAGCGGCGCTGGCCGCTGTCGGTGCTCAACACCGTGGTCGGTGGCGGACTGAGTTCGCGGTTGTTCCAACGCATCCGGGAGGAGCGCGGCCTGGCCTACTCGGTGTATTCGAGTGTGGACACCTTCGCCGACACCGGCGCGTTCTCGGTCTACCTGGGTTGCCAGCCGGAGAATCTGGCGGAGGTGGCGTCGCTGGCGCGCGGAGTGCTCGAGGAGATCGCCGAGCACGGCGTCACCGATGCCGAATGCGCTCGCGCGAAGGGTTCGCTGCGCGGCGGGCTGGTGCTCGGCTTGGAGGATTCCGGATCGCGGATGAACCGGATCGGGCGCAGCGAACTCAGCTACGGCAACCACCGCAGCGTCTCCGAGACCCTCTCGCGTATCGATGCCGTGACCACCGAGGAGGTCGCGGCGATCGCCACGACGCTGCTGTCGCGGCCGTTCGCTGCCTCGGTCACGGGGCCGTACCGGCGCATCCGCGATCTGCCCGCCGCGGTACGTCGGTTGGTCGCCTGACACTTCCGCCGCGTGCCGCACGGGGCCGTGTCCCGCTGCCGCGCTACCGTGGCGAACGGTTCCGGGCACGGCGAAACCTGCTGTCGTGCTCCCTGTCCGGGCCGTCCGCGGAGGCGGCCCCCACTGGTAGACGAGGAGATCGGATGATCCGAATCGGACGAGTCGTTCGCGTGGCCGGTGCGCTCGCGGCCGTGGCCGCGCTGGCCGGTGCGTGTGGCAACGGCGCCGCCGACGACGATTCCACCGCATCGGGGGGAGCCGGGGAGGCGGCTCTGCGTACGGCTGCGCAGCAGTGGTCGCAGGCGATCGCCGACGGCGACTATCCGGCGGCCTACCAATTCCAGTCCGCTCGCTGCCGACTCACCCTCGGGCAGGACGCCTACGTCGAGGAGATGTCGCAGCGCTATGCGGGCCGGGATCTCGCCGGCTCCGAACCCGACATCTCTGTGACGGTCACCGGGGATACCGGGCAGGTGACCGTCCGTCATACCGGCGAGCAGGCGGACGAGGCCGACAGCGCGCCTGCCACCTGGAGATTCGTCGACGGAACGTGGCGCTACGACACGTGCTGAACCCGTCGCGGTGGGGCGTGTCAGCCCGGGTGGGCGCGGTTGGCCGCCGCGACGACCGAGGACAGCAGTCCGGGGAGCGCGGACTCCAGTTCCTCGGTGCGCAACCGCTGACAGGTGTTGCCCTCGACGACGACCCGTTCCACCAGGCCCGCCTTGTGCAGGATCTTGAAATGGTGGGTCGCGGTCGATTTGTTGATCACGTCGTAGAGCGCGCCGCACCGCACGGCGCCGCCGGCGTTGCTCAATCTGCGGACCATCTCCAGGCGCACCGGGTCCTGGAGCGCGCCCAGCACAGTCGGTAGTGCGGCGACGGGAGGTGCGGATTCGGGCTGCGCGTCGGTCATGCGATTCTCCCCGGTGGTTTGACGATCATCGAACCGATGTACTGTCTAGTTTGATCAATATCAAACTACCCGATCGGGGGCATCGATGACCGCAGCGCTCGACGACCGGCCTGCCATCCAGCGATGGGCGTACGGACTCGTGTTGGTCGCCACGGGCGTCGCGCTGGGCGTCTCCGGTGCGCCCGCGCCGTTGTACGGCCTCTATCAGCAGCAATGGCAGTTCTCGTCGTTGACCACGACGCTGGTGTTCGCCGTGTACGCGATCGCCGCGCTGATCGCCGTGCTGGTGTCGGGGCGGATCTCCGATGTCGTCGGCCGCAAGCCGGTGCTGATCGGCGCCTTCGCCGTCCTCGTCGCCGGACTCGCGGTCTTCCTGCTCGCCGACTCGGTGCCGATGCTGTTGCTGGCCAGGGCTTTACACGGGCTCGCGGTCGGCGCGATCGTGGTGGCGGGCGCGGCGGCGTTGCTGGACCTGCGTCCGCAGCACGGCGCGCGGTCCGGCAAGCTCAGCGGGATCGCGTTCAATGTCGGTATCGCCGTGGCGGTTCTGGGTTCGGCGGTGCTGGCCCAGTACGCGCCGCATCCGCTGCGCACGCCCTATGTCGTGATCACGGTGATCTGCCTGGCGATCGGCGCGGGTGTGCTCGCGCTGCGCGAACCGCACGGCACGCGCGTGGCAGGATCTATCCGGATCGCGAAACCGACTGTGCCGCAGGCGATCCGGTCCGACTTCTGGTTCTCCGCGATCGGCGCGATGGCGGCCTGGTCGGTGCTGGGCGTGTTGCTGTCGTTGTATCCATCGCTGGCCGCGCAGCAGACCGGCATCCACAATCTCGTCTTCGGCGGTGCGGTGGTCGCCTCGACCGCACTGGCCGCCGCCACCGTGCAAATGCTGGCAGGCGGTGTCCCGGCCCGCCGCGCGGCCATCGTGGGCGACACCGGTATGGCCGGCGCGCTGCTGCTCACCGTGCCCGCGCTCGCCACCCACAACTGGGTGGCGGTGCTCGGCGCGGGCATCGCGCTCGGCGCGACCTTCGGTCTCGGGTTCGGCGGCTCGCTGCGACACCTCTCCGAGGTGATTCCGGAGCATGTGCGCGGAGAGACCATGTCGGCCTTCTACCTGCTGGCCTACTCGGCCATGGCGCTGCCGACGGTGGCGGCCGGATGGGCCGCCACCACCTGGGGCCTCGAGCGCGTGTTCCCGTGGTTCGTCACGACGGTCGCGGTGGCCTGCCTGAGCGCGGCCGGGCTCGGCCTGCGCCGCAACCGCATCGACGCGGCATAGCGGTCCCGAAGCGCCACGCGTCCCGTCGGCGACGATGCGGCCGCGGGCGAGGCGGTGGACGCAGACCTCGTCGGCGGGCGGGCGGATGGGTAACGTGCAGGATATGAGGATTCGAGGCGCGGTCCTGGAGCGGATCGGCGCGGACGCCCCGTTCGCCGCGTCGCGGCCGATCAGCGTGAGCGATCTGGAACTGGCGGAGCCGGGGCCGGGAGAGCTGCTGGTGCGGGTCGAGGCGGCCGGGCTCTGCCACTCGGACCTGTCGGTGGTCGACGGGAACCGGGTGCGGCCGGTGCCGATGCTGCTCGGGCACGAGGCGGCGGGGCGGGTCGAGGCCGTCGGCTTCGGTGACAGCGATATCGCCGTCGGGCAGCGGGTCGTGATGACTTTTCTGCCGCGCTGCGGGGACTGCGCGGGCTGCGCCAGCGAGGGGCGGATGCCCTGTGTGCCGGGCAGTCTCGCCAACAACGAGGGGGTGCTGCTCAGCGGCGGCAGGCGGCTGCGCCGGGACGGCGAGCCGGTGCACCACCATCTCGGGGTCTCCGCGTTCGCCACGCACGCGGTGGTGGATCGCCGCTCGGTGGTGCCCGTGGACGACGATGTGCCGCCGGAGGTGGCCGCAGTCCTCGGCTGTGCGGTGCTCACCGGTGGGGGCGCGCTGCTGAATTCGGCGAAGCCGGGGCCGCGTGACCGGGTCATGGTGGTCGGTCTCGGCGGCGTCGGCATGGCGGCTGTGCTGGTCGCGGTGTCGCTCGGAGCGCGCGAGGTGATCGCGGTCGACACCGTGCCCGAAAAGCTCACGCTCGCACGGCAATTGGGTGCGACTGCCGCCTGCACCCCCGCCGAAGTGGCCGAAGGTGGCGTGCAGGCCGAGGTGGTCGTCGAGGCCGCCGGCAATGTGCGCGCCTTCGAGACCGCCGTCGCCGCCACCGCCGCGGGCGGCGTCACGGTCACCGTCGGCCTGCCCGCCCCGGACGCTCGCGCGAGCATCTCGCCCCTCGCGCTGGTCGCCCAGGGCCGTTCCGTCGTCGGCAGCTATCTGGGCTCGGCGGTGCCCCCGCGCGACATCCCCGAGTACGTCCGGATGTGGCGCGCGGGCCGGTTGCCGGTCGAACGCCTGGTGTCCGCGCGCATCGGACTGGACCGGATCAACGAGGCGATGGACGAACTCGCCGCCGGGCACGCCTTGCGCCAGGTGATCGTTTTCGACTGAGCCGCCGCGCCCCCGGACCGGTGGCCCGCGCCCGGAGCGAGAGCCGGGGGAGCGGGGCCCCGTTCGGCCCCGGCGGTCGCTCGATAGGCTTTGCTGCGACATCAGAGATACGAGGAGTTGCGGTGACCATTCGGGTCGGAGTGCTGGGAGCACGTGGGAAAGTCGGACAGGCGATCTGCGCGGCGGTACAGGCGGCGGACGACCTGGAACTGGTCGCCGAGGTCGACAAGGACGACGCGCTGGCGACCTTCACCGAGTCGGGCACCCAGGTGGTGGTCGACTTCACCCATCCCGACGTGGTGATGGGCAATCTGAAGTTCCTGGTGGAGAACGGCATCCACGCCGTCGTCGGCACCACCGGCTTCGACGCCGCCCGCCTGGAGGAGGTCCGCGGCTGGTTGTCGGCCAGCCCGAGCACCGGCGTGCTCATCGCCCCCAACTTCGCCATCGGTGCGGTGCTGTCGATGCGCTTCGCCGAGCAGGCGGCCCGCTTCTTCGACTCGGTCGAGGTCATCGAGTTGCACCACCCCAACAAGGCCGACGCCCCCTCGGGCACCGCCTACCGCACCGCCGGACTGATCGCCGAGGCCAGGCAGCGCGCCGGCGTCGGGCGCAGCCCCGACGCCACCACCACCGAACTCGAGGGCGCGCGCGGCGCCGATGTGGACGGCGTCCGGGTGCACTCGGTACGGCTGGCCGGACTCGTCGCCCACCAGGAGGTGCTCTTCGGCACCCAGGGCGAGACGCTGACCATCCGGCACGACTCGATCGACCGGTCCTCCTTCGCTCCCGGTGTCCTGCTCGGCGTGCGCGAGATCGCGAAGCGCCCCGGGCTCACGGTGGGCCTCGACCCGTTCCTCGATCTGTGAGCCCACGGAAACCGTCGAACCGGCATCGATCCCACCGCGCCCGCGCCGAGGGGCGCCGGTGAGCGCGGCGCGGGACTCGGGCGACGGCCGCCGTATCGCCAGGACTGTCGCGTTCATCGCGGTGCTGATCGTCGTGCTGGCGTTCTACTTCCTGCTGCTCGGCCGGATCGCCGTCGCGTTGCTCACCTCCGGCGAGCCGGCGGGCATCGCGATGGGCGTCGGTGTGCTGCTGCTGCCGATCGTCGGCGTGTGGGTGGTGGTGGCTTCCGTGCTCGCCGCGCTGGACCATCAGCGCCTGGCCCGGCGGATGCACGAAGAGGGCCTGGAACTGGACGTCTCCGAGCTGCCGCGGCGGCCGTCCGGGCGTATCGAACGCGAGGCGGCCGACGAGCTGTTCGCGCAGGTGAAGCGGGAATGGGAGGCCGACCCGGACAACTGGCGGGTTTCCTACCGGCTGGCCCGCGCCTACGACTACGCCGGTGACCGCTCCCGTGCCCGCGAGACCATGCGCCGTGCCGTCGCCCTGGAGCGGCTGGAACGCGAACAGGAGGGCTGAGCGCGATGGCGAGGCTGCTGATCGTCCACCACACCCCATCGCCGCACTGCCAGGAGATGTTCGAGGCGGTGCTGGCCGGTGCCACCGATCCCGAAATCGATGGGGTGGAGGTGGTCCGGCGTCCTGCGCTGACCTGTTCGCCCGCCGACTTCCTGGCGGCCGACGGCTACCTGCTCGGCACCCCGGTCAATCTGGGGTACATCTCGGGGGCGCTCAAGCACGCCTTCGACAGCGCCTATTACCAGATCCTGGATTCCACGCGGGGCAGGCCGTTCGGGGTCTGGCTGCACGGCAACGAGGGCACCGAGGGGGCCCAGCGCGCGCTCACCGCCATCACGACCGGGCTGGGATGGGAACAGGCGGTGAACACCGTCGTCGTGTCGGGTAAGCCGGGCAGGGCCGAGGTGGAGGCGTGCTGGAATCTCGGCGCCACCGTGGCCGCGACATTGATGGAGTGACCGACTGATCGAACATGTCTGTTCGTGAACCGTCATACTTCGAGTCGACAACATTCAGTAGGCGTCGGCAGGCATGTCGAGGTTGGGAGTGCGCAGTGAGTTCCGGTGTGGTGACGCGGTATCGGATCGCGTTGGTCGAAGATCACGAGTCCGTTGCGATCGGATTGTCCGCGATGCTCGCCGGGGAGCCCGACCTCGAAGTGGTGCACTCGGCGCGCACGGTGGCCGCGCTGCTCGAACGGACCGGGCCCGAGCTCGACCTGGATCTCGTCGTCCTCGATCTGCGGCTGGCCGACGGTTCCGCTCCCGAAGAGAATGTCCGGGCCCTGCGCGAACGCGGCGTCGAGGTGCTCGTGTTCACCGGCGCCGAGAATCCCTTCCTGGTGCGTTCGGCTGCCAAAGCCGGTGTGCTCGGGGTGCTGCGCAAGTCCGAGAGCTCGGAGACGGTGGTCGCGGCGGTACGCCGGGCCGCCTCCGGGGAACAGGTGGTGACCACCGACTGGGCGGCCGCCATCGACGGCGACCCGCAGCTGTCCGATGTCGGGCTGAGCCCGCGTCAGGAGGAGGTGCTCACGCTCTACGCTTCGGGGGAGAAGGCGTCGCGGGTGGCACGGATGACCGGCCTGTCCGAACAGACCGTCAACGATTATCTCGGCCGCATTCGCCAGAAGTACGCCGACGCCGGACGTCCCGCGCCCACCAAGACCGATCTCTACAAGCGCGCCGTCGAGGACGGATGGCTGCCGGTGCCCGAGCGCGCGCCGCGCGGATGAGCGCCCCCGCCGACATCCGCGCCGGCGGCCGGTCGCCGCTGTGGGAGTGGTTGTCGCGGCAGTGGGAGAATCGGCCGCTGGTCGGCATGCGCACCGAGCCCGCCGCCGATCGGATGGTGCGGCGGCTGGCCCTGACGGCCGGTTGCGCGGGTGTCATCGGTGCGGTGCTCGACCTGCCCAAGATGCTCGAGCAGCATGCCGTACTCGGCGGCTGGGCCACGGCGGCCTCGGTCGCCGCATTCGCGCTGTTCCCCGTTCTGGCGGCGGTGGCGGTGTTCGCTCCGGTCCGGGTCGTCCGGTCGATGGCCGGTGCGACCGCGGTGAGTTATCTGGCGGCAGCGACGCTGGTCTCGTCCAGTTTCGACCATACGGTTCCCGAGTCGATGGCGACCTGGATGTTCCGGGTCTTCTCCCTCGGCGTCATCGTGGCCTCGCTGGCCTGGCGCGCTTCCCTGGCGATCGCCTACATGCTGGCCGGCAATGTGGTGCTCGCGCTCGGAAGTCTGTCCGTCCTCGCCGAGCCTTCGGTGCAGTGGTTTCTCGGTGTGCTCTTCCGGTCCATCGGGTTGTGCGCGTTGTTCCTGTGGTGCTCGATCTACGCCCAGGCGGGCGCGGTCGCCGTGGACCGGGAAGCGGCCGCGGCCGGAACCCGCGCCGCCCGGGTGGCGGGTGCGGCCGCGCGCGACCGGGAACGCGCCAGGTTCGCCGCGCTGATCCACGACGCGGTGCTGTCGACCCTGCTCGACGCCTCGCGCGCGGGCACCGCATCGCCGGTCCTGCGCGACCAGGCCGCCCGCACTCTCGAGCAGCTGGACGCGCTGCGCCGCGGTACCGGCGGGCCCGAACGTTTCGATGACCAGACCGTGAGCATGTTCCTGACCGCAGCGGTCCGCGAGGCGGACTCGGACATCGCCGTCGAGGTGACCCGGGCGCCCGGCAGCGTGGCCCTGCAGATGCCGGTCGACGCGGCGGGCACGTTGACCGCAGCCACGGTCGAGGCGGTGCGCAATAGTCTGCGGCACGCGTCGGCGGGCGGGCGTGTGGTCCGGCGCGGGGTCGCCGTGACGATCGACGCGACCGAGGTGGAGGTGCGGGTCCGTGACGACGGCGCCGGATTCGACCCGCACAAGGTGCCGGTCGACCGGCTCGGCCTGACCGTGAGCATTCTCGGCCGGATGCGCAGCGTCCCCGGTGGCGAGGCCGAGATCGTCTCACGCCCCGGGCAGGGCACCGTGGTGACCTTGACCTGGACCGCCGGGCTCGCGCACGTCGACCCGGAGACACTGCTCGACCCGCCGGAGTCCGCCGAGCGGGCGCGACCGGCGGCTGCGTGCGCGGGTGAGGAGGGAGTGTGACGACCGAATCCGCCGCCGACGGTGGCCTGCGCGAACTGCTCCATCTGCGCGGGCGCGGGGCCTGGCGGTTCCTGGTGTTGTTGCAGGCGACCCTCGCCCTGTACACGTTTCACAATTTCGGCAGCATCCGGCTGATCCCCGGGCTGGTGTCGCTGATCCTGATCGCCGTGGCGGGGGCGATCGTGGTACTCATCGAACAGGAGCCGTTGCCGTGGCGTGCCACGCTGTTCGTGCTCGCGGCGGTACTCGTCGCCACCGTATTGAGCCGCAGCTTCCCCCGTGAAGGCGCGACGGTCACCCCGGCCACCATCTTCGCCGCGTCGTACGTGCTGGCCATTCTGGTGCTGTGCGGCCGGTTCTGGGTGGCCTGGGGCGGCGTCGCCGCCGTGGCGCTGGTGGTCTGGGTGACGGGTCTGATAGGCACCGACAGCCCGTTCCGACCCACCGACGTGCCGATGATGACGGTCGCCGTGGTGTCGGTGGCGGTCGCGATACTCGGGCCGACCCAGCGCTCGTTGCGCGTGCTGCGTACCGAGGCGACCATGCGGGCGGCCGCCGAGGCCACCATGGCGGCCGAGAACGCCGAACGCGATCGGCAGCTGGCCGAGTTGGACAAGGTCGCCCGCCCGATGCTCGAACGCATCGCCGGCGGCGGCGATCTGGCGTCGGCCGAGCGCCTGGAATGCCGGTTGCTCGAAGCCGAGTTGCGCGACCGGCTGCGCGCACCGCAACTGGCCACCGAGAAGATCGGGCGGGCGGCCCGCGTCGCCCGCGCCCGCGGCGTCGAGGTGGTGCTCCTCGACGACGGCGGTTTCGGGGGCGTCCCGCGTACGGTTCGCGAGCAGGTCTTCGAGCTGGCGGCCGCCGAACTCACCGCCGCGACGGGCGGGACCGTCACCATCCGGGTGCTTCCGCCCGGCCGCAGGCTGCTGGCCACTGTCCTGGTCGACGGCGACCAGGTCGACCGCCGCACCGACATCGACCGGGAAGGACAGACGACGGTCAGCGCCTGAGCCGGCGCGCAGTGCCGGTCGGGCATGGTTGTCGGTGGGGCATGGTTGTCGGTGGGGCATGGCAGAGTTCGCGCCATGCGGAGCATGAGCGCGGCCGCCGCCCGGCGCACGGCGTTGGCGGCCCAGGGATTCGGCAGGCGCACGACGCGATCGGCGCCGCCCAGCCGGCGGGCGATCCTCGATGTGCTCGCCAGAACTCAGCTGCTGCAACTGGATTCGGTCTCGGCGGTGGTGCGCGCACACTATGCGCCGGTGTTCAGCCGTATCGGCGCCTATGATCGCGCGCTGCTCGACGAGGCCGCCTGGAGTCACAGCGCCCGCCGGCCGCGCAGGCTCGTCGAGTACTGGGCGCACGAAGCCGCTTTGCTGCCGGTCGAGGACTGGCCGCTGATGCGCTGGCGGATGGAGAAGTACCGGCACGGACGCTGGACCAGCGCGCGTGGGGCGCTCGAGCGCAATCCGCGCCTCGGTGAGGACATCCTGGCCGTGGTGCGCGAGCAGGGGGCGTGCACGGCGAGCGAGGTGGAACGACATCTCGAACTGGACCGGCCGCGTCCGAAGGGCAGCTGGTGGAATCTCAGCGACACCAAGCTCATCTGTGAGCAGCTCTTCGCCGCGGGCGCGCTGACCACCGGTCACCGCGTCGGCTTCACCCGCTACTACGACCTCACCGAGCGAGTGATCGAACCCGCGCTGCTGGCCCGTGAGGTGCCCGAGGACGAGGCGGTGCGAGAACTCGTGCGCCGGGCTTCGGCGGCGCTCGGTGTGGCCACCGAGGCCGACCTGCGCGACTACTACCGGCTGCATCGTGCGCAAACCGTTCCCGCGGTCGCCGATCTCGTCGACGCGGGAGAGCTGGAGCCGGTATCGGTGGAGGGCTGGGACGCCCCCGCCTACCTGCGCGCCGACGCGGCCGTGCCGAGACAGCTGTCCGCCACCGCCCTGCTGTGCCCGTTCGACCCGGTGATCTTCTTCCGCCCGCGGGCTCTGCGGGTCTTCGACTTCCATTACCGCATCGAGATCTACACCCCGGCCGAACAACGCGTACACGGCTACTACGTCTTCGCCTTCCTGCTCGGCGACCGGCTGGCCGGACGCGTCGATCTGCGCGCCGAGCGGGCGAAGGGACGGCTGGTGGTACCCGGCGCGTTCGCCGAACCCGGCCACGATCCGGCCGAGGTGGCCCGTGCGCTGGCCGGATCGTTGCGCGAGATGGCCGACTGGCTCGAACTCGACGATGTCGTGATCGGTGACCGCGGCGATGTCGCTGCCGAGCTGGCGGCTCAGTCGACGCCGTCGGCGCCCTCGCGCTTGGTGTAGCCCTCGCGGCCGGTGTCGCGCCTGGCGCCGTAGCCGCGCATCTGCTCGCGCAGCGCGCCGTCCACCGCGCGCGAGAGCCAGGAGTTCAGCGAGACCCCGTTGGCTGCGGCGGCTTCCTCGGCCTTGGCCTTCATCTGCTCGACCAGGCGCAACGTGACCCGGCTGATGTCGCCGGTCATCTCCTCGAAGGTGGGGGGCTCGGCGCCGGTCTCCTTGCGCACGTCGACGGAGACGTCCGCGCCGTTGGTCGACAGGTGCACGGTCCGCTCGGGCAGGGCGGCGCCGATCTCGGCGGCGAGATCCCACAGCGCCTCCAGCAGCACCAGCCGGGCGGAATTCTCCGTGGCCGCGGCGAGAGCGGCGGCGGTGGCCTGGGTCTTCTCGTCACCCAGCGCGGCGGCGGAGATCAGGTTCTCGCGCAATTGCGCGGTATATCGCTCCAGATTCATGACACCAGTGTGATGTCATACGTGACGTCACGCAAGGAGATCAATGACATCACTGCGACATCATCGAAGCCCTGCCGGTTCCGGGCGCGGCGCGTAGGGTGGTCACGATGTCGAGGGCCGAACGGGCACCGGGTAGCCTTTCTGACCATGACGAACGGTGAATCGACGCCCACGGAGCTGCGTGCATCCGGCACGGTGGGTGTCGCGATGGTGACCCCCTTCAGCGCTGACGGCAAGCTGGATGTCGATGCCGGGGTCTCCCTGGCCGCGCACCTCGTCGACCGGGGCGTCGACCTGCTCGCCATCTCCGGCACCACCGGCGAATCGCCGACCACCACCGAGTCGGAGAAATACGATCTGCTGCACGCCGTCGTCGACGCCGTCGGCGACCGCGCCACCGTCATC
The DNA here is from genome assembly GCF_000308595.1 of Nocardia higoensis NBRC 100133. Classification (GTDB taxonomy): domain Bacteria; phylum Actinomycetota; class Actinomycetes; order Mycobacteriales; family Mycobacteriaceae; genus Nocardia; species Nocardia higoensis. The sequence continues at coordinate 69,588 of NZ_BAGA01000098.1, read as the reverse complement.
GCGGGCGCGGGCACCTACGACACCGCGCACTCGATCGAGCTGGCGCGCAACGCCCAGCGCGCGGGCGCGCACGGCCTGCTCGTCGTCACCCCGTACTACTCCCGGCCCAGCCAGGACGGGCTCATCGCGCACTTCACCGCGGTGGCCGACGCGACCGACCTACCGGTCACGCTCTACGACATTCCACCCAGATCGATCATTCCGATCGGTCCCGACGCCCTGCGCGTCCTCGCCGAACACCCGCGCATCGTCGCGGTCAAGGACGCCAAGGGCGATCTCAACTCCGGCGCCGACATCATCGCCAACACCTCGCTGGACTACTACTCCGGCGACGACTGCCTCAATCTGCCGTGGCTGTCCATCGGCGCCGTCGGATTCATCAGTGTCATCGGACATCTCGTGCCCGAGCGGCTGCGCGAGATGTACGAGGCCTTCACCTCCGGCGATGTGGTGCGCGCTCGCGACATCAACGCGAGTCTGGTGCCGCTCAATGCCGCGATGGCCCGTCTGGGCGGCGTGTCGATGACCAAGGCGGGCTTGCGCCTGCTCGGCATCGATGTCGGCGAGCCCAGGCTGCCGCAGCTCATGCCCAATTCCGCGCAACTCGATCAGCTGTCCGCCGACCTGCGGACAGCGGGGGTACTCGTATGACATCACCGCGCCGTCCTCGTCGCACCGCAAGCCGTCCGGCGGGTGCGCCCGCACCGGTGGAGAAGCAGCCCGCTGCCCCCGCCGAGCAGGCCGCACCGGCTGCGGAAGCCGTCTCGCAGCCATCCGCCGCGAGTTCCGGTGCCGACAGGTCCGGTCGCGGCGCGACCGCCGCCGAATCCGCCGAGAAGTCCACGGACGCGGCCGGATCCGTCGAGGCGGTCGCCTCGGAGACCCGCCGCGAAAGCGGCGGGAAGGCCGGCTCGACCGGCAGGGGCGCTGCCGAGCCGGCCAAGGGTGCCGGCGAGGCCAAGCGCGGCGACGGCGGCAGGCGCTCCGGACGCAGGCAGGGCCGCGGTCGCGAGCAGCAGGCACCCGCCCCGGTGATCGCCGCGCAGGACCGGCTCGGCGCCCCGCCGAAGGCGCCCAAGAACGGCCTACGGGTGTTCGCGCTCGGCGGCATCGGCGAAATCGGCCGCAACATGACGGTTTTCGAGTACGGCGGCAAGCTGCTCATCGTCGACTGCGGCGTGCTGTTCCCCGAGGATCAACAGCCGGGCGTCGACCTGATTTTGCCCGATTTCCGGCCCATCGAGGACCGGATGGACGACATCGTCGCCATCGTGCTCACGCACGGACACGAGGACCACATCGGCGCGGTGCCCTTCCTGCTGCGCAATCGCCCCGACATCCCGGTGCTCGGCGCCAAATTCACCCTCGCGCTGGTGGCGGCCAAGTGCCGCGAGCACCGCCTGCACCCCAAGCTCACCGAGGTCACCGAGGGCGAGACCACCGTCCACGGTCCGTTCGAATGCGAGTACTTCGCGGTCAACCACTCCATCCCGGACGCGCTGGCCGTGGCCATCCGCACCCCGGCGGGCGTGGCCCTGCACACCGGTGACATCAAGCTCGACCAGCTGCCGCTGGACGGCAGGCTCACCGACCTGGCCGGCTTCTCCCGGCTCGGCGACGAGGGCGTCGACCTGTTCCTGGTCGACTCCACCAACGCCGAGGTCCCCGGCTTCGTCACCCCCGAGCGCGAGATCGGCGGCGTGCTCGACACCGTCATCGGCAAGGCGCGCGGCCGGGTCATCGTGGCCTCCTTCGCCAGCCATGTGCACCGCATCCAGCAGGTCGTCGACGTGGCCCAGAAGTACGGGCGCCGAATCTGTTTCGTCGGCCGGTCGATGGTCCGCAACATGCAGATCGCCCAGGATCTGGGTTATCTGACCGTGCCCGAGAGCGTGGTGGTCGATCTCGATGTCGCCGCCACCCTGCCCGGCGAACGGCTGGTGCTGATCTCCACCGGCTCCCAGGGCGAGCCGCTCTCGGCGCTGTCGCGGATGGCGCGGGGCGATCACCGCCAGATCAACATTCGCCCCGACGATCTCGTTGTGCTGGCGTCCTCCCTGATCCCCGGCAACGAGAACTCGGTCTTCGCGGTGGTCAACGGGCTGGCCAGGCTCGGCGCCTCGGTCATCACCCAGCAGAACGCGAAGGTGCACGTCTCCGGGCACGCGTCCGCGGGCGAACTTCTCTACCTCTACAACGCGGTGCGACCCACCAATGCCATGCCGGTGCACGGCGAATGGCGGCACCTGCGCGCGAACGCCGCGCTGGCCGTGGCGACCGGCGTGCCCGAGGAGCGGGTCGTGCTGGCCGAGGACGGCGTGGTCGTCGACCTGGTGGACGGGATCGCCGAGATCGTCGGGCGGGTGCCGGTCGGCCACGTCTACGTCGACGGGCTCTCGGTCGGCGATGTCGGCGAGTCGACGCTGTCGGATCGTCTCGTGCTGGGCGAAGGCGGCTTCATCTCGATCACCGTCGCGATCGACGAGACCACCGGAAAAGCGGTCAGCGCACCGGAATTGAGCGGGCGCGGCTTCTCCGACGATCCGACCGCGCTGACCGACGCCGCCGAACTGGTGGAAGCGGAACTGCAGCGGCTGGCGAGCGAGGGCGTCACCGAGACCCATCGCATCGCGCAGAGCGTGCGGCGCGTGGTGGGGCGCTGGGTGGCCGATACCTATCGCCGCCGCCCGATGATCGTGCCCACCGTCATCGGCGTCTGAGCCGTCTCGATCGATCAGGCTGTACCGATCGGCGAAGGGCCGGAAGGAATGCGATTCCTCCCGGCCCTTCGTCGTCACCGCGGGCGGATTCTCATCCGCGCCGGCTCACTGTGCCTGGCAGGCGGCTGAATCGAGCTTCGCCGAGCGCACGATATCGCAGGTGAAATCATGCGATACCTTCCATGTGTCGCCCTCGGCCACGAACTCCACGTAGGCACCCTCCACCGGACGGCCGTCGATGGTCACGTTCGCGCCGGCCTTCAGCGTGCCGTCGACGGGCTCGCCGACGTCGGTGATCTCCACCTTCACGTTGTTCGTCTCGGCCGCCTCCACCAGCTTGTCGACCAGTTGCGGATCCCGCTCGGCGTCCTGGATCCATGCGGTCTTCTCCTCGGCGGGGACCGAGGAGTCGAACGCGCGGGTGAGGCGGTCGTTGAGTTCGGCGGCGGTGGGTGCGGGCAGGTTCGGCGGCGTGGTGGAAGTCGGCGCCTGGCCTTCCACCGCGGCATCCTCTTCGACGCCTGCCTCGAACCGGCCGGCGGGTGCGGTGGTCGCCGCGGTGGACGAGTAGTCCGCGGTGCTGTCGCTGTCGGAGCTGCAGGCGCCGAGGGCGAAGGCCGCGGCGGTCACGGCGATGGCCAGCGTCGTCCGGAAAATGCGGTTGTTCACGTGTTCCCCTGGATGGAAGTCTGTCGCGCGCCGGTGCGACGCGCCGGAATGGTCTGTCCGCCGAGCCGACGGACCTGTGGTGCGGCTACAGCGAGTAGCCCGCAGTGCAACGCCAGTCCACGACCCAGCCGCTCGACGAGAGCCGGCTCAAGGCAGCCGTGCGAGCGGCCGAGTAGCTGGACCGCGCGGCCGCACTCCACTGGGTGGACGAGCTGGCCAGCACGCCACAGCCGTTCGACCAGGAGACCAGGACGCGGCAGTCGGAACCGCAGACTTCCGAGGCGGCCTGCTCGGCCTCGTCGTAGCTGCCGTAGTTGTTGGCGATGCCGTACGCGCCGGAGCGCGAGGTGGCGATCGCCCCGTAGTAACCGTAGGCAGCCTGCGCAGGCGCCGCGGCCCCCAGCATCGACGCGACTGTCGCAACCATCACCGCTGCGGCGGCGAAGAACTTCTTCAAGACATCTCCCCTTCGATGAATGGTCCATGACCCGATGGACGCCCTGACAAGCTACCCAGCAGCAGTCGCGAAAAGCCAACTTATGAGCGATTCCGCGGCGCGGGGATGTCCCCGGGCGCGATCATCGGATAGGTTCGGCATGTGAGCATGGCGCAGCGTGAACGGCGGAGTCTGGTCGAGGCGATGGTCGCGGCCGGTCCGGACGCACCGACTCTGTGCGGCACCTGGACGGTGCGAGATCTGGCCGCGCACCTGATCGTTCGGGAACGCAGGCCCGACGCCGCGCCGGGCATCCTGCTGCGGCCGCTGGCCGGGCGCCTGGAGTCGGTGCAGGCGAAGGTGGCGGTCAAGCCGTTCGAGGATCTGGTCGAACTGGTGCGCACCGGTCCGCCCTGGTGGTCGCCGCTCAAGCCGGTGGACGCGGTGGCCAATCTCAGCGAGATGTTCGTCCATCACGAGGACGTGCGCCGGGCCGAGTCCGGCTGGGAGCCGCGTGAGCTGGCCGCCGAGGACGAGGACCGGCTGTGGAAGCTTCTGCGCCGGATGGGCAGGATGGCCTACCGGAAGTCCCCGGTGCCGCTCACCCTCGCGACCCCGGACGGGCGCAGCGTGGCCGTCGTCTCCGGTGACGGCCCGGGGGTGACGCTCACCGGGAAGCCCTCGGAACTGTTGCTGCACGCGTTCGGTCGCGAGGAGGTGCGGATCGCGACGGCCGGTGAGGACGAGGCGGTCCGTGCGGTGCTCGCGCTGGACCGGTCCATCTGAAGCCCGATCCGCTTCGTCCGTGACCGCGGCCGAGGACGCGTCTGCCGCGTGAATCATGGCGTTTCGGCGGGCAGGACGCGCTCGCCCGACGCGCGGGACAGGTGTTGCGGATGGTCCGGATGGGGCGTTTGCGGCTAGCCTGGGGGCATGGCAGGTAAGTCCCGCAGCACCACGACCAGTCGGGCGCGGGCGGGATCGGCCCGGGGGAGGACCACGGCGGCGCGTTCCCGCGCGCCGCGCGAGACGGCAACGCCCCGGGCGAGCGCCGGGCGTTCGGCCACCCCGCGCACGAACAGGACCCCGCGCGCCCGCACCACACCGGCACGCAGGCCCGCGCGCGCCCGTTCGGACACCGCGCCGCTGGCCGTCCTCAGTCGAGGAATCAGTGGTGGCTGGACCATGCTGGCGCGTGGCGTCGGCGCCACCACCCGGACGTTGAGCCGGGCCGGCGAGATCGAGCACGGTCATCGCCGGGACGGTATCGCGCTGGCGCTGCTCGCCCTGAGCGCAGTCGTCGCCGCCGCGGTCTGGCTCTCGGCGGGCGGTCCGATCGGTGGCTGGGTCGAAGGCGTCATCCGGTGGATCTCCGGCTCGGCCTCGGCCGCGCTGCCCTTCGTCGCCTCCGGCATCGCGGTGGTGCTGATGCGCACCGAGGCGCGCCCGGAGGTCCGGCCGCGGCTGGTGCTCGGTGGTGTGCTGATCGGATTGCCCGCGTTGGGGATCTGGCATCTGGCCGCGGGAGCGCCGACCGACGCGCACGAGCGGGCGCACGCCGCGGGCTTCGTCGGCTATGTGCTCGGCGGGCCGCTCGCCGACGGCCTGACCGCCTGGCTCGCGGTGCCGATCCTGTTGCTGGCCATGGTTTTCGGGCTCTTGCTGATCACCGGCACCACTGTTCGCGAGGTGCCGCACCGGTTGCGTGAATTGTTCGGCACCGCCGCGGGTGGCGACGAATACGGTCACGACGGCTACGGCGCCGATGGATACGGTGCCGAGGGCTACGACGACGGTTTCGATCCTGTCGGTTACGACCCGGGCGGACCGTCGGGCGGTCGTTCCCGGCGTCGTGGGCGCACCCCTCAGGAGAACTACCCGGCCGACGAATTCGCCGGATCCGACGCCGTCACCGAGATGCTCGGCGACGTCATGCCCGGTGAACCTCCGCTGCGCGAGCCCAAGCAGATCGTCGCCGCGCCGCCCGCCGAGGTGACGCCGAAACCGCGCAAGCGGCCCGCGCCCAAGGCGGCCGACCAGACTCCGCCGCCGCCTCCGGAACCGGAGTTCGTCGCCGACCGGGTGATCGAGGGCGATTACACGCTGCCGCCGATGAACCTGCTCACCGACGGCGATCCGCCCAAGAAGCGCAGTGCAGCCAACGAATCGATGATCGAGGCGATCACCGAGGTGCTGGTGCAGTTCAAGATCGACGCCGCGGTCACCGGTTTCGTGCGCGGACCGACGGTCACCCGCTACGAGGTGGAACTCGGTCCCGGCGTGAAGGTCGAGAAGATCACCGCGCTGACCCGCAATATCGCCTACGCCGTTGCGACCGAGAACGTGCGTCTGCTCGCTCCGATCCCGGGTAAGTCCGCGGTCGGTATCGAGGTGCCCAACGCCGATCGCGAACTGGTTCGCCTGGCCGACGTGCTCAAGGCGCCCTCGACCCGTAACGATCACCATCCGCTGGTGATCGGCCTGGGCAAGAACATCGAGGGTGAATTCGTCTCGGCCAATCTGGCGAAGATGCCGCACCTGCTCGTCGCGGGCTCCACCGGTTCGGGCAAGTCGAGTTTCGTGAACTCGATGCTGGTCTCGCTGTTGCAGCGGGCCACGCCCGAGGAGGTGCGGATGATCCTCATCGATCCGAAGATGGTCGAACTGACGCCCTACGAGGGCATCCCGCATCTGATCACGCCCATCATCACGCAGCCGAAGAAGGCGGCCGCCGCGCTGGCCTGGCTGGTGGAGGAGATGGAGCAGCGCTATCAGGACATGCAGGCCAACAAGGTCCGCCATATCGACGACTTCAACAAGAAGGTGAAGTCGGGCCTGATCACCGCGCCGCTGGGCAGCGAACGGGTCTACCGCCCCTACCCGTACATCCTCGCCATCGTCGACGAGCTCGCCGACCTGATGATGACCGCGCCGCGTGACGTGGAGGACGCGATCGTGCGCATCACCCAGAAGGCGCGCGCCGCGGGCATCCACCTCGTGCTGGCCACCCAGCGCCCCTCGGTCGACGTCGTCACCGGCTTGATCAAAACCAACGTGCCCTCGCGCCTGGCGTTCGCGACCTCTTCGCTCACCGACTCCCGGGTCATCCTGGACCAGCCGGGTGCCGAGAAGCTGATCGGCATGGGCGACGGGCTGTTCCTGCCGATGGGCGCGGGCAAGCCGACCCGCCTGCAGGGCGCCTTCATCAGCGACGAAGAGATCCACGCCGTCGTCGACTTCACCAAGAACCAGGCCGAGCCGGATTATCAGGAAGGCGTCACCGCGGCCAAGGCCGGGGAGAAGAAGGACGTCGACCCCGATATCGGTGACGATCTGGATCTGCTGTTGCAGGCGGTCGAGTTGGTGGTCACCTCGCAGTTCGGCTCGACCTCGATGCTGCAGCGCAAGCTGCGGGTCGGCTTCGCCAAGGCCGGGCGGCTCATGGACCTGATGGAGACCAGGGGCGTCGTCGGTCCGAGCGAGGGCTCCAAGGCGCGCGACGTGCTGGTCAAGCCCGACGAACTCGACGGCCTGCTGTTCTCGATCCGCGGCGGCGGCCCCGAGGGCGGCGCGGAATCCGCCGACTGACACAGGTCGCCGATCGACCTCACCAGAGGTCGGCCGGGTGCATGATCGCGTCGCCGACCAGGGCGATGCCCGCCAGGGCGAACAGGATGCGCACCGAGGGCGGCCCGAACCGGGTGACGGCCCGGGTGATGCGTCGGTACGCCCGCCGCGCGCTGACCGTTCGCCGAGTCGCCAGTACCAGGAGCAGCATCGGCGGTAGCAGCGCGATCATGCCGTAGGCCACGAGGATCGCCGGCCACACTGTTGCCGACGCGTGATACGCGGACAGCATCGCCAGTGCCGCCAGATACGGCACAGAGGTGGTCGACTGGATGATCCCGATCGCCACTCCCGCCAGCGCCAGCACCGCGGGTCTGCTGCGCAATTCGATGGCCCAGGCGGGCGGCGTGCTGCGCTGTCCGGTCGCGGGTAGTGCTGCGAGCACCAGCAGCACCGTCCCGGCGAGCAGTTCGCCACGGAATCGGATGGCCGGGGTGAGGCGGAAGTCGAACAGGTCGGTGAGCCAGCCGATGCCGAGCACCGTGCAGACACCGAACACCACGGTGGCGACGAACACGCCCACGAGAAAGCCCAGGCCGGCGGGCACCGGCGAGCGCCTGCGCAACCTGCTGTCGTAGATCACCGCGGCGGTGACGCCCACCAGCAATAGATCGAGGGAATCGAGAAACGCGAAACCGGCGAGCGCGGGCAGCAGAGTCAACATGGCGGTTCGAAGATACGCGGGCCGGTCCGACTGTCGTATCGGGGTGATCATGCTCACCAGGACGGGTGCCCGATGCTCCGGCTTTCCGTCGCCGCTATCGCCATGACCAGCGCAAACCGCTCGGTGTGGCAGGATGAGACCAGTTGCGGACCTGGGCGGTATCGGACAATTCGGGCATGATGGCGGGCATGACCGACGAACGGAGTTCAGGATGCAGGTGAGCACGCTCGAGTGGGTGATCACCGTCGTGGTGGTTCTCGGACTGTTCGTCTTCGACTTCTTCGCCCACGTCCGGACTCCGCACGAACCCAGCTTCCGCGAATCGGGCTTCTGGTCGGCGGTCTACATCGGACTGGCGCTGGTTTTCGGCGGCTACGTCGCGTGGAAATGGGGATCGACCTACGCGGGGGAGTACTACGCCGGCTTCGTCACCGAGAAGGCGCTCTCGGTGGACAACTTGTTCGTCTTCCTCATCATCATGAGCACCTTCGCGGTGCCGCGGATCTACCAGCAGAAAGTTCTCTTGATCGGCATCGTGCTCGCGCTGCTGATGCGCGGCGCCTTCATCGCCGTCGGCGCGGCCGCGATCAACGCGTTCAGCTGGGTGTTCTACCTGTTCGGCCTGTTCCTGGTCTACACCGCGATCAAGCTGCTGCGCGAGAGCGGGCACGAGGTGGAGGTCGAGGAGAAGCGCGACAGCCGGATCGTCGCGCTCGCCAAGAAGGTGCTGCCCACCACCGACGAGTACGACGGCGATCGGCTGGTCACCCGGATCGACGGCAAACGGGTTGTCACCCCGTTGCTGCTGGCACTGGTCGCGATCGGCTTCACCGACCTGCTCTTCGCCCTCGACTCGATTCCGGCGATCTACGGTCTCACCGAACAGCCCTACCTGGTGTTCGCCGCCAACGCGTTCGCGCTGATGGGCCTGCGCCAGCTGTACTTCCTCATCGGCGGTCTGCTGGACCGGCTGGTCTACCTGTCCTACGGCCTGGCCGCGATCCTCGCCTTCATCGGCGTGAAGTTGGTGCTGCACGCACTGCACGAGAACACGCTGCCGTTCGTCAACGGTGGTGAGCCCGTCGGGGTGCCGGAGATCTCCACGCCGTTCTCGCTGGCGGTGATCCTCGGCGTGCTCGTCGTGGCCACCGTGGCCAGCCTCGTCAAGACGCGCAGCAGGGACCGGGCGGTGGCCGCGTCGGAAGCGTCCGACAAGAACGGGAACTGAGCGGAAGACGACGGCCGGGCGGTTCCCGCCGCCCGGCTCATGGGTTCGGGCGCGTGACGGCCGACCGGTCCTCAGGAAGCGAAGGCGCCCAGGACCGGCAGCCATTCGTCGACGCGCACCGCGTCGATCAGCTGTTCCCGCGCGAACGGGTCGTTGCCGAGCAGTTCGCGCAGGCTCGCCTCGTCCTCGGTGCGGAACAGCAGCAGCGCGCCCGATCCGTCGGTGTACGGGCCGGTGGACAGTACCGTCCCGGCGGCCACCAGCTCGCTCAGCCAGGCGCGGTGCCGGGGGCGGTGGGTGTCGCGCGCGGGCACGGTGGCCTCGGAGTAGGTGTACTGGACGGCGAAGGTCGGCACGGAAGTCGCTCCTGATCGATCGATGGGGTGCGGGCCGCGCGGTGCGGCTCGGCGGTTCGGCGACGGCTCAGCGGTCCGTCAGAGGTTCAGCAACATCCTGGTGTTGCCGAGCGTGTTCGGTTTCACATAGCTGAGGTCGAGGAACTCGGCGACGCCGGTGTCGTAGGAGCGGCACATCTCGGCGTACACCTCCGCGGTGACGGGCGTGCCGTCGATCTCGGCGAATCCGTGCCTGCCGAAGAACTCCACCTCGAAGGTCAGCACGAACAACCTGCGCAACTCCAGCTCCCTGGCCACCGCGATCAGCTGCCGCACGATCAGGCCGCCGACGCCGCGGCCCTTCACCGCCGGGTCGACGGCGACCGTGCGCACCTCGCCCAGATCGGCCCAGAGCACGTGCAATGCGCCACAGCCGACCACTCGGCCGTCCACCTCGGCGACCCAGAATTCCTGCACCGCCTCGTACAGGGTGACCAGACTCTTCTCCAGCAGGATGCGACCGGCGTAGACGTCGACGAGGCGCTTGATCTCGGCGACGTCGGAGGTTCGGGCGCGGCGCACGAGGGGCTGGGCGCCGGCTGTGGCAGAGGTCGCGCCGGGATGCGCGTCGCTGGTCGAACCACCTGAGGGTCCCCGAGAGGTCATGGGGTGCACAGTAGTCGTCCGGGTTACCGATAGTCTGATCGTGTGCCGCACATCCTGTCGTTCCGCCCACCGCATCACGTCGGGGCAGCGCAACCGCAGGTCCACGGCTCGGCGGCGCCCTCGCGCGGAAGCGAGGTCCGCGCGTGATCGATAGTCACGGCGGCGATCTGGCACCTCCGGAGACGGCCAGATCGCTCCCCGCGCCCGCCCCGGCCCCGGCGCCGGACCGTCCGCACTTCGTCGCCGCTTCCTCCGACACCCCCGCGCCGCTGCTCAACATCGCCAACGTGCTGACCATGCTGCGGATCGCGATCGTCCCGCTGTTCCTGCTGGCGCTGTTCGCCGAGGGCGGCCACGACACCGGATGGCGGATCGGTGCGGCGGCGCTGTTCGGCCTGGCCGCCATCACCGACCGGTTCGACGGTCAGCTCGCCCGCAAGTACGGCCTGGTCACCGACTTCGGCAAGCTCGCCGATCCGATCGCGGACAAGGCGCTCATCGGGGCATCGCTCATCGGGCTGTCGGCGCTCGGCGACCTGCCGTGGTGGATCACCCTCGTGATCATCGGCAGGGAGATCGGTGTCACCCTCTTGCGCTTGATCGTGGTCAGGCGCGGCGTCATCCCCGCCGGTCGCGGCGGCAAGCTGAAGACGCTGGTGCAGTCGGTGGCGATCGCGGTGCTGCTGCTGCCGTTGTCGGGCGCATTCGAGACCCTCGGGATGACCCTGATGTACCTGGCGCTGGTGCTCACCGTGGTCACCGGGCTCGATTATGTGGGCCAGGCCGCACGGGTGTGGTTCGCCGGCTCGCCCCGGACGCGCGGCGCATGAGCGACCCGCTGACCGGCGGTGCCCCGGTCGCCGAACTCGTGCACGCGCTGAGCACGGCCGGGCAGACCGTCGCGACCGCCGAATCGCTCACCGCGGGCCTGCTGACCGCCACCCTGGCCGGTGTGCCCGGCGCCAGCGCGGTACTGCGCGGCGGACTGGTGGTCTACGCCACCGACCTCAAGCACACTCTCGCCGGAGTCGGCGAAGAACTTCTCGCCACGGCGGGACCGGTCTCCGCGGGCGCCGCCGAGCAGCTCGCGGTCGGCGCCCGCACCCGCTGCGTGGCGGACTGGGGTGTCGGTCTCACCGGCGTCGCCGGGCCCGACACCCAGGACGGCCACCCGGTCGGAACGGTGTTCCTGGGCGTGTCCGGGCCATGGCACACCGAAGTGATGCGGTTGCGGCTCTCCGGCGACAGGTGGACCATCAGACACACCGCGACACAGTCGGCGGTACGGGAACTGCTCCGGTGCGTCCAGGGCGGCTGATTCGCCGCATCACGGATCCAGCTCCCGGGAACCACCGGGCGTCTCGGGACGTTGTGCCAGAAAGAGCGGTGCGCGCCAGGCGAGGTCGCCGACGCGGCGCACGGTGATCGGAGCGAAGGAGATCGAGATGACGCTGCTGCGAGAGGCCATCGGCGACAGTCTGCGGCGTGCACGTCTCGCCCAGCACCGAACCCTGCGCGAGGTCTCCACCTCGGCCCGCGTGAGCCTGGGATATCTGTCCGAGGTGGAGCGGGGCCGCAAGGAAGCGTCGAGCGAATTGCTCGCCGCCATCTGCCAGGCGCTGGACGTCCCGCTGTCGCGAGTTCTGTGGGACGTGAGCACGGTCATGGCGGGCGGTGACGCCGCACCCGCACCCGCGGCCGTCGCCCCCGAACCCGTGGTTCCCGACGGTCCCGCGCCGACGGCGCACGAGGTTCCCGACGCCGGCGCGGCGGCCGTGGCGATGTCGGCCACCGCGGTCCGGCCCCAGATCGACGAGGACACCCGCATCGTCATCCCCGCCCCGACCGCGGACATGCTGGTGCTGGTCAAGAGCAACTGACGATCGCCGTGGTGGCGCTGCGGCCTCCTACGCTGGGGAAGGCTGCCGAAAGCGGCTAGATTCTGTAGTAAGCGTCGGTTGGGCCGGGTCGGTCCGGTCCAGGTGCCGCGTCGTGGAGGACAAGCACAACCGGGTGCGCGAGGGTCGCGCACCCGGGCCGCAGCAAGCGGTACATCAGATGGAGGCGGGATCAATCGATGGCTAATCCGTTCGTCAAGGCCTGGAAATACCTGATGGCCCTCTTCGATTCGAAGATCGAGGAGCACGCGGACCCCAAGGTGCAGATCCAGCAGGCTATCGAGGAAGCTCAGCGCCAGCACCAGGCTCTCTCGCAGCAGGCCGCGTCGGTCATCGGCAACCAGCGACAGCTGGAGATGAAGCTCAACCGCCAGCTCGACGAGGTCGAGAAGCTCAATGCCAACGCCAGGCAGGCCGTGCTGCTCGCCGACCAGGCGGCCGCGGCGGGTGACACCGAGAAGTCCATCCAGTACACCAATGCCGCCGAGGCCTTCGCCGCCCAGCTGGTCACCGCCGAGCAGGCCGTCGAGGATCTCAAGGTGCTGCACGATCAGTCGCTGCAGGCCGCCGCCCAGGCCAAGAAGGCGGTCGAGCAGAACGCAATGCTGTTGCAGCAGAAGGTCGCCGAGCGCACCAAGCTGCTCAGCCAGCTCGAGCAGGCCAAGATGCAGGAGCAGGTCTCGGCCTCGCTGCAGCAGATGGACTCCACGCTGTCCGCGCCGGGCAGCACGCCGAGCCTGGACGCCGTGCGCGAGAAGATCGAGCGTCGCTACGCCAACGCGCTCGGTGCGGCCGAACTGGCCCAGAACTCGGTGCAGGGCCGCATGATGGAAGTGCAGCAGGCCAGCGTGCAGATGGCCGGGCACAGCAGGCTCGAGCAGATCAGGGCCTCGATGCGCGGCGACGCTCTGCCCGCCGGTGGCGTCGATGCCGCGCTCAATCCCGCCCCGGTCAATCCGGCCCAGGCCCAGCCGCAGATGAACAAGGGGCAGACCGCCCAGCAGTAGGACCGCGATCAGGTGAGCCGACGGTGCTCAGTTCGCGACACGTGTGAAGGAAGCACATGAGCCGCAAGCGAATTCCGGCCGGATACGCTCCGGCCGAGTACGCGCACGCACCGTACGGCACGCCGCCGCAGGCTGCCCTGCCGGACACCCTGCGCGACATGGGCGAACAGGCCCTGGGCGCGGTGCGCCGCTGGGCCGATCCGAGGGAACGTGAACTGCGCAAGCGGCGCCGGGTCCGCAGGCGCAGTGTGCACCTGAGTACCGTCTCCGGGATCACCACGGTCGGCCTGGTCGGCCTCGTTGTCGTCTCCGCGCCCGCCTGGGCGGTCGTCGCACTCGGCGGCGGTGCGGCTGTCGCGGTCACCGGCGCCGCCTACAACACCCGCCGTTATCTGCAGATGCGGCATATTCCGTTGCCGCCGCCCCGATTCCAGCCCCGGCGGCAACCCCCCTTGCGCTCGGCGGCCCGTGCTCCGATCGCCCGGCTGGTCCGGGCGGAACGAGCGATGCACGGCGTGACCGCCCAGATCGGCGCGGGTCGCAGACTCCCGCCCGCCGAACTCACCGAGATGGCCCAGACCGCCGCGGCAGGCGCCGCCGCGCTGCACGCGCTCGCCGCCGACATCGTGCAGATGGAACAGGCGCTCGAGGTCATCGGCCGGGCGGACCGGCGCAGCGCCGCCGCACTGGCCGAGACGGTGCGCGCCGCCCTGGCCAGGCTCGAACACGGCGTCGGCGAATACGAGCAGGTTCTCGCCGCGGCCGGCCACGTGCTGGCGGTTCCGGAGAACTCGGTGGTCGACTATCGGTTCCAGACCATCGTCGGGGAATTGCGCGACGCAGCCGACCGGCTGGACGGCTGGGCTCAGGCGCTGACCGAGATGGCCGATGGGCCGACCATGCGCCTCGACTAGGGGTGAACCCTGATTTCCACCCGGATATCCCGCCTGACCTGCTGATTTCCTGCTCCACGGCTGCCAGTGTGGAAGGTACCGGATCGTCGGACGACGACCGGACAAGACCTCCGGGAGGCTGGAAATGCTGTGGAAGATCATCGGTGTCGTGGCGATCGTCTGGATCGCGCTGGCGATCATCGGCGCGCTGATCGAAGGGCTGTTCCCGGTCCTGGTGGTCGGCGCCCTCGTCTTCGGCGCCTATCTGCTGTTCAAGGCGGTGTCCGGGAACGACCGGAGCACCGCAGGCAAGCTCTGACCGGGCTCAGAGCTGACCGCTGTCGGTGATCGTCACCGGCAGGTAGGTCGTGCCGTCCTCGGTGCCGACCTGCTCGACGGTCCGGACCACCTCGAGACCCTCGATCACCGAGCCGAAGACCACGTGCTTGCCGTCGAGCCAGGGCGTGGCGTCGAGGGTGATGAAGAACTGGGAGCCGTTGGTGTCCGGTCCACGGTTGGCCATGCTGACCACGCCCGCCCTGTCGTGGGTCAGCTCGAAGTTCTCGTCCGGGAAGGACGGGCCGTAGATGCTGGTGCCCCCGGTACCGTCGCCGTTGGTGAAATCCCCGCCCTGGGCCATGAATCCAGGGATCACCCGGTGCAGCGAGGAGCCCCGGTACCCGAAACCCTGTTCGCCCGTGGCCAGTGCGCGGAAGTTCTCGGCGGTGCGCGGCGCCACATCCGAGCGCAGTTCGATCACCACGCGGCCCACGGGGGCGTTGCCGATGGCGAGGTCGAGATAGACCCGGGGCAGTGCGTCGGCGTGCGCGTGTGGCGCGGTCAGCGGGCCCGGCGCGAAGACGGTGAACAACGCCAGCGCGAGGACAGCCACGGCACGTGTGAGCTTCATCATGCGCATGTGTCTACATGATGAACTGTGCAGTTGCTCACCGGGGCGGTGTTCAATGGGGCCCATGGAGCAGATACCCGAGGACTGGCACCGCGGCCTGGTGATCGTCGCTCACCCCGACGACATCGAGTACGGTGTGGCGGCCGCGGTCGCGAGGTGGACAGCGCAGGGCAAGGACATCCGGTACGTGCTGGTGACCAGCGGAGAGGCAGGCATCGCCGGTCTGCCGCCCGCGGAATCGGGGCCGTTGCGCGAACGCGAGCAGCTCGCCTCCGCGGCCGTCGTCGGGGTGAACGAGGTCGAGTTCCTCGGCTATCCGGACGGGCGTATCGAAGCGAATCTCGCACTGCGACAGGATCTGGCCGCCGCCATCCGCAGGCACCGCCCGGAGATGGTGCTGCTGCTGAACTTCGACGACACCTGGGCCTCGGGGTACCTCAACAGCGCCGATCACCGGGCGGTCGGTCGCGCCGGTCTGGACGCGGTCGCCGACGCCGCCAACGAGTGGATCTTCCCCGACATCGCCGACCTGGAACCGTGGCACGCGCGCTGGGCGGCGGTCACCGGGCCGAATCCCACACACGCGGTCGATGTGACCGAAACGGTCGACCGGGCGGTGCTCTCGCTGGCGGCGCATCGGCGCTATCTGGAAGTGCTGAGCCCGGAACCGGTGGAGCAGCAGGCCCGCGCCGTCGTCGACATGGCCACCGCCCCGATCGCGGGTTTCCCCGCCGAGCGGGCGGTGGGGGTGCGGCTGTACTTCTTCTCGTGAGGGGTCCGGTGGACAGCGCGAGGGGTATGCCCCGTACCGAGGCCCGCGGTGTGGCAGGCTGAGCCGATGCGTGTTGCGGTCGTCGCCGGTCCGGATCCCGGCCATGCGTTCCCTGCGCTCGCACTGTGCGAGCGATTCCTCGCCGCGGGTGACGATCCGGTGCTGTTCACCGGCCCACGCTGGTTCGATACGGCCAGGAACGCCGGGATTCCGGTACGCCGCCTGAAAGGGTTGGCGCCCAGGACGATCGATGACGACACCGACGCCGGACAGCGCATCCACGAGCGCGCCGCGCACATCTCCACCGAGATCCTGCCCGACCTCGGCGCCATGTTGCCGGAACTGGTTGTCGCCGATGTGCTCACCGCGGGCGGCGGAATGGCCGCCGAACGGCTCGGCGTGCCCTGGGTGGAACTTTCGCCGCATCCGCTGTATCTGCCGTCGAAAGGCTTGCCTCCCATCGGAAGCGGACTCGCGGTCGGCGAGGGCGTGCGCGGCCGGCTGCGGGATTCGGTGCTGCGCGCGATGACCGATCGCGCCGTGCGCAAGGGCGAGCAGCAGCGCTCGCGTGCCCGCGAGAGCGTCGGGCTACCCGCCGTCGACCCGGGACCGGCGATGCGCCTGCTGGCGACGCTGCCCGCGCTGGAGGTGCCGCGTCCGGACTGGCCGGACAACGCCCACCTGGTCGGGCCGTTGCTGTGGGAGCCGACCGACGACGTGCTCGAACTGCCGCCGGGCGACGATCCGCTGGTGATGGTCGCTCCGTCCACCGCGCACACCGGCGTCGAGGGCATGGCCGAAACCGTGCTGCGCGCGCTCGACGGCGCGGGTGTGCGGGTGGCGATATCGATGCTCGACACCCCGCCCGGCGACCTGCCGTCCTGGGCCACCGCGGGCCTCGGCAGGCAGGACGAACTGCTGCGACACGCGGCGGTGGTCGTCGGCGGCGGCGGGCACGGCCTGCTTGCCAAGACGCTGCTCGCCGGCGTCCCCATCGTCACCGTGCCCGGCGGGGGGGATCAGTGGGAGCTGGCCAATCGCGCGGCGCGCCACGGCAGTTCGATCGTCGTCCGGCCGCTGACCGCCGAAGCGGTGCGCGCCGCCGTGCGGGAGATGCTCGATCAGCCGCGCTACACCGCGGCCGCGGGGGCAGCCTCCACGGGTGCCGCCGAGGTCGAGGATCCGGTCGCACTCTGCCGCCGAGTGCTCGATCGAGTGCGCACCCGCTGACCGCGGGGGCTCGGGCGCCGAGCCGCAGGGCACGGTGCGGGCGCGTATCCGCGCGAGTATCTTCGGGACGATGCGGTTGACGGAGTTCCAGGAACTGTTGCACACCGAGTTCGGCAGTGTACGAGGCGACGCCCTGCTCGCCGACCACACCATTCTGGCCCTCGGCGGCCGTACCGGAGCGCAGGCTATCGAGGCGGGCATCGATCCGCGCGAGGTGTGGCGGGCGCTGTGCGCGGAGTTCGACGTCCCCAGGTCTCGTTGGTGAACGACCGGCTCGCTTCTACCCGGCTGTCGCGGGGTGCTCGGCAGTCTCAGGATTTCTTGGCGTAGTGCCGCGCGGCTTTGGCCCGATTGCCGCATGTGGACATCGAATGCCACCGCCGCGTGCCGTTCTTCGAGGTGTCGTAGAAGAACAGAACGCACTGGTCGTGGGCGCACTGACGGATCCGGTCCGGCGCCTCGGCGAGTAGCTCGAGCAGGTTCTCCGCCGCGAGCCAGCCGGGCAACCAGGCCGCCGTGGCGACCTCGGGTTCGGCGACCGGGCCACGGGCGCGCAGTGCCCGCCGGATCCGCCCATGATCGAGGACGGCGTTGAGACCGGCGTGGGTCCGTGTCTCGTGCATGCCCGAGACGACCACGTCGTAGATGGCCGCGCGCGCTTCCAGCAGCGCCGCCAGTGTCGGCTCGTCGGCCGTGGCCCGATCGGCGAGCCCGGCCGAGACCAGCCAGATCCCCAAACCGGTCACATCGGTGAGCAGATCCTGCGGACCGTTGTCCACCCATCGGGTGTTGAGCAGGTCGAGTGCCAGCGGTTCACCGAGGTGCGGGCGCGGATCGGGCATGCCCGAGGGTATCGAGCCACTGTCTGTCCGCATCATTGTCACCACCTCTATAACCACTTAAACACGTTTAGGGGGTTGACACTGCGTGCGCGCCGGCCGTACGGTTCTAACCGTTGAAATCGCAAAAGGCGGTTGCAAATTTCAGGAGGACGCAATGACCACGGTGGCCGCTCCCGCGCTCACGACCGGACATATCGGATTGAACGTCTCGGACATCGATCGTTCCGCCGAGTTCTACCGGCGCGCATTCGGTTTCGAACAGCTGGCGAACGGCGGGGAGGGCGGCACCCGCTTCGTGTTCCTCGGCGCGGACGGCAGGCTGGTGCTGACGCTCTGGGCGCAGTCCGACGGTGAGTTCTCCACCCGTACGCCGGGCCTGCACCATCTGTCCTTCCAGGTGGACGACATGGAGCAGGTGCGCGCGGTCGAGGCGACGCTGCGGGAGCTCGGCGTGGCCCTGGTGCACGACGGGGTGGTGGCGCACGGCGAAGGTGCGTCCTCGGGCGGCGTCTTCTTCACCGATCCCGACGGCATCCGGCTGGAGGTCTACGCGCCCGCCGGCGCCGAAGCCGCTCCCGCACCCCACGGTGCCGCGCCCACCTGCGGCTTCTTCTGAGGCAGGCGGTCGTGGGGCCCTTCCATCCCGGTGAGCTCGCCGTCCAGCGACGGATGGGGCAGGACGGCATCGCGGTCAAGGTCGGCCGGACCATTCGCACCGGCGTTCCGTCCGTGGCGGCCGATTTCCTGGCCGCACAGCCGATGGCGGTCCTGGCCGCCGCCGACGGCGACGGCAGGCTGTGGGCGAGCGCGCTGACCGGGACGCCCGGCTTCCTCCGGGTGACCGGTGACACCTCGATCGTCGTCGCCGCTCGTCCGGACGCCGGTGATCCGCTCGCCGCGGCGCTGTCCGCGCCCACCCGTGTCGGCATGATCGCGCTGCAGCCGGCCAAGCGCAGGCGGATGCGGGTCAACGGCAGGTCCGTTCCCGTCGGGGAGGGCCTCGCGATCACCACCGAGCAGGTCTACTCGAACTGCCCGAAGTACATCGCCCGCCGTGAACCGGTGGCACACGCGCTGGACCACATCGCGGGCGAGCCGCGCCGGGGAACGGCACTCGACCCGGCTCAGCAGGCGGCGGTGGCGGCGGCCGACACCTTCTTCATCGGTACCGCGGACAGCGACGGCAATGCCGATGCCTCGCACCGCGGCGGGAATCCGGGCTTCCTGCGCGTGCTGTCGCCGACCCGGCTGCGCTGGCCGGATTACCGGGGCAACTCGATGTTCATGACGCTCGGCAATCTCGTCGCCCAGCCGCGCTGTGGATTGCTCATCCCGGACTGGGCCACCGGCGGTGCGCTGCAGATCACCGGAACGGCCGAAACGAACTGGGATCCGGCGACATTCGCGCCGGGCGCGCAATGCTCGATCGATTTCACCGTCGACGAGGTGCTGGAGCGGCCGGACGGCCCGCTGCGCTGGGGCGCGGCCGAACTGTCGCCGGTCAATCCCTGACCGGGCCGATCACCTTGTTCACGCTGTATTCACGACGTGTCTCCACCGAGAGGATTCCTATGCGACCACCGCTACCCCCGTTCGACCGCGCGACCGCGGCGGAGAAGGTGCGTGCCGCCGAGCACGCTTGGAATACCCGCGATCCCGAACGGGTCGCCGCCGCGTACACCGAGGACTCGGTATGGCGCAACCGCGACGAGTACTTCATCGGCCGGGCGGCCATCGTCGACTTCCTCACCAGGAAGTGGGAGAAGGAGAACGGCTACGCGCTGCGTAAAGAGTTGTGGGCCTTCGACGGAAATCGCATCGCGGTGCGGTTCCAGTACGAATGGCACGACGAGTCGGGCGCCTGGTGGCGCAGCTACGGCAACGAGCAGTGGGAGTTCGCCCCGGACGGCCTCATGTCGCGCCGGGAGGCGAGCATCAACGACGTGGCCATCGCCGAGGCCGACCGGCGGATCTTCGGGCCGAGGGGACCCGAAGAGGACGATGCCCCGCTGCCGCAATGGTAGGTCCGGCGTTCCCTCGGCCCCGGTGAGCCGGTGATCGCCGGGCCGTTCGGGAGGTGACCCGATCGGTCCGGCGAGTCACTTGGACTCGAACACGTGTTCGTCTAGGCTCGGCGTCAGAACTTGTCGGTGCCGCCCTCTACTGTGGGCGCCAACCAGGACAACAGACCTACCCGTGGAAAAGGGGACAGGACATGGCACCACAGGCCTACGATCGCGACAAGGCCCTCGAGCTCGCCCTCGCGCAGGTCGAGAAGAGCTTCGGCAAGGGTGCGGTGATGCGCCTCGGCGAGGAGGCTCGCCAGCCCATCTCGGTGATCCCGACGGGTTCCATCGCCCTGGACGTGGCGCTCGGTATCGGCGGCCTGCCGCGCGGTCGCGTCGTCGAGATCTACGGCCCGGAGTCCTCGGGTAAGACCACCGTCGCCCTGCACGCGGTGGCCAACGCGCAGGCCGCGGGCGGCGTGGCGGCGTTCATCGACGCCGAGCACGCGCTTGACCCCGACTACGCCCGCAAGCTGGGCGTGGACACCGACGCGCTGCTGGTCTCCCAGCCCGACACCGGTGAGCAGGCGCTCGAGATCGCCGACATGCTGGTCCGCTCCGGCGCCATCGACATCATCGTCATCGACTCGGTGGCCGCCCTGGTGCCGCGCGCCGAGATCGAGGGCGAGATGGGCGACAGCCACGTCGGCCTGCAGGCCCGCCTGATGAGCCAGGCGCTGCGCAAGATGACCAGCGCGCTCAACAACTCCGGCACCACCGCCATCTTCATCAACCAGCTGCGCGAGAAGATCGGCGTCATGTTCGGCTCGCCGGAGACCACCACCGGCGGTAAGGCGCTGAAGTTCTACGCCTCCGTGCGCCTGGACGTGCGCCGCATCGAGACCCTCAAGGACGGCAGCGACGCGGTCGGCAACCGCACCCGCGTCAAGGTCGTCAAGAACAAGGTCTCCCCGCCCTTCAAGCAGGCCGAGTTCGACATCCTCTACGGGCACGGCATCTCCAAGGAGGGCTCGCTCATCGACATGGGTGTCGAGCACGGCTTCATCCGCAAGTCCGGCTCCTGGTACACCTACGAGGGCGATCAGCTGGGACAGGGCAAGGAGAATGCCCGCAAGTTCCTGCTGGAGAACACCGACGTCCGCGACGAGATCGAGAAGAAGATCAAGGAGAAGCTCGGTATCGGCGCCGACCTGACCGCCGAGTCCGCAGCCGAGGTGCCCGCCGATTTCTGAGCCGGTCGCCGGCAGGCACGGTGCATCGGATCGTTCCGCCGGACAGCGGGCTGATCCGGTGGACGACATGCGCCGCCGGTTGCACGAACTCCTCGCCGACGCCGGCCGCTCCGGGACCGACACCGCAGCGGACCGGCGGCGTGCGGGGGAGGAACCAGTCCCGTGGGCCGAAGGTGGTTCGGCCGACGCGGACCGCCAGGGAGCCCGGTCGAGCGCGCCCGATCCGCAGCGGGCACGCTCGACCGGGTCCACCCGCCGAGAGAGTTCCCGGTCGGCGCGCGCTGGTCGTGCGGCTCGCCGGGCGGATCCGGTGGCGGCCGGATCCGAGTGGGATGCGCGGGAGACGGAGGCGGGCGAGAGCCGGTCGACGCCGGGGCGCACCCCGCACGGTGGGACGGTCGAGCAGGCGAAGGACGCGTGCCTCCGCCTGCTCGCCGTCCGTGCCCGCAGCCGTGCCGAACTGGCGCAGCGGCTGGCAGCCAAGGGCTACACCGCCGAGGTCGCCGAGGCCGCGCTGGCACGTCTCGCCGAAGTGGGCCTCGTCGACGACGCCGCCTTCGCCGAGCAGTGGGTCACCGCCCGCCACACCTTCTCCGGCAAGGGCAAGCAGGCGCTGGCGCAGGAATTGCGCCGCAAAGGAGTCGCCGCCGAGGATTCGGCCGCGGCGCTGTCCGCGGTGAGCGATGACGACGAGCACGCCCGGGCCACCGAACTGGTCCGCCGGAAACTGCGCTCCATGCCGCGAAACCTGGAGCACGACAAGATACTTCGTCGTCTGGTCGGCATGCTCGCGCGCCGCGGCTACAACAGCTCGACGGCCTTCGCGGTGGTGAAGGCCGAACTGGGTGTCCTCGAGGCCGACGGAGCCGATCACGAGGACTGACCGGATGCCGTGCGGCGGCGCGGATCTGTCGACCCGCGCCGCCTCCGGTTACTTCTTCAGGTCCATCCCCGGTGCGGCGTCGGTCATGATCGACTCCGGCGCCAGCGCGGCGCCGGTGCCCTTGCCCTTCTTCCGTGCCCGCAGCCGCTTCTCCACGGCGGTCGCGACGACCGTGAGCGCGCTGTTGAGGGCGATCATGATGAGCGCGACGACGAGCAGGGCGGGAACGGTGTTGCTCTCGGCCGCGCCGAGCTGCTGGCCGGAGCGCACGATCTCGACATAGGTGATCTGGTAGCCGAGGGCGGTGTCCTTGAGCGCCACCACCATCTGCGAGATCAGGGCGGGCAGCATGGCGGTGATCGCCTGCGGCAGCAGGATCAGCCGCATCAGCTGGTTCTTGCGCATGCCCACCGCGAGCGCCGCCTCGGTCTGCCCGCGCGGCAGCGAGCGGATGCCCGCCCGCACGATCTCGGCGATGACCGAGCCGTTGTAGATGGTCAGTGCGGTGACGACCGCGGCCAGCGCCAGATCGTCGGACTTGAACAGGTTGTATTCGCTGAACAGCGCGAACAAGAAGATCATCAGGATCAGCACCGGGATGGCGCGGGCGAACTCCACGATCGTCCCCGCGACTATCCGCACCGAGCGGTGCTCGGACAGGCGCAGGATGCCGAAGATCATGCCGAGGACCATCGCGAACACGATGGACAGCGCCGCCGCGACGATGGTGCCCCGCAAGCCGGGCAGCAGATAGGTCGTCCAGACCTCCTGCTCCAGGAACGGCTTCCATTTCGCGGCCTCGAACTGGCCTTTGTCCGCGAAGGCCCCGTACAGGTAGTAGCCTGCGGCGACGATCGCGAGGGCGACCAGGACCGAGAAGGCGTGGTTGCGGATCCGCGCCCGGGGGCCGGGCGCGTCGAAGAGAACGGAAGCGCCTGAGCTCATCGGGACACCTCGTATCGTTTCGCGAGCCAGCCGAAGAACAGACCCGTCGGCAGAGTGATCAGGACGAAGCCGAAGGCGAAGATCGCGCCGATGGCCAGCAGGGCCGCTTCGTTCTCGATCATCTCGGCCATCAGGTGCGCGGCTTCGGCGACGCCGATGGCCGCGGCGATGGTGGAGTTCTTGGTCAGGGCGATCAGTACGCTGCCCAGCGGGGCGATCACCGCCCGGAACGCCTGCGGCAACACCACCAGCCGCAGGTTCTGGGCGAATCCGAAGCCGAGCGAGCGCCCCGCCTCGGACTGGCCGAGCGGCACGGTGTTGATGCCCGACCGCAGCGACTCGCACACGAACGCCGCGGTGTAGACGCTCAGACCGACGATCGCCCACCGGTAGTTGTTGTCGACGATGGAGTCGCCCGCCAGCGTCCAGCCCAGTGCCGAATACAGGCCGAGCGAACAGAACACGATGATCAGGGTCAGCGGGGTGTTGCGGAAGATCGTGACGTAGGCGGTGCCCAGCCAGCGCGCGACCGGGATCGGGGACACGCGCATCGCGGCGACGATCGTGCCGAGCAGCAGCGCGCCGATCGCCGAGAAGAAGGTCAGTTTGATCGTGACCCAGAACGCTTCGAGGATCTGGGTGTCGTATTCCGAGATCAGGTCGAACACGGCCGGCGCGTCCCTCCCATCGGTGTGTGGTGGTCGAGCGGGTGCGGGGCGGCCCGCGTCGGCGGACCGCCCCGCTCAGCCCCGGCTCAGTAGCGGTCGACCTGCGGTGCGGGTGACGGGGTGAAGTCTGCGGCGCCCACGTTCTCCTTCAGTGCGGCCTCCCACGCACCCGAGGAGATCATCTCCTCGAGCGCGTCGTTGATCTGGTCGCGGGCCTCCTGGTCGCCCTTGGCCAAGCCGATGCCGTAGTTCTCGGTGGTGAAGGTGTCGCCGACGACCTTGAGCTGGCCGGGGGACTGGGCGGCGAAACCCGCCAGGATGATGTCGTCGGTGGTCACCGCGTCGACCGAGCCGTTGCGCAGCGCCTCCACGCACAGCGAGTAGGTGTCGAACTCCTGCAGCTGAACTTCGTTGGCGTACTTGTCCTTGACGTTCTGCGCCGGGGTCGAGCCCTTCACCGAGCACAGCTTCTTGTTGCCGTTCAACGATTCCGGACCGGTGATGTCGGTGTTGTCGGCTCGCACCAGCAGCGACTGACCCGCGACATAGTAGGGACCCGCGAAGTCGACCTTCTCCTTGCGCTTGTCGTTGATGGAGTAGGTGGCGACGACGAAGTCGACCTGCCCGTTCTCGATCAGCGTCTCGCGCTGTGCCGACGGTGCTTCCTTGAAGGTGATGCCGTCGGGCTGCACGCCCAGCTTGCCCGCCACGTATTCCGCGACCGCCACGTCGAACCCGGTGTAGGTGCCGTCCTTGGTGCGCAATCCCAGACCCGGCTGGTCGTACTTGATGCCGATGGTGAGCTTGCCTTCCTTGGCATGGTCGAGGGCGCTGCCCTCGTCACCGCCGCCGCAGCCGGTGGCGGCCAGGGCCAGGGCGAGCGCCCCGACGCCGAAACGAAGTGCACGGGTGATCCTCATCGAGTTCCTAACTCCTTGTGTGATTTTCGCTGCCGTGGTCCGGGCGGGAAGGCTCAGTGGCTCAGAATCTTGCCCAGGAAGTCCTTGGCTCGTTCGGATTTCGGTGTGGTGAAGAAGGTTTCGGGGTCGGTGTCCTCGACGACGGAGCCGTCGGCCATGAACAGCACCCGGTCGCCCGCACGCCGGGCGAAGCCCATTTCGTGGGTGACGACCAGCATGGTCATGCCGTCCTTGGCCAGCGAGACCATCACATCGAGGACTTCGTTGACCATCTCCGGGTCGAGCGCGGAGGTCGGCTCGTCGAACAGCATGACCTTGGGGTCCATCGCCAGCGCGCGGGCGATGGCCACCCGCTGCTGCTGACCGCCGGACAGCTGGGCCGGATACTTGTCGGCCTGATCGGCGATGCCGACGCGCTCGAGCAGTTCCATCGCGCGGCTGCGCGCCTGTTCCTTCTTGACCCGCCGCACCTTCACCGGCGCGAGCATCACATTGTCGAGAATCGTCTTGTGCGCGAACAGATTGAACGACTGGAAGACCATGCCGACGTCGGCGCGCAGCGCGGCCAGGGCCTTGCCTTCCGAGGGCAGCGGAACACCGTCGACAGCGATGGCGCCGGAGTCGATCGGTTCGAGCCGGTTGATGGTCCGGCACAGGGTCGACTTTCCGGATCCGGACGGGCC
This sequence comes from Nocardia higoensis NBRC 100133, assembly GCF_000308595.1. Taxonomy (GTDB): domain Bacteria; phylum Actinomycetota; class Actinomycetes; order Mycobacteriales; family Mycobacteriaceae; genus Nocardia; species Nocardia higoensis. The sequence goes on along the minus strand of NZ_BAGA01000098.1, from coordinate 44,333 downwards.
GAGAACGATGACGACCTGGCCGCGGGAGACCTCCAGATTGATGTCACGCAGCACGTGGAGCTTGCCGAAGTGTTTGTCGACAGCGCGCATCGAGATCATCGGCGGAGTGGAAACCGCGGTGGCGGCCTCCGATTTCGGGTCGTCGCCGGTCGTGCCGGTCGGGGCGGCGGCATCGCTCATGGTCCTTGACCTTAAGGGGAAATCGACGATTTGCCCCGCTTTCCGCGACACGCCGTAGCGCCACGCCGCGCCGTCACTGCCTCGTAACGCCGGAGTGCAATCCTCGCCCGCCACGCCGGGCCTGCGCGGATGCCGTGTACGGCGACCGTGAACGGCCCCGTACCCTGGACCGGTGGAATCGATCGGACAGGTGATGAACGGAGAACGCAGTTACGAGATCCGCACCTTCGGCTGCCAGATGAACGTGCACGATTCCGAACGCTTGTCCGGCCTGCTCGAGGATGCGGGCTACGTCAAGGCCACGCCGGGGGCGACGGCCGATCTCGTGGTCTTCAATACCTGCGCGGTGCGTGAGAACGCCGACAACAAGCTCTACGGCACGCTCGGCCATCTCGCGCCGGTGAAGGCGGGCAGGCCGGGCATGCAGATCGCCGTCGGCGGCTGCCTCGCGCAGAAGGACCGCGACACCGTGGTGCGCAAGGCGCCGTGGGTGGATGTGGTGTTCGGCACGCACAACCTCGGCTCGCTGCCGGTGCTGCTCGAACGCGCCCGGCACAACGAAGAGGCCCAGGTCGAGATCCTCGAGTCGCTCGAGGCGTTCCCTTCGACGTTGCCCGCCAAGCGGGAATCCGCCTACGCGGGCTGGGTATCGATCTCGGTGGGCTGCAACAACACCTGCACCTTCTGCATCGTGCCCTCACTGCGTGGCAAGGAAGTCGACCGCAGGCCCGGCGACGTGCTCGCCGAGGTGCAGGCGCTCGTCGAGCAGGGCGTGCTCGAGGTGACACTGCTCGGCCAGAACGTCAATTCCTACGGCGCCTCCTTCGCAGATCCCGACGAACCGCGCGATCGCGGCGCGTTCGCCAAACTGCTGCGCGCCTGCGGGAGCATCGAAGGACTGGAACGGGTGCGCTTCACCTCGCCGCATCCGGCCGAGTTCACCGACGACGTGATCGAGGCGATGGCGCAGACGCCCAATATCTGCCCGCAGTTGCACATGCCGTTGCAGTCCGGCTCCGACCGGGTGCTCAAGGCCATGCGCCGCTCCTACCGCAAGGCCCGCTACCTGGGCATCATCGAGAAGGTGCGCGCGGCCATGCCGCATGCGGCCATCACCACCGACATCATCGTCGGCTTCCCCGGCGAGACCGAGGAGGACTTCCAGGAGACCCTGGACGTGGTGCGGCAGGCGCGGTTCACCAGCGCGTTCACCTTCCAGTACTCCAAGCGCCCCGGCACGCCTGCCGCCGAGATGCCCGATCAGTTGCCCAAGCAGGTGGTCCAGGAGCGCTACGACCGGCTCATCGCGCTGCAGGAGGAGATCTCGCTGGCGGCCAACCGGGAGTTGATCGGCAGCGAGGTCGAACTGCTGGTAGCCGAGGGGGCGGGCAAGAAGAATGCCGCCACCGCGCGGATGAGCGGCCGGGCGCGCGACGGCAGGCTGGTGCATTTCCGCCCGGGCGGAACCGCCGAGCCGATCCGCCCCGGCGATCTGGTGACCGTCGACATCACCGAGGCCGCGCCGCACCATCTGATCGCCGACTCCGAGATCAGGAATCACCGGCGCACCCGTGCCGGCGACGCGCACGAGCGCGGCGTCACCCCGAAGACCGCGCCGATCGGCGTCGGGCTCGGTCTGCCCCGGATCGGCGCACCCGCGCCGGAGCCGGTCATCGCGGGCTGCTCGACCGGGTGCGGCTCATGAGCGGGCCGGACCGGGACGACCGGGACGATCGCGACGAGGACGCCGACCCGGATACTACGTCACGTAGTGGGTCGGATGCGGCCGACGCGGGCACGGATGGCAGAGTGGATCGCGACCGATCCGATGCCGGTGACGACCCAGGAGGCGACGCGGTGAGCTCCGTCGAGCAGAGCAGTAGCAATACCGATGGGGAATTCGACCAATTCCGTGCGGAGCTCGATGCCGTCGAACGGCGCATCGCGGGGGAGATCGACCCCGGGGCCCGCGCGATGGTGGTGGCGATCGCGGTCTTCGTGCTCCTGTTCTCGCTGGTGCTCTCGCATGCGGGCAGCGCCCGCGGCTTCGACGTGCTGCTGGGCACCGACGCCGCGCGCCTGGAGCACATCGGCCTGCCCTCACGACTGTTCGTCTGGTTCGCCGCCGTGTTCGGCATCGGCTTCTCGCTGCTCGCTTTGATGACCAGGCGCTGGGTGCTGGCCTGGTTCGCGGTCGCCGGTTCCGCGCTGGCGTCGTTCTTCGGCGTGCTGTCGATCTGGCACCGCCAGACTCCCGGTCTGGACGACTACGTGGGCGCCGGGCCGGGTATCGGCCTGGTCATCGGCACCTTCGCGGTCGTCGTGCTGACCTTCCACTGGGTGCGTGTGGTGTGGAGCCGCACGGCACTGCAGCTGGCCGCCGAGGAGCAGCGTCGCAATGCCGCTGCCGCCGCCGAGGAGCGTGACCGCAAGCGCCTGTCCGGCGAGGACTAGTCACCGCCGGACGAGAACGACGACGAAGAAGGCGCCGCCGGGTGGGAACCCGGCGGCGCCTTTCGTCTCGCGGGAGGTTCAGCGGTTGCTGACCGCGCCCTCGGCCGCTTCGGCCCATTCGCGCCACTGCTTGGCCTGTTCGCGAGCCTTCTCGGCGTCGCGATCGCGGCCCGCGGCCTCGGCCTTGGCGGCCTGCTCCTCGAAGTGCGCGACCTTCTCCCGGAACTGCGCGGCGCGCGCCATCGCCTCGGGGTCGGTGCGCCGCCACTGATCGTCGACGGCCTCGCGGACCCGCTTCTCGATCGCGCGCAATTTGCTCTCGAGCTCGTGCATCCGCTCGCGCGGCACCTTGCCGATCGCCTCCCAGCGTTCCTGCAACTCGCGCAACCCGGCGCGGGCGGCGTCCAGATCCTGGGCGGGATCGAGGTGGGCGTAGGCGGCCAGCAGCTCTTCCTTGGCGGCCGCGTTCGATTCGAACTCGGCATCGCGTTCGGACACCGCGGCATTGCGGGCCGCGAAGAACACGTCCTGGGCGCTCTTGAACCGGCGCCACAGCGCTTCGTCGGCTTCCCGCGGCGCGCGGCCCGCGGCCTTCCACTCGTTCAGCAGATCACGGAAGACGGCGGCGGTGCCCGCCCAGTCGGTGGAATCGGACAGTTCCTCGGCCCGCACGCACAGCTCTTCCTTGCGTGTCTTGGCCGCCGCCCGCTCCCGATCCAGTTCGGCGAAGTGCGCCCCGCGCCTGCGATTGAACGCCTCGCGGGCTTTCGAGTAGCGCTTCCACAGCGCGTCGTCGACCTTGCGGTCGACGCCGCGGATGGTCTTCCACTCCTCGAGGATCTCGCGCAACCGGTCGCCCGCGTGCTTCCACTGGGTGGATTCCGCGGCGATCTGCTCGGCCTCGGCACACAGCGCCTCCTTGCGCTCGGTGTGCTCGTGGCGGGTGCGCTCCTTCTCCTCCTTGGCGTGCGCCGCGGCTTCCTCGGAGTGTTCGGTGATCGCCCGCAGACGCTGCGCCAGCGAGTCGACGTCGCCGATGACGGCCGCGGTGGGCAGCGATTCGGCGAGGCGGATCGCCTCGGCCTTGGTCTTGCGAGCGTCGGCGCCTGCGGCCAGCCGCGCCTCGAGCAGGGCGACCTCGGTGGCGAGATCGTCGAATCGGCGGCCGAAATGGGCCAGGCCCTCGGCCGCGTCACCCGCCTGCCAGGAGCCGACGACGCGCTCGCCCTCGGCGGTTTTCACCCACGCTGTGCCGTCCTCGTCGACCCGGCCCCATCGGGCGGGATCGGACACCGTGGGCACCACGACCGGATGGGGATGCTGCTGGGCCGGGCCCGGGGCCGGCTTGACCGCGTGCGGCTTGGGATGGGGCTTGGATCCGCCCGGCTTGGGGGCACCGGAGGGACGCGGCGCGCTGCCGGGTGTGGCCTTCGCGGTTCCGTTGCTGTCGGTCATTGCTCTCCGTCCTTTGCCGCGCGTCACGGCTGCCTGGTTACACCCTGGTTCATCCCGTTCGACCTGCTCTCCAGCCGCCGCGACGGACGCGTCCGGGTCGCTCGTGGGCGGTAGGGCGTCCCACGGGTCTGTGCGGGTGGCAACCCGTGATGACCTGGGTTGTCGCACCCCCGACACTATCAATCCCGGCAGCAATTGACCCGACAGACACTCGAACCCGCCCGCCGCCGCCCACCCGGCGCCGCGTCGGCGCGTCACGGCGAACCGATACGGTTGGCGAGGTGTTCAGCATTGCGGCTCTCGTACCTTCGCCGCCGGTCCTGGTTCCCGAGCTCTGCGGCGGTCGATCCGGGACGGCCGGGAACGACCCCGTCGCCGAGGTGACGCGGGTGCGCGCCGCCGCGCTCGCGGCCGTCGGCGAACTCGCCGGTATCGCCCGATGGACGGTCGTCGGAGTAGACGCGGCGCCCTCGCCCGCGGGCTCCGGCTCGGCCGCCGGCTCCGGCGCGGGCGATTCGCGCGCCGGTTCGCCGGCTCCGGCGCATTCGGTCACGGCGGCGCCGGTCCGGGAATTCGGCTCCGGCCTCGCGGGCACATTCCGGGGATTCGGGGCCGATGTGACCGTCGGAATGTCCGCGGCAGCGCTGTCCGCGGCTGCTGATCCGGATCCGGATGTGCCGCTACCCGTGCTGATCGCCGCGTGGTTGCGAGGCCGTGCCGCTCCCGGTACGCGGGCCCGTGCCTGCCTGGTCGCCGCGGACGCCGCGCCCGGTGACTGCCTCGCGGTGGGCGAGCGGCTGCGCACCGCCCTCGACGCCGACCCGGAGCCGCACGGTGTGCTCGTCGTCGCCGATGGCGCCCGGACCTTGTCGACCAGCGCCCCCGGCTACTTCCAGGAGCAGGCGCCCGAGGTCCAGCGGCGCCTGGACGACGCGCTGGACGCCGGTGACCGCGCCGCGCTGCGCGCCCTGGACCCGGCACTGTGCGCGCGACTCGGTGTCGACGGCCGGCCCGCCCATCAGGTGCTGGCCGGCCTGTTCGCCCCCGACGCCGCCGACCCCCTCGTGCGGACCTACTATCGGGACGCGCCGTTCGGCGTCGGCTATCACGTGAGCGTGTGGCGTCGGGGGGACGACCGGGAAGGCAGGGCGCGATGACGGTGCCGATCGCGGTGGTCGGTCCCACCGCCACCGGCAAATCCGATCTCGGCCTCGCCCTCGCCGAACGCCTCGACGGCGAGATCGTCAATATCGACGCGATGCAGCTCTACCGCGGCATGGACATCGGCACGGCCAAACTCACGGTCGCCGAGCGCCGGGGTATCCCGCATCACCAGCTCGACGTCCTCGAGGTCACCGAGACCGCCAGTGTCGCCACCTACCAGCGCAACGCCATCGCCGATGTCGAGGCGATCATGGCGCGCGGGCGCACCCCGGTGATCGTGGGCGGCTCGATGATGTACGTCCAGGCGCTGCTCGACGACTGGGCATTCCCGGCCACCGATCCGGCGGTGCGGGCCAAGTGGGAGCGACTGCTCGAGTCCGGGGGAGTGGCGGCCGTGCACGAGGCCCTGCGCGCGGCCGATCCGGTTGCGGCACAGACGATTCTGCCCACCGACGGGCGGCGGATGGTGCGCGCGCTCGAGGTCGTCGAGCTCACCGGCAAGCCGTTCGCGGCGTCCGCGCCCGGCATCGGCACGCCGCGATGGGGCGCCGTCGTGCTCGGCGTGGACCGCGACACCGCCGAACTCGACGAGCGCATCGAACGCCGCACCGCGCTGATGTTCGCCTCGGGTCTGGTCGACGAGGTGCGCGGACTGGCCGAGCGCGGTCTGCGCGCCGGGGTCACCGCGCGCCGGGCGATCGGCTACGCCCAGGTACTGGCCTATCTCGACGGCGAATACGATCTGCGCCACGCCGAGGAACGCACGCTCATCGGAACCCGGCGCTACGTTCGGCGGCAGCGCTCCTGGTTCCGGCGCGATCCCAGGGTCCACTGGCTGGACGGCGCGGATCCCGGGCTCGTCGGGGCCGCACTCGGCGCGATCGCCGAACACTCCACCGAGCACACAGAACGGACTGCGCAGTGACCCGACGTGTCAGCACCCGTAACGCCTCGATGCAGGTGTGGCAGGCCTACCTGCACAACCGCACCAAACGCAATCGCGATCGGCGCTTCCTGGTGCAGGGCGTGCGGCCGATCACGCAGGCGCTGGCGGCGGGCTGGCCGCTGGAGACCATGCTGTACCGCCTCGGCGGCGCGGAACTGTCGGCCTGGGCGCGCGAGGCGCTCGACGCCGCCGGGGCGCCCGCGGTCGGCCTGGTGCCCGAACTCATCGCCGAGCTCGGCGAAAAGGCCGATGCCGCACCGGAACTGATCGCCGTGGCGATTTCGCGACAGCTCGACTTCGCCGAGTACGAACCCGGCGAACCCGGTGAGAGCGCCCCGGTCGTCGTGGTGTTCGACCGGCCGAATTCGCCGGGCAACCTGGGCACCCTGATCCGCTCGGCCGATTCGTTCGGCGCCGACGCGGTGGTGGTCGCCGGGCACGGCGCCGACCAGTACGACCCGCAGGCGGTCCGTGCCTCCACGGGCTCCCTGTTCGCGGTGCCGGTTTTCCGGGTGGCCGGACCGGCGGAGGTGCTCGAGTTCCGGGACCGGCAGATCGCGCGCGGCATCCCGACCCGGATCGTCGGCACCGACGAACGCGGCACGTCCGCGGTCTTCGACCACGACTTCCGGGAGGCGACCGTTCTGGTGGTCGGCAACGAAACCAGCGGAATGAGCGCGGCCTGGCAGGATGTGTGTGACGACCTGGTGTCGATCCCGATGGGCGGTACCGCCAGTTCGCTGGGCGCGCCTTCGGCGGGCGCGGTCGCCCTGTACGAAATATCGCGGCAGCGCCGGACGTTCGTCCGGTGACCGGCCGTACCGACGACCGGACGACGGTGGAAACGGAGTGTCACGAGTGACGGACATCGAGTTCACGAAGGGCCACGGCACCCAGAACGATTTCGTGGTGCTGCCCGACGAGGACGTCCGCCTCGACCTCACCGTCGAGCGGGTCAGCGCCCTGTGCGACCGGCAGCGGGGCCTGGGCGCCGACGGCCTGCTCCGGGTCGCCCGTGCGGGAGCGCTGCTGGCCGCGGGCGTGCTCACCGAACTGCCCTCGGGCGTCTCCGAGCAGGACTGGTTCATGGACTACCGCAATGCCGACGGCTCGATCGCCGAGATGTGCGGCAATGGCGTGCGGGTGTTCGCCCACTATCTGGCCGCGACCGGCCGGGAGAGCAGCAGCGAGCACGTGGTCGGCAGCCGCGCGGGCGGTCGGCCGGTCACCGTGCACACCGCGGGGCCGGTGCACGGTGAGGTCACCGTGGAGATGGGCGAGGTGCGCCAGCTCGGTCCGTCCACCGCGACGATCGGCGGCTGGGGCCTGTCCGGCATCGGCATCGACGTGGGTAATCCGCATCTGGCGTGCGTCGACCCCGAGCTGACCGCCGAATCGCTGGCCAAACTCGATCTGACGGTCTCACCCGGCTACGACCCCGACCTGTTCTGCCACGGCGTGAACGTGGAGATCCTCACCCCCCTCGACGAGCAGCGCGGGGTCGATATGCGCGTCTACGAGCGTGGCGTCGGCGAGACCCGCTCCTGCGGCACCGGAACGGTCGCCGCGGCGGCCGCCGCGCTCGGCGCCGAGGGCTTCGATCTGGCGACCGGATCCGGCGAGGTGACCGTCCGGGTGCCCGGCGGGCAGGTGCGCGTCGGGCTGTCGGCGGGCCGCGCCTGGTTGCGCGGGCCGTCGGTGTTGGTCGCCACAGGTCGCCTCGGCGCGGACTGGTGGCGCGACCTCGGTTGAGGTCCGGCGGCACCGCCCGCGTGAAATAGAAGTGCGGACCGGGTCCGGAACGTGGCAGCATGGATGGTGTATGAGGAAATCAGAGACGTTCGACATCACTTCGACCTCCAGCGGAAACGACACCGCCGACCAGGCCGAGTTCTCCACTGACAACAACTCCGCCGCGGACAGCGATTTCGACGGCGCCGACTACCGCGACAGCGATTACGCGGACGCCGACTTCGACAGCGGCGACTACGGCGAGTACCCGAACGAGGGCGATGTGATCGCCGAGCGTGCCGCGCGAATGCGGCGCAACGGCTGGACCGCCGAGCCGACCACCGGCGAGATGCGGCTCGAGGAGCGCACATCGCTGCGCCGGGTGGCCGGTCTGTCCACCGAGCTCACCGACGTCACCGAGGTCGAGTACCGGCAGTTGCGCCTCGAGCGCGTTGTGCTGGTCGGGGTGTGGACCTCGGGCACGTCCGCGCAGGCCGAGGCCAGCATGGCCGAGCTCGCGGCGCTCGCCGAGACCGCGGGCTCGCAGGTGCTCGAGGCGCTGATCCAGCGTCGCGACAAGCCCGACCCGGCCACCTATATCGGATCCGGCAAGGCGGACGAACTGCGCGCCGTCGTGCTCGACACCGGCGCCGACACGGTGATCTGCGACGGCGAACTGACCCCCGCGCAGCTGACCGCGCTGGAGAAGGTCGTCAAGGTCAAGGTCATCGACCGGACCGCGCTCATCCTGGACATCTTCGCTCAGCACGCCACCTCCAGCGAAGGCAAGGCGCAGGTGTCGCTGGCCCAGATGGAGTACATGCTGCCCAGGCTGCGCGGCTGGGGCGAGTCGATGTCACGGCAGGCCGGCGGTCGCGCGGGCAGCAACGGCGGCGTCGGCCTGCGCGGTCCCGGTGAGACCAAGATCGAGACCGATCGCCGGCGTATCCGCGAGCGCATGGCCAAGCTGCGCCGTGAGATCCGCGAGATGAAGACCGCGCGCGACACCAAGCGCGCCAGGCGTGCGGGTTCCGGTGTCCCGCAGGTCGCCATCGTCGGCTACACCAACGCGGGCAAGTCGAGCTTGATGAACGCCCTGACCGGCTCCGGTGTGCTGGTGCAGGACGCGCTGTTCGCCACCCTCGACCCGACCACCCGGCGGGCCCAGCTCGACGACGGCCGCGAGGTCGTCTTCACCGACACCGTCGGCTTCGTCCGGCACCTGCCGACCCAGTTGGTCGAGGCGTTCCGCTCGACGTTGGAGGAGGTCACCGGCGCGGATCTGCTGGTACACGTGGTAGACGGTTCCGACGCCGATCCGGCCGGGCAGATCAAGGCGGTGCGGGAGGTCATCACCGACGTCATCAAGGAATCCGACGCGACGGCTCCGCCGGAACTGCTGGTGGTCAACAAGGTCGACGCCATGTCGCCGATGCGGCGCACCGAACTGCGCGGCATGCTGCCCGACGCGGAATTCGTCTCCGCGCACACCGGCGCGGGGATCGATCGGCTGCGGGCGCGCCTGGCCGAGATCCTCGGTGATCTCGATGTCGAGGTGGGGGTCCTGCTCCCGTACACGCGCGGCGACCTGCTCGCCCGGGTCCACGCCGACGGCCGGATCCTGCAGTCCGAGCACGAGGAGCGCGGCACGCGGCTACGGGCCAGGGTGCCGCATGCGCTGGCCGCCGCGCTCGCGGAGTACGCGCACGCCGGGCACGCTCCCGTAGAGCAGAATTAGAACCGACCGTCACGTATGTCCTTCTCCCTGAGGGCATACGTGACCAGGTGATATACCCCACGATGAGCGGATCCTTCTGTAACTGGTTCCAGTCTCTTCGGTACGGTGGAAAGCGGAGTCGCGATGGTGCGACGCAGGGGACATCACATTTTCCGTACCACCACGTTTTCCGTACGACGACGTGCCGGGAATCCGACATTCGATGGGGAATCCACCTATGCTCGAATCCTCGCCCGCCAAGGGGGCACTGACCGACGGCGCGCCACTGGAGGTGCGCCTGGACGACAACGATCTGCGGGTGCTCGACACCCTGCTGGCTCCGCTGCGAGCCTGGACCAGTCCGCGTTTCTACGGCCTGGACAACATTCCCGACGAAGGCCCGGTGTTGCTGGTCGCCAACCACAATCTGCTCGGCATCGTCGACGCACCGTTGCTGTTGCCCGAGGTGCTGCGCACCCGGGGCAGGCTGATCCGCGGTCTGGCCGAGGACCTGCTCATCGGGGTGCCGGGGGTGCGGCACTTCCTGCACTACTTCGGCTCGGTGCGCGGTAACCGGCACAACTGCCGGACGCTGCTCGAGCGCGGGGAGGCCGTGCTCGTGTTTCCCGGCGGCGGCCGGGAGGCCATTCGCCGCAAGAACGAAAAGTATGTGCTCAAGTGGGAGGGGCGCACCGGCTTCGCCCGGATGGCGCTGGAGTCGGGAGCGCCGATCGTGCCGGTGGCGATGATCGGCATCGACGACGCCTACGACATCGTGGTCGACGGCGAGCATTCGCTCATGCGACCGGTGCGCTGGGCTGTCGAATCGCTGGGCCTGAAGCGCGATCTCACACCACCGCTGGTGCGTGGTCTCGGGCCGATCCCGCGCCCGGAACGGTTCTACTTCTCCGCGGGCGCGCCGATCGATCCGGCGGCCTGGGCGGGCGCGGAGAATCCGGACGCGGCGGCCGCCGACCTGCGCGATGTCGTACGCAAGGCGCTCGAGGAGGAGATCCGCTACCTGTTCGCCGAGCGTGCCCGCGATGCCGGACGCACCCTCGGTGGCCGGGTCCGCGGTTTGCTGAGCATCTGACCTCGCCTCGGCGTGTGCCTCCGGGCACCCGATCGGTCGCGGTGCCGCTTTTCTCGTACAACGATCCCCGAACGCCGCGAGCCTTCCAGCTAATTTCTGGCATCTCGGCCGTACCGTGAGGGCATGGCATGGACGCGGATCGGGCGGACGCTGACCGGAGCTGCCGCCGCAACCGTGGTGGTACTGGTGACGGCAACGGGAGCGGCCGCCGATCCCGCCGCACCCGGGCCGCCCGTCTTCGATCCCGGCCGCTCCGAGCGCGCGGTAGCCGACCCGGTCATCCGCTCCGGAGCGCCATTGGCGACTCCGAGCGCCGCCGACGGATCGGCACTGGTGAGCTTCCGGGTCGTCGACGACCGCAGCCTCCGGTTGGGCGTGTATTCGGCCGCCATGGACGAGGTGATCGAACTCGACGTGCAGCGGCCGGCCGACCCGACCGTGCCGAGGCCGATCCTCTACCTGTTGGCCGGGGCGGGCGGCGGCGAGGACTCGGCGACCTGGGCCAAGCGGACCTCGGCGCTGGAATTCCTCGCCGCGTACCCGGTCAATGTGGTGCAGCCGATCGGCGGCGCGTGGAGCTACTACACCGACTGGCGGGCGCGTGATCCCGTGCTCGGGGTCAACAAATGGAAGACCTTCCTGACCGAGGAATTGCCGCCGGTGATGGACGGTGTGCTCGGCGCCGACGGGCGCAACGCGCTCGCCGGGATGTCGATGTCGGGCACTTCGGTCCTGCAACTGCCCATCGCCGCTCCCGGCCGCTATCGCGCGGTCGCCGCCTACAGCGGCTGCGCCCAGATCAGCGACCCGCTCGGCCATCAGGCCGTGCAGGCGGTGGTGGCGGCCGGAGGGGGCGATGTGGTGAACATGTACGGCCCGCCCGACGATCCGATGTGGGCCGCGAATGATCCGTACGTCAACGCCGAGGGGCTGCGGGGGCTCGAACTGTTCCTGTCCGCCGGTAGCGGTCTGCCGGGGCGCTGGGATCAGTTGAACGGCCCGCGTACCCAGCCGGGCGTCGGCGGGTGGGTCAACCAAGTCGTTTTCGGCGGAATCCTCGAGGCCGCGGCCGACTTCTGCACGCACAATATGCGCGACCGCCTGACCGGTCTCGGCATCGAGGCCACCTACGTCTTCGAGCCGCTCGGCACGCACTCCTGGGGGTACTGGGAGGACGCGCTGAAACAATCCTGGCCGGTCCTGGCCCGGGGGCTCGGGCTCGCGGAATGACAGCGATCGGCTATCGCGGTCGATGGTGGGCAACTCGCCGGTAGGTTTGTGAGCGGTCTCGATTCGTGTTCTCGGGTGGCGCTAGTCTTCCTGGTGAAGCGCAAGATTTCCGGTGCGAAGTGAACCGAGATTTGGGTTCCGGGTACCGTATCGGGTAACGACGGGTCGGTGTGGACCGGTCCGTGTGGTCATTAGGAGGTTGGTGTGGAGCGCACACTGTTCGAGCCCGAGCACGAGCTGTTCCGGGAGTCGTACCGCAAGTTCCTCGAGCAGCACGTGGCGCCGAACCACGCGGAGTGGGAAGAGGCGGGCGTCGTGCCGCGCGAGGTGTGGCTCGAGGCGGGCAAGCAGGGCTTCCTCGGCATGGCCGTGCCGGAGGAGTACGGCGGTGGCGGCGTGAAGGACTTCCGCTACAACGCCATCATCACCGAGGAGACCTCCCGGCTGCAGTACTCCGGCCTGGGCTTCTCGCTGCACAACGATGTCATCGCGCCCTACCTGCTCGAGCTGGCCAACGAGGAGCAGAAGCAGCGCTGGCTGCCCGGCTTCTGTTCCGGTGAGCTGATCACCGCGATCGCCATGACCGAGCCCGGCACCGGCTCCGACCTGCAGGGCATCAAGACCCGCGCGGTCCGCGACGGCGACGACTGGGTCATCAACGGCGCCAAGACCTTCATCACCAACGGCATCAACGCCGATATCGTCATCGTGGTGGCCCAGACCGACCCGGAGAAGGGCGCGCTCGGCTTCAGCCTGTTCGTGGTCGAGCGTGGCATGCCCGGCTTCGAGCGCGGCCGCAACCTCGACAAGATCGGCCTCAAGGCGCAGGACACCGCCGAGCTGAGCTTCACCGACGTGCGGGTGCCGTCGAAGAACCTGCTGGGCGTCGAGGGTCAGGGCTTCATCCACCTGATGCAGAACCTGCCCCAGGAGCGCATGTCCATCGCCGTGATGGCCGCCGGTGCGATGGAGGCCTGCCTGGAGATGACCTGCCAGTACGTGCGTGACCGCAAGGCGTTCGGCAAGCCGATCGGCGCCCTGCAGAACACCCGCTTCGTGCTGGCCGAGCTCGCCACCAAGACCACCGCGGTGCGCGTGCTCGTCGACCGCTTCATCGAGGACCTCAACGCGGGCAAGCTTTCCGCCGAGGACGCCGCGATGGCCAAGTGGTGGAGCACCGAGGAGCAGATCGACCTGATCAACCGCTGCCTGCAGTTGCACGGCGGTTACGGCTACATGCGCGAGTACCCGATCGCCAAGGCGTACATGGATGCTCGCATCCAGGCCATCTACGGCGGCACCACCGAGATCATGAAGGAGATCATCGGCCGCTCGCTGAAGCTGGCCTGATCCAAGCGATTTCGCGACACCGAGGCGGGACGTGATGTCCCGCCTCGGTGTCGTTTCGGGGCGCTTCCCATGTCCCCCGGTGGTCTCCTGCCGATAACGGTATGTTTGCCGACTCGCAATCGAGGAATGCTTCCTACAGGAAAGAACTGTGACCTGTGGCCGATTCTCGACGAGTTTTCGACGTCGGACCGATACCGAGGAGAGAGCCGATGGACCGGAAAGGCAAGGCGGCGTTGGCGGCTGGGGCAGCGGCGATTCTATTGCTCGGCGGCGCGGGCAGTATCGCGTTCTGGCAGGACCGGACCGAGACCGGTGGCGGCACGATCACCGCGGGCGAACTGTCCCTGAGCGATTGCGTGCCGGTCGCCGGCAGTGGCTGGGAGGATGTCACCGGCGGAGCGGCCACACCGATCGACGTGAACTCGTTCCGGATCGTTCCCGGCGACACCCTGCGCTACACCTGCACGACCACGGTGAATGCGGACGGCGACAATCTGACCGCCACGCTGGCGGCGGACACCTCCGAGATGTTCTCCGCGGACAGTGATCCCGCACTGCGCGCGCGGCTGATCGACACCTCGCTGACCGCCACGAGCAGCAGCGGCGCCGTATTGCCCAACGCCACCATCACCGAGGCCGACGACGGCGACACCCTGACGGTATCGGCGCGGCTGACCTTCGACCCGGCGACCGCGGGCACCGAAGCGCAGAACACTCAGGTGACGTTGCAGAACGTCGCCATCACGCTGACCCAGAATGCGAACCCGGGCACGCCGTAATCCCGGACGGACCGGCGGCGAGGGGTTCCGGTATGGGCGAACACAGATGGTGGGCCGCCGGCGCGGCGGCCGCGGTGATCGTGATCTTCGGTGTCGCCGATCGGTCCGGTGCGCTGTGGCGCGCGGAGGCCGCGATCGACGGCGGTGTGATCCGCTCGGGCACGCTGGCGCTCCGGGTAGGTGGTGCGGACGAACAGATCCGCGACTTCGCGTTCGCCGGTTTCGGCGGCGCCGATCTCGCGCCCGCCCAATCGGTCCAGAAGCCGCTGACCATCCGCAATGCGGGAGATGTGGAGATGCGTTACCGACTGCAGAACGTCCGGCAGCGCGATTCCCGCGTGCCGCTGACGTTGCGCGCCTGGATCGTCGGCGATGCGGCGAGCTGTCCCGATGCCGCCGAACCAGCCGGTGCCGCCGTCTACAACGGACCGATGTCCGGAGCCCAGGCGCCGCCCGCGCCCGCCTGGGCCCCGGCTCTGGCGCCGGGCGCCATCGCGGTGTGGTGCCCTGCGGGCGACCGTCGGCGCCGACGCCGCAGGCGGAACGAGTACCGCGGTGACCTTCGATTTCCTGGCGAGTTCGACATGAGCGCCGGCACCGACGTCGTCACCGGATCGGCCGAGGACACCGGCTGGGGCTGGTGGATTCGCACCGTGCTGGGCTGGCTGGGGCTGTTCCTGGTGCTGGCCTTCCTCGCGCTGACCATCCTGGTCCCGGCGCTGGTCGGCGGTCACCGCTTCACCATCCTCACCGGCTCGATGCGGCCGACCTATCCGCCCGGCACCCTCGTCGTGGTGCGGCCGGTGGAACCCGCCGAACTCGGGGTGGGTAGTCCCATCACCTATCAGCTGGAATCCGGCCGAGGCGAGGTCGTGACCCACCGGGTGATCTCGATCCGGCGTAACGCCGTCGGGGAGTACGGCTTTCACACCCAGGGCGACGCGAACGAGGTGCCCGACGAGAAGGTGGTCAGGCCCGAACAGGTTCGCGGCGCGGTCTGGTATTCCATTCCTTATCTGGGCTATGTGAACAACTGGTTGTCGGGGCAGCGGCGGGCCTTCGTCGTCGCGCTGATGGTGACGGTGTTGATCGGCTACGCCTTCTACAACATCGCCGCCGAGACCCGCGATCGCGTGCGAGCCCGCCGCGGCGGCGACGGCGCAGCGCCGGGGGAGTGCGGGGGCGAGCGGCCGGAAGACGAGCCGCGCAGCGGTGATCGGCGGGCAAGCCGGAGATGACCGCGCGGCAAGGGATTCGGAGCCGGCGGTGGGCAGCGGCGGTGCGCGTGCTGACCGGTCGCCGGCTGCGGGCCGTGCTCAGCCTGGGCGTGGTGGTGGGGATGGGCACGGTGGCCACGCTCGCGGCGTGGAGTGATTCCGCGACCGCGACCTCGGGGACGTTCGCCATCGGCTCGATCGATCTGCGGGTGGACGATACGAAGAGCCTGTCCTTCGGGGCGCTCACGGCGGCGAACATGGTGCCCGGCGAGAGCGTTTCGGCGCGCCTGACGGTGCAGAACAAAGGCACGATCCCGCTGACCTACACCATGACCGCGGTGGCGACCGGTGGTGCGGCATTGGCGAACAACCTCCAGCTGGACCTGTATCCGGGCGGCACGCCGAATCAATCGAGCTCGCAGGGCATCCGGAGCGGCACGTGCACCGGAACCCGGCTCGTGCAGGTGACTCTCGGCGTCAACGCGCCGGTCGCCGTGGTGACCACGCCCCGGCCGCTGGCCGCCAGGACCGGCTCCGACCCGCTGTGCATGGTGGTCCGGTTGCCGAGCACCGCGCCTGCCGCCGCGCAGAACCAGACGGTGCCCTCGATCCGATTCTCTTTCGACGCGAAAGTGGTGCGCCCGTGACGGCCCCGTCGGCACGGGCGGAGCGTCGAGACGCCCTGACGGAGGCCGTCCTGACCGCCGGGGCGATCGCCGGGCTGTTGTGCCTGCTGGCCTCGCTGGTGGCCGTCAGCTTCGGCATCACGCCGCTGCTGTTCCGCTCCGGATCCATGCAGCCCACGATCGGCGCGGGCGCGGTGGCGCTGGCTCGTGAAGTCCCCGCGGACCGGATCGCTGAGGGCGACGTGGTGAGCGTCGTCGACGAGACCGGCGAACGACTCACCCACCGTGTCGTCGCGGTGGAGGCGGTGGCGGGTAACAGCGCGACGTTGCGGCTGAAGGGCGACGCCAACGAGGCCGAGGACGTGCGGCGCTACACCGTCACCGAAGCCGAACGGGTTTTCTTCCACGCCGAGAAGGTGGGATACATGCTGACCTGGTTGTCCGGCCCCGCAGCGGTTTTCGCGGCGGGACTGTTCTCCGGAGTCCTGCTGATGATCGCGTTCTGTCCGCGCGGACGCCGCGACGACGACCCGCCGGCGCCGCCCGATGTTCGGCAGGCCCCCGGGCCGGACCCGGGGCTCCGGTCCGCGCGTCCGCCGGGCAGTGCGGATTCGGCATCGCCGCGTGGAGGTTCGCCCAGCCATCGCCTGCCGCCCCTGGTGCTGCTGCCCGCCGCCGTGCTCGTGCTGGCGACCGTACCCGCACCCCAGGCAAGGGCGGCCGATACGGATTCCGCCGTAGTGACCAGCGCCGCGTTCAGTTCCCGGACGGAATTCCTGCCACGCGCCGACCAGCCGTTCAGCTCGGGGGCCTACGTGACCTGTGCGGTGCGCACCGTGGGGTCCGCTCCCGATCTCGTCGACCTCACCTGGCGCCACGTCGGCGCTCCGTACCTCTACCGGCTGTTCCTGCGTGATCTGGACGGGCGCGTCTGGCGCACCTGGGATGTCACGAGCGTGCCGGCCGATGCCGGGGACACCGTGAGCTACACGATCACCGGCGCAGGCATGCCGCGCCGATCGGAGATATGGCAGTACGACCTGGAAGTGCACACGATGCTGCCCGCCCCGCCGGTCTCCACCGGACAGGTGTCCACCCCCTGGCGCGGCATCGGCATCTACCAAGATGTCGGATCGCTGTGGCAGGAAGACTTGAATTGCAGTCTGCGCGGACAACAGGACCGTGCCGCGGTCGAGGTGTTCGCGCCCGCCTCGGTGAGCTGCGTCTCGCAACCCGCGGCGGGGCTGAGCCAGGCGCGGGCCACGCTCAGCTGGCCGCATGTGGGCTCACCGCACACCTATACGGTCACAGTGCGTGACAAGAATTCCGGCAATGTGCTCGTCCTGGTGCGGGTGACCAGCGTGCCCGCCCAGGCCGGCCGAGCCGTGACCATCGACGTCTCCACCCTCGGCCTCGATCTCGCATTGCGCACCAGCGACGCCGCAGTCGCGGAAATCCGTGGCGTTGTCAGCGGCGTGCAGTCGACAGCGTTCGTCGCCCAGCCTCTCACTGTGGGGCTTGCCGCGGTGTCCTGTGCGAGCGCGCCCGCCCTGCGGTCGGCTCCGCAGCCTTCGTCGTCGGTGACCTCTCCGTCGGTGACTTCGTCGTCGGACACGTCGGCGCCGAGCACGTCGCCGTCGGCGACTTCGGCTTCGCCGAGCCCATCGCAGGACGCGCGGTCGTCGGTGTCGCCGTCACCGGAATCGTCCGCCGGGCAGACGGCTTCGCCGCCCTCGGCGCCGCCGACGACCGCGGAGGCGCCGCGGGCACCACCGGAACCCACCGTGACGACGGCCGAATCGCCTGTCCCCGAGGTGCCCCAGGCGCCGCCGGCGGCGTCCGGGCCCGCGGAGAGTACGACCACCACCGTCACTCCGGACGGGAGTTGACGGTCGAAACGTCTGCTATCGGCCGTCATCTCTCTCGGGCGCCGACAGTACCCCGACAAATCGGACATCGCGACGTGTTAGTGTGAATCGTGTCCGACAGCGCCGCTACCGGTTCCGTCCTATCGTGGGGAGCGGTCTCGCCGATCGCCGGTGAGAGCGATGCGGGCGAGGTCCGGACACTCGCGGGGGGCTGTGGCGAATCCGGGGAAATCGGAGCCGAATTCGGTCATCATCGGTCGGCATCCGGTTCCTTTCTCTTCCACCGCGATGCCGGTCCCGCCGTCCGTCTCGGCGGGGCCGATCAGTAGGGCCCGGCCTGGTCCGGGAGCGCGGCGTGCCGATGGTCGGTCGCCGTCGATGTGAAAGGGAATCCGTACATGGGTGTCAGTTTGTCCAAGGGTGGCAATGTCTCGCTGACCAAGCAGGCGCCGAACCTTACCGCCGTCGCGGTCGGGCTCGGCTGGGATCTGCGCACCACCACCGGCACCGACTTCGACCTCGACGCCAGCGCCATCGCGCTGGGGGCGGACAAGAAGGTCGTTTCCGACAAGCATTTCGTGTTCTTCAACAACCTGAAGTCCCCGGAGGGCGCCATCGAGCACGCCGGTGACAACCGCACCGGTGAGGGCGAGGGCGACGACGAGGTCATCAACGTCGATCTCGCCGCCACTCCGGCGAACATCGAGTCCATCGTGTTCCCGGTGTCGGTCTACGACGCCGATGCCCGCAGCCAGTCCTTCGGCCAGGTGCGCAACGCCTACATTCGCGTACTCGACCGCGCCAACGGCGAGGAACTGGCGCGCTACGACCTGTCCGAGGACGCGTCCACCGAGACCGCGATGGTGTTCGGCGAGCTCTACCGCAACGGCGCCGAGTGGAAGTTCCGCGCCATCGGCCAGGGCTACAGCTCCGGCCTGGCCGGCATCGCGCAGGATTTCGGCGTCACCGTCTGATTCGTCCGCACCCGGATCCGTCGAGGGTGGGGCGCTCACCGCAGCGTCCCACCCTCGTGGTCGGTGGATGCCTCGCGCGTCCGTCGCCGCGCCGACCGGCCCGCCGTGTGCGCGCCGCTTGCGGCATCATCGGTATCGGACCCGAAACCGTTCCTGTCCACCGATTCACCCGAGACCACGCGTTACACGAAAGGCGTCGCAGCACATGATCACTCTCCGCAAAGAGGACGGTCCCGCGGACCTGGCCGGCATCACCAATCTGAGCGTCGGGGTCAGCTGGGATCCGTCGGCGGGCTCCAGCGGCGGTCTGCTCGGTATCGCGCGTCGCAAGAAGGGCGTCGACCTGGACCTCATCGCGATCTGCGCGCAGGGCGGCGATCCGGTGCGCTTCGCGGGCCTGGACTCGCTCGACCCGTTCGGCAACGGGTCGATCGTGCACTCCGGTGACGAGCAGACCGGCGCGGCGGCAGGCGACGACGAGACCGTGAACGTCACCTTCGCCGGCGTGCCCGCCGCGATCGACTCGATCATCTTCGTCGCCGCGGCATTCAAGAAGGGCGCTTCCTTCGAGAAGGCGAACAACATCGCGTTCAAGATCTACGACGCGACCGGCGGCAGCAGTCAGCAGGTCGCCGAGATCTGGCCGTCGATGCTGGGCACCGAGAACGCCAACGCGATCGCCCGCGCGTTCCGCAACGGTCCGGTGTGGCAGCTCGAGGTGCTCGATCGCAAGGGCAAGATCAAGCAGGGCGACCGGCAGGCACTGCTGCGCTTCGCAATCCAGAGCTGAGCCGTCGCCGGCGCGAGCAGCCCGAGCTGATGCAGAGTCGCGGCTGCCGGTTCCGAGGAGAGTCGGCAGCCGGGTCGGTGATCTCGGCGGCCGCGTCCCGTGATGTCGACGGTGGCGCCGACCGCGCCGGTCACCGAACCCTGAACCCGTCGTAGGCTGGGGGTGGGCGTGTCAGGCGGGGATCGCGCCGGGCGCGTCGAACGTCGGCGTGGCCGTTGTGGTGACGGTCTCCGGCATCGCGACATCCTCCGGCGCCGGACCGAGCGCGCGCGGCGGCGCGGTGAGTGCCTGTGCCGCGCCGACGGTGGCGCCGACGCCCGCGCCGATCACCGCCAACGGCGCGGCCATGAGAGCCGCGCCGTAGGCCGCGCCGACCGGCACGGCGGCCAAACCGATGGGCGCGAACGGCATTCCGATGAACAATCCCATCGCCCCGCCCGCACCCGCGCCGATCAGGGCGAACGGGCTGGCGACAGCGGCCCCCGCGGCGGCACCGACCGCTGCCGCGCCGACGGTCTGGCTCGCGATCCGGTCCGAGCGGGTCCGTTCCATGCCGACCGAGTCGAGGAAGGTCGCGAGCTGCGCCTCCTGTACGGCAGCGGCGTCGTTGAGCTGGATGGCGTGCTCGCGCGGCAACCACTCCGGTGGTTCGACCTGGACATCTCCGAAGCGGAGCATGTCGGGTGGCGGCGCGATCGGCGGGACCGGCACGACCGGGACCGGCGCGTGCAGCCCTTCCACCGGCGAGAGGTATTCGGGCTCGGGCAACGGCCGTGCCCACTGCAATGAACTGAAGATGTCGTCGGGAATGCGAACCCCATGGTAGGGGCGGATATTCGGCGCCTCTGCCGCGGGCCACGCCGGCGAACCCGGTCCGGCACCCGGGGCCTGCGCTTCCTCGGTGACAGCGGTCGCGCGCTCGAAATCGGCTGCGGCCTGGCCGGTCCCGGCCAGTGTGAGCACGACCGGCGCTGCGCCGGCCGCCACCGCGAGGCCCACTCGCCTGCGTGACGGACTGATCGCCCGGTGCCGCCCTGTTCCTGCCCTCCCGCCGACGGCCTCGCGCCCTTCGGGTGCCGCGTGCTTTCCGGCGCCGGTGTGCTGGGCTGCGCTGGAGTGCCGACCGGGTGCCATCGATCACCTCTCGTCCGAAAGAGTTCTTCTCCCTTCACGTTCGAACTCACGGACGAAACGGATGGGTCGACAGCGCGTCACGAGATCAGCGTGTCGGAGCATCCCGGTGGAGGTGCAGGTACAGATCGCGCAGCAGGCATACCTCGGCGAGATGATGGATGAGCTCGCGGTGGATGTGCAGAATCAGTGTGGCCATCGGCTCGGCCGCGTACGGTCCCTCGGTCGGCCCGCACGGTCGCAGCAGACCGGCTTCCCCCAGCGACTCGACGCCGGCGACCCAGGTGGCGTACTCCGCCTCGAGTTGCGCCAACGCCAGCGAGGCGGTCGGCGCGTAGTCGAAGGACCGGTAGTCGACCGCCTCCCGACCGAAGTGCCCGGCATTGCGCATGGCCAGCACCCCGACGATGACGTGCCCGAGCCGCCAGGCGATCGTCGTCAACGGCGGCGGATCCGGTGGTGGAAAGGCGAAGTCCATGGTCATGGCACCGCTGCCCGCCTGCACGGGAGCGGTGCCGGTGCCGCGCGGGCGCACATTCCAGCAGCCGGGGACCGGCTCCCACAAGTACTCGGCGTCGGTGAGTCCGTCGAGCCGCCCGCGCAGCTGATGGCGCCAGTGCCAGTCGAGCTGTTCGCGCAGCAGCGGGTTCCAGACCGGCTCGGTCATCGCCACGCTCCGGTCACTCGGTCGCCACCGACACCTGGTCGTCGTCCCAGGGCTGGGTATCGCGCGAGCGCGCCGATCGGGCCGGTACCGCCTTGCGCAGCTCCCAGTCCTCGGGCAGCCCGGTGACTTCCGCGGAGTTGGCGTGCGCGGTGATGTGCACGGTCGCCGATCCGAGCCGCAGGTCGCCGATGCGCACCGTGCCCCAGTCCGAGGGCAGCCTCGGATGCAATATCAGGGTGCGTTGCGGCACGTCCGGTTCCAGGCCCAGCCAGGAGCGCAGCAGCAGCAAGGGCGTCGCGGCCGAGGTGGCGTGCGGCGCACAGGCCGCCGGATGCGGGACCGGGGTGGGGAATTCGGTGCGATCGAAGCCGCAGAACAGTTCCGGGAACCGGCCGTCGAAGAAGCCCGCGGCGTCGAGCAATCCCGCTGTCAGGGTCTCGGCGAGCGCGGTGGCTCCGGGAACGTGCCGGTAGCGCAGCAGCCCGGCGACCGCGATCGCGGTGTCGTGCGGCCAGACCCCGCCGTTGTGGTGGCTCATCGGGTTGTAGGCGGCCATGTCGGAACCGAGCGTGCGCAGCCCGAATCCGTTGCCCATCGACCGGCTCGCCAGCGATTCGATCAGTTGCGCGGCACGTTCGTCGGCGACGATGCCGGTCCACAGGCAGTGCGCGGGATTGCTGGTCATCGCGTCGATATGGGCCTTGTGCCCGTCCAGGCCGAGCGCGTAGTAGCCGCGTTCGGGGATCCAGAACGCCGCGTCGAAGCGCGCCTTGCGCTCGGCGGCGCACGCCCGCAGTCGTTCGGCATTGCGCTGGTCGCCGAAAGCGTCGGCCAGGTCGGCGCGCGCGAGTTCGGCAGCGTAGGCGTAACCCTGGACCTCGGCGAGGGCGATCGGCGGGTCCGCTCGGTGACCGTGCGCGTCGTTGATGCAGTCGCAGCTGTCCTTCCAGCTCTGGTTGATCAGCCCGCGATCGGTGTGCCTGCGGTATTCGACGAAGCCGTCGCCGTCGAGGTCGCCGTACTGATCGATCCAGGTCAGCGCGGCATCCGCGGCGGGCAGCAGCTTGCGCACATCGGCCGGATCGGCGCCCCAGCGCAGCGCCTCGCCGAGCAGCATGACGAACAGCGGCGTGGTGTCCACCGATCCGTAGCAGGCGCCCGCCCGGTCGGTGGCGCCTCCCGGCCCGTGGTGCACACGCAGGATGCGACCGGGTTCCTCCTCGGTGTGTGGATCGCAGGCGGCGCCCTGCAGCGCGGCCAGCCCGGTCAGGGTGCTGAGGGCGAGACCGGGATTCAGCGGCAGCGTCATCCAGGCGCTGAGCAGGCTGTCGCGGCCGGACAACTGGATCGACCAGGGCGCGCCCGCGGCGAGGTAGGCCGGTACGCCGTTCTCGTCGTGGATGGACAAGGCAGCCAGATCGCTCTCGGCGTAGGTGAGCACCCGGGCGAATTCCCTGGCGGTCGCGTGCACCCTGGTGGGGGTGTCGCGCCAGCTGACCGTGGGCTCGTCCGGCTCGCGCGGAGTCTCGGAGCCGACGAGCGGCATCCGGCGATAGCGGTTCACCGGCTGCACGCCCAGCTCGGTCTGCCAACGGCCCTGTGCGGGAATCACCGCGCGCCAGCGCAACAGACCCGGCGTCACTTTGGGCTCGCCGGTGGCGCGGACGGCGACCCCGTGCCCGGAGTCGCTGTCGTCGATGAACAGCATCTCCTCGCCGTTCACCGCGACATCGCCGCCGCCCGCCTCCGGTTTGCCGTGCTTGACGGCGGTCAGATCGGCGAAATCGGCGTCCACGTCCAGGGTCAGGGTGAGCGCGGTGTCCTCGTGACCGAGATTGCGCACCGTGATCGACTCGGTCAGGCCGTGCCCGAGAATGCGGTGGCGCTCGATCAGCACGGTGCTCGTGCACCCGGAATACGGGGTCACCCGCAACAGGAACCGGGTCTGTCCGGACCCGATGTTGTCGAAGGCGATCTGTTCGACGGCGCGGCCTTCCACGGTCAATTCCCACTGGGAGAGGACACGCGCGTTGCGGTAGAACAGGCCCTGGGTGGCGTCGCGGTGGATGTCGCCACACCGGTCGCTCACGCACAGGCAGCCGGTGTCGGCCTGCACCAGGCTGACCACGGCGGTACCGGCCAGCGGGCGCAGTGGCGCGGTCATCACCGCACCGCCGTGACGAGCGTGGACCGGGCGGCAGCCCGGGGCCGGACAGTCGTTTCACGGGAGCCCGCGACGGTCTCCAGATAGACCGCCTCGTAGCCGGCGGCCAGCCGATCCACGCAGAACAATCGCTCCACCCGGGTGCGGCAGGCGCGGGGATCGATCTCCTCGCTGCGCAGCATGTACTCCGGCAGGTCGGTGGCTTCGTCGCACACCCAGCCGGTGACGCCGTGCTCGACCACCTCCTCGACCGCGCCGCCGCGCATCGCGACGACCGGTGTGCCGCATGCCATCGCCTCGATCAACACCATGCCGAAGGGCTCCTCCCAGCGGATCGGGAAGAGCAGGCAGCGCGCGTCGGCCAGCAATGTGCGCTTCTGCGTCGAATCCGCTTCACCGAAGACCAGGTCGTCGTCGGTGAGCAACGGACGCACGCAGTCCTCGAAGAATTCTTTCTCGATCGGCTCGATGCATTTGGCGGCCAGAATCAACGGGACACCGGCCTCGTGCGCGGCGCGCACCGCGAGATCGGCTCCCTTGCATGGGGAGAAGCGGCCGAGAAACAGTGCGTAGGAATCCTTTTCGGCGCGAAACGGCCACTGACCCGGAACCACGGCGTTGTGTACCCGGCCCACCCAGTTCAGATCCGGCGCCAGCGCGCGCTGCCGATCGCTGATGGCCACCAGACCCGCCGTGCCCCCGATCCGGCGGTAGTACTCGGCGAATTCCCCGTCGACCGCACCGTGCACGGTCAGGACGGTCGGGATGCCGAGCCGATGGTAGGACGGCGCGTTGAGGACTCCGGCGAAAGTATGGTCGTGCAGCACGTCGATCGGCTCGGTCGCGGCGAGTTCCTCGACGGCCTGGCGCACTCGAAGGGCGTGCAGCACTTCGGGATACGCCTCGCCGAGCTGTTCGGCCGCGCCGCGCTCGGCGACCGCGACGAAGTCGGCTCCGGTGCCCGGCTCGCCCACCCCGATGAGGGTGACCCGATGACCGCGGGCGACGAGCGTGTCGGCCAGTTGCGCGACGACCGCCTCCACGCCCCCGTAACCGGTGGGCGGAACCTGGAAGTAGGGCGGAGCGACGAGCACGATGTGTAACCCGCCGCGCGGATCCGCCAGACCCGCCCCGTCGCCGCCGCGCGGCACCGAAGCAGACCTGCCGCCTCGCGGCACCGAACCAGAGTCCGAACCAGACCGAACGCCCACGACTCATCCTCCTGCATAGGGGGGTGGTGCATTTCCTGCCGAAAACACGTCCTGCGACTAGCACATGTCCTGCTGGAAAAACGTCACGCGCTGCGTGTCGAACAACGGTCCTGTGGCGAGCGGAGAAATCCGCGCGGACCTCGAAGCCATTCAACAGTGATAGCTATTCAACAGCAACTACCCGGGAATCGCGTGGATGAAACCGTGGCGGCAGTGCGGAGCGTGCCCACGGGTGACACGGCAACCCGCGGGCATGCGCGGCGTCGGCCCTCAGGCCACGGCGGCGACCGGCTCGGCCAGCGCCGATTCCCGGAGTTGGGTCAGGGTCCGGTTCAGGATGCGGGAGACCTGCATCTGCGACACACCCAGCCGCTCGGCGATCTGTGACTGGGTCAGCGAGTCGTAGAAGCGCCAGATCAAGACCTGGCGTTCACGCTCGGGCAGTGCCGCGATGAGCGGTCGCACCGCCATCGCATCCTCCATCAGCGTGTAGCAGGGCTCCTCGGAACCGAGGCTGTCGCCGACCGACAGGCCCGCGTTGCCGTCGTCGTCGCGGCCGACGGCATGCAGGGTGTTGGTGGAGTAGGCGTTCGCGGCGACCAGTGCGCGCGTCACGTCGACGAGCTCGATACCGAGCTCTTCGGCGATTTCGCGCGCCGAGGGCATCCGCCCGAGGCGCTGGGACAGGGTCTCGGTGGCCGGGCCGATCAGCGCCTGCAGTTCCTTGGCCCGGCGTGGTACCCGCAGTGCCCAGGTGTGATCGCGAAAGTGGCGGCGCACTTCGCCCATGATGGTCGGTACCGCGAACGCCAGGAATGAGCTGCCCCGGCTGACATCGAATCGATCCACTGCCTGCACCAGACCGAGGCGGGCGGTCTGATGCAGGTCGTCGAAGGCCTCTCCCCGGCCGGTGAATCGCCGTGCGATGTGGTCGGCGAGCGGCAGGCAGAGTTCGATGATGTGCTCGCGCAGTGCGTCTCTACGCGGATCGGTGCCCGACAGTGCGGCCAGCTCTTCGAACCGGGGTTCGATGTTGTCGTAGGTGTCTTCGGTGTGGCGGCTCTGTCGGCGTTCCTCGGAGCCGGTGTTCGCGGTCCGGGCGGGCGCGGCGGTCTCGCGCATGGGATATCTCCCTCGTGTGCTCTCTCGCTGCCGTTGGACTCGACTGACGAGGCAATACCCTCGACCCCAGCGACCAAACAGGTGTGTTCCGGAACTCCTTCAGAGCCCGGTACGCATGACTTCGGCCACCGCTTGCGGAGTCCAGGCCGTCTCGGCACCGGGCCGGGTGGCCAGGTAGTGGGCGATCTGCGCGGGCGGCCGGCCGTGCGACTATCAGACCTTACGGATGACGGTCACGACCTTGCCGAGAATGCGGGCGTCGTTACCCGGAATCGGTTCGAACAGGGGGTTGTGCGGCATCAGCCATACGTCCTTGCCGATGTGCTTGAACGTCTTGACCGTCGCCTCTCCGTCGATCATCGCTGCCACGATGTCACCGTTCTCGGCGACGTTCTGCTGGCGCACCACCACCCAGTCGCCGTCGCAGATCGCCGCGTCCACCATGGACTCGCCGACCACGCGCAGCAGGAACAGCGAGCCGTCGCCGACGAGTTCGCGCGGTAACGGGAAGACATCCTCGACCGCCTGCTCGGCGAGGATGGGGCCGCCCGCGGCGATCCGGCCGAGGACCGGCACGAAGGTGGGGGTCGGGTGAGCGGGGTCGGCAGCGGACTCGCCTGCCTCGGGTGCACCACCGGGCAGTGCGGTGACCGCACGCACCGCCTCGTCGAGCCCGCGGACGTCCACGGCGCGTGGCCGGTTGGGATCGCGGCGCAGATAGCCCTTGCGCTCGAGGGCCCGCAGCTGATGGGCGACCGAGGAGGTCGAGGTGAGGCCGACGGCGTCGCCGATCTCCCTGATGCTCGGCGGGTAGCCGCGCTCGCTCACCGACGACCGGATGACGTCGAGCACCTTGCGCTGACGCACGGTGAGATCCGCCCCGTTCAGGACGGGGTCGACGGCGACTCCGCTCTCTTCCACCGTGTCGTCTGTACGGCTCACCACAACCCGCCCTTCCCGTCGTCTGTCGTCGTGTCCGAATCTAGTCCGGCCGCAGGGAATCTTCAAACATCCGTTCGACTCGCGTCGGCGTTTGGTGGTGACAGCGCGGGTGTGCCGTGATAGAAATTCGAACATACGTTCTTCGAACATGTGAGCGAACAACGCGCCGGCTGTGCGCCCCGAACCGGGGGACCGCGAGTCCCCCGCCGATATCCCCATCACGACGGTTTCCCTGGAATTCCCACGGAGCCCCCACGGAGGTTTTGGCCGATGAACCACCAGATCCGTTCCCTCGCAGCGTTATCCGCAACCGCGCGGGGTCGCGGCTCGATCTCGGCGCCGGGGCTGCCGGGCGTGCGGCCTCGCGGCATCGCGCAAGGTTCCGCGGTGAGCGGCGACATCGTGGTATTCCCGGCGGTGGCATGTGCTCACGGGTCCGGCGGCGAGGGCGAGCGCGTCCTTCCGCTGCGTGGGCGACGCGTCGCCGGTCGCGACGTGCGGCGGGTGCGGCAGGTGGACCGCCGGCCGCTGGTCGGCAGGCCGGGCGGCGCGCCGGTGCGCTACGACCGGGTCCGCGTCGCGCCGCGTCGTCGTCCGCATCTTCCCTCGTCTGCCGCCCGCGTCGAGCGGGCGCAGGTGGGATTCGCGATCCTGGCGGTGGCGGCGCTGGTCACCGCGTTGTTCGTCGTCGCGATGCTGCTGCTGACGCAGTGGCGGGCGGGTACCCTCGCCGCCCCGTCGTCGCCGGCGAGCTACAGCCTGTCCGAACTTCCGCACGAGATCGAACACGTGTCATCTCGTGTATGGCAGCCCTGAGCTGGTTGTTCTTTCAGAAGTTGGCTTCTTTCTGAAACGTGTTGCTACTGTGCTGCGGATGTGACCCAGGCAGTTCCCCTGCCATGATCGACCTTCGGGGGCTCTCTCGATGACGCCGCGCACCACCGGATATGCCGTACGGGCCTGCTCCGTGCTCCTGCTGTGCCTGTCCGTCCTCGTCGCCGGGCTGCCCGCGGCCTCCGCCCAGCCTGCCTACGCGCGGTATCTGGATCTGCCGACCGTCAACGGCGACGGCGAGGCCGGTGGCGGCCTGCATCCGGCGCTGCCACTGGACGAGCCGGCGCTGCGTTCGGCGCTGGAGGCGGCGCGCGCCGACGGCATCGCGCCCTCGCGGTACGCGACGCTGCTGCACCAGTACTGGCTCGTGGTCGCGCTCGGCAATGCGCAGATCGACCCCGTGGCCTGGGATCCCGGCCACGGGGTGCGGCCCAACGAGCACACGTTCAACCAGGTCTACGTCAATTACCTGCGCCTGGCAGCCGCGCATCCCGGCTTCTATTGGGCGGGTCTGGCGGCCATCGCCGGTGGATCCTTCGCCTCCGGCTTCTTCGACGCCGGAGACATCGGCCGGGTGCTCGACGTTCCCGGCGTCCATGCGATCGGCAACGGTGTGGCCGACGCGCTGGCAGGTACTCCGGCGGAACTGGTCGAAGGACTGCCCGCCGACATCGCGACGCTGGTCACCGAGGGCGCACGGTTGTCCGCCGCGGACGTGGACTGGTACCGGACCCGGCTGATGATCATGCAGAAGCACATCTTCACCGATCTGGTGCCGATGCACGAGGCCTACCTCGCCGGAGGCCTGGCTGCCGTCGAGGAACTCGCCGCGGCCGGTGTGCTCGACGCCGATCTGCGGGACGGCTGGCGCGCGCTCGACGGCGGCACCCAGGAGGGCTACATCGACGCGTTGATCCGGATGACCGACCGGGAGCAGAACCGGATCGTCGCCGACCAGTGGGATGTCACCTCCTCCGGTCGCGACGGCATCGGCCGGGTGCTCACCTACATCAGCACCCTCGCCGCCAAGCCGGGCGTGCCCGGGGTGCGCGCACCAGGGGTGTTCTCCCCGGCCACCGTGCGCGCCACCGTCGATGGCCGTGAGCTGGCGCTGCGTACCCCACTGCCGGATTTCAACTGGGCCGACCGCGAGAGCCGCTGGGCCTACATCACCGGCGACCTGGTTCCCCGGCACATCGAACTGATGACGAACCGGCCGTTGGCGGCTCTCGTACTGGGCGAATCACACTGGCAGAAGCTGGCGAACGGCAGGCTGATCGCCCGTCTGCCCGACCTGCTCGCCGATCTCGGCACGCAGTGGCAAGTGCTGTCCTGAGTTCGGCAGGTAAACTCGGCATACTGCCTACCTGCCTGGACAACGTGCTCGCCGGGCTCGGCCACCCACGGGGGTGACCGGATGCGAGGGGCACGCACGGACGAAGGACCTCGGATGCATTGCCCGTACTGCCGACACCCCGACTCCCGGGTCGTCGACTCGCGCGAAGCCGAGGAAGGTGCGGCCATCCGCAGGCGGCGTTCCTGCCCCACCTGCGGGCGCCGGTTCACCACCGTCGAGACCGCCATCCTGTCGGTCGTGAAGCGCAGCGGCGTCACCGAGCCGTTCAGCCGTGAGAAGGTCATCCGTGGCGTGCGCCGTGCCTGCCAGGGGCGGGAGGTGGACGACGACGCGCTGAACATGCTGGCTCAGCAGGTCGAGGACGCGGTTCGCGCCAAGGGCTCTCCGGAGGTCCCCAGCCATGAGGTCGGCCTGGCCATCCTCGGCCCGCTGCGCGATCTCGACGAGGTGGCCTATCTGCGCTTCGCTTCGGTTTACCGGTCGTTCACCTCTGCCGAGGACTTCGAACGCGAGATCAGCGCCATGCGGGCGGCCAGGGCGGGCGCGGGCGCCTCGGCGGACTGAACGGCGGCGGGACCGAAGGCTGCGACCGAGCGCGGCCCGCGCCGCCGCGTATCAGCGGCGAATCGTGCTGACGGCTTTCTCGATGCGTTTCGCCGAGACCGGGTACGGGGTGCCGAGTTTCTGGGCGAACAGGCTCACGCGCAGTTCCTCGATCATCCACCAGATCTCCACGACGTCCGGGGCGGTGCGCCGGGATTCGGGCAACGCCTGCAACAACCGGTCGTAGGCGACCATCGCGCGGTCGACCTCGGCCATGCCCTGGCGGTCGCGCACGGCCGATCCGGGCAGCGCTTCGAGTCGCATCCGGGCGGCCCGCAGGTAGCGGGGCACCTCCCGCAGCCGGACACGGCCGAATTCCATGACGAAACCGGGGAAGACGAGTTCGTCCGATTGCGCGCGCACGTCCTCGGCGATGTCGGCCTCTCTCGTCTGCGCCAGCGCGGTGGACAGCCGGTGGGCTTCAACCAGCACCGGCACCACGAGCCGCACGAATGCGGCCACCGTGCTCGCCATCCGCGGCCGGACGGCCGCGAGCAGTTCCTGGAAGCGTTCGGGTTCGCGCACCGGCCCGCCCGCGGCGGCGATGAGTTCCTCGGCCGCGGCGGCGCGGCAGTCCTCGACGAGGGCGTCGAGCGATCCGTACGGATTTTGGCTCAGCGCGAGCCGGTCGGCCGAGGTGAGACCGGAGGTGACGGTGCGCACCGAGGTCGGGATCGCCTGCAGAACCAGGGCACGGGTGCCCGAGCGCATGGCCGCGGCCTGCTCGGCCGGGGAGCTGAGCACCCGGACCGCGACACCCTCACCCTCCGGAACCAGCGCCGGATACCCGGTCACCGTCTGACCGGCGACCTGCCTGCGCACCTTCTCGGGCACGGATCCCAGCGACTCCGAGGTCCACACCGTGGCGGGCGCGCGCTCGGCTCCCGCGGTCGCTCGGGCGACGGATCGGGAGACCTGTTCGGCCAGTCGGGTTTTCAGCTCGGTCAGGCTCTTGCCCGAGGCGAGCGCCGCGCCCGATCGGTCGACGGCGGCAAAGGTCATCCGCAGATGCGCGGGCAGCGCGGCGGGATCGAAGTCGGTGGGGGCGATCGTGACGCCGCCCAGCCTGGACAACTCTCTGGCCAGGCCGATGCGCAGCGGCTCGGCGCGCGGAGTGAGCGCCGCCAGCGCCGCGGCCGCGAAGTCCGGCGCGGGAACCACGCTGCGTCGCAGCGATTTCGGCAGCGTTTTGATGAGCGCGCCGACGAGTTCGGCGCGCATGCCCGGCACCAGCCAGTCGAAGCCGACCGGCCGGACGTGCGCGAGTTGTTCGACGGGAATGCGGATGGTCACGCCGTCGTCGTCCTGGCCCGGCTCGAACTGGTAGGTGAGTGGGAAGCTCAGCTCGCCCTGTCGCCAGGCGTCGGGAAAGTCGGTGGGGTCCAACGCGGCCGCGGTCTCGTTGACGACGGTCGTGGTGGTGAAGTCAAGCAGCTCGGCGTTCTCCCGCCTGGCCTTCTTCCACCAACTGTCGAAGTGACGCGCCGAGACGACATCGGCGGGAACGCGCTTGTCGTAGAACTCGAAGAGCACCTCGTCGTCGACGAGGATGTCGCGGCGCCGGGCGCGGTGTTCGAGATCGGCGACGTCCTCGAGCAATTCCCGGTTGCGATGGAAGAACCGGTGCTCGGTGCGCCACTCGCCCTGCACGAGGGCGTGACGGATGAACAACTCCCGCGACAGCTCCGGATCGATGCGCCCGTAATCCACCGGCCGCCCGGTGACCAGCGGAACGCCGTACAGGGTGACCCGTTCGTAGGCCTGCGCCGCGCCGCGCTTGGCCGACCAGTGCGGCTCGGAGTAGGTGCGCTTCACCAGGTGCCCGGCCAGCCGCTCGGCCCATTCCGGCTCCACCTTCGCCGCCATCCGGCCCCACAGGCGCGAAGTCTCCACCAGCTCGGCGGCCATGGCCCAGCGCGGCGGCTTCTTCGCCAGCGACGAGCCGGGGAAGATCATGAACTTCGCCCCGCGCGCGCCGAGGAATTCGCGTGACTCGGCTTCCCGGACGCCGATATGGGAGAGCATGCCAGCCAGCAGCGACTGGTGGATCGCGGCGGAATCCCAATCACCCTCCGGCACACCGGATTCACTCGCCGTCGAGTCGCCGCGCCGGGCGCCCGGACCGGCCTGCTGCACGCGCGGGGCGCCGCGGCGCGGACCGGAGTCCGCGGAAGCCGCCCGGAGCTTTCCGGACTTGCCTCGCCGTGACGACGATCCGCGCGGAAGTTCCCCGGAATCACCCGGTTTTTCCGTCTCACCGCCACGCCCGGCTTCCGGTCCGGCAGGCTGCCGGGGCGCAGCGCCGCGTGCGGAGGAATCCTTGGCGGTGGGATCCCGGCGATCCGAGGACCAGCCGAGCCCGCGGGTGATGGTCCGCAGCTGGCCGTGCAGATCCTGCCACTCCCTGATCCGCAGGTAGTGCAGGAACTCGTCACGACACATCCGTCGGAACTGGTTGGAGGACAGGGACTTTCGCTGCTCGGTGAGGTAGTCCCACAGTCGCAGGAAGGCCAGGAAGTCCGAGCCCTCCACGACGAATCGGGCATGCCGGGCGTCGGCGGCCTGTTGATGGTCGGCGGGCCGCTCGCGCACATCCTGGATGGACAGCGCCGCGACGATGACCAGCACATCGCTCAGACATCCGTTCCGGTTGGCCTGCACCAGCATTCGCGCCATCCGCGGATCCACGGGCAGCTGGGCCATCTCCCGGCCGATCGCGGTGAGCGCCATCCCGCCCGCGCCCTCGCGGCCGCGGGGCCTCCCGTGTGATGCGCGCCCCGCGTGCGCCGAGCTCGGCTCGGCCGATTCCGTACCCTCGGCACGAGCGCCGGCGCCGGGAGCCTCGTGCCCGTCGGCGCTGCCCGGATCAGCGCTGCCCCGATCGGCGCTGCTCGAAGCCGCGCCACTGGAACCGGCGCCGTCCGTCGCACTGTCGCCGGTCCCGGGGTTCGCGAGCGCGCCCAGCTCCTGGAGCAGAGCGATACCGTCGCGGATGGCGCGCCGGTCGGGTGCCTCGACGAACGGGAACTTCTCGATGTCGCCCAGGCCGAGCGCGGTCATCTGCAGGATGACCGCGGCCAGATTGGTGCGCAGGATCTCCGGTTCGGTGAAGGCGGGCCGGGACTCGAAGTCCTCCTCGGAGTACAGCCGGATGCAGATGCCGTCGGCGACGCGACCGCAGCGGCCCGAGCGCTGGCGGGCCGAGGCCTGGGACACCGGTTCGATCGGCAGCCGCTGCACCTTGGTTCGCAGCGAATAGCGAGAGATGCGCGCCGTGCCGGGATCGATCACGTAGCGGATGCCGGGCACGGTCAGCGAGGTCTCGGCGACGTTGGTGGCCAGTACCACCCGGCGGCCGGTGTGCGGAGCGAAAACCTTGTGCTGCTCGGCTGCCGAGAGCCGGGCGTAGAGCGGCACGATCTCGGTACGCGGCAGTTTCAGGTCGCGCAGGGCATCGGCGGTGTCGCGGATCTCGCGTTCGCCGGACAGGAACACCAGCACGTCCCCATCGCCCTCGGCGAAGAGTTCTCGCACGGCCTCGCCGATGGCGTCGACCGGATCGCGGTCGACGACAGTGGCCTCGGAATCGTCCTCGTCGTCGGCCTCGGCGGCGGGCAGTTCCAGGCTCAGCGGCCGGTAGCGGATCTCGACGGGATACGAGCGGCCCGAGACCTCGACGATCGGTGCGGGCGTGCCGTCCGGGGCGGCGAAATGGCGGGCGAAGAGTTCCGGGTCGATGGTGGCCGAGGTGATGATCACCTTCAGGTCCGGGCGTTGCGGGAGCAATTGCGCCAGGTAGCCGAGCAGGAAGTCGATATTGAGGCTGCGTTCGTGCGCCTCGTCGATGATGATCGTGTCGTAGCGTCGCAGCAGCCGGTCGCGCTGGATCTCGGCGAGCAGGATGCCGTCGGTCATGAGCTTGACCAGTGTGTTCTCGGAGACCTGATCGGTGAAGCGCACCGTGTAGCCGACCGTCTCGCCGAGCTCGGTACCCAGCTCCTCGGCGATTCGCTCGGCGACCGTGCGGGCCGCCAGCCTGCGCGGCTGGGTGTGGCCGATGACTCCGCGTACGCCGCGCCCGAGCTCGAGGCAGATCTTGGGGATCTGGGTGGTCTTGCCCGAGCCGGTCTCACCGGCCACCACGACGACCTGGTTGGCGGCGATGGCGGCGGCGATGTCGTCACGGCGCGCGCTGACCGGCAGCTGTTCCGGGTAGCTGATTCGCGGGATCGACGCGCGCCTGGACTCGATGCGTGCCTCGGCGGCGGCGATATCGGCGGCGATCCCGTCGAGGTCGGCGGCCCGTGCGCGGTCGAGCCTACGGCGCAGCCGGTGTTCGTCGCGGAGGGAGAGATTCGCCAGGCGGGTGCGGAGCTCGCGGGTTCCGGTGGTAGCTGTCCTGGTCATTGCATCCACCAGACTACCGGGCGGGCCGGTGTGGCTGTCCGCCGCGGCTCTCGCACACGGTAACCGGGGGTTCGCCGTCCGGCTCGATCTGCCGGTCCGGGCGGTTCCGGTGTGCGAGGATCGGCGCATGGACGCCGGTTCGGGCACCGCGCGGTGGATTCGGGGGTCGCGCATCGTCTTCGCACTGCTGGGAGTCATGGCGCTGGCGTGGATACCGTTGCGCAACCGGGGCGAAGGCGAGTTCTCCGGCGCGAACTATGTCAGCTACTTCACCATCCAATCCGCGGTGCTGGGCGTGCTGGTGCTGCTGATCGGCGGTCTGGGTGACCCGAGTGGCAGGCGCTGGCAGCTCGTCCGGGGCGCGGCCACGCTGTATCTGATGATCACCGGCGTGGTCTACGCGATACTGCTGGCCGATGTCGACGTCATGCTCACCGACCGGTGGATCAACGACATCCTGCACCGCATCCTGCCCCTCGTGCTGGTCGCGGATTGGATTGTCGCTCCGGTCGCGCTCGGCATCGCCGGCCGGTTGATCGGCGGGTGGCTGCTCTATCCGGCTGGCTACGCGGTCTACACGCTGGCCAGGGGGCGGGTCGTCGACTGGTATCCGTATCCGTTTCTCGACCCGCGCACGCAGGGCTACGTCTCGTTGACGATGGGGCTGATCATGCTGGCGGGGGTATTCGCCCTACTGGCGGTCGCGGTCGTCGCGCTCGGCGGGCTGGCGGCATATCGGCGCGAACCGGTCTCGGTGTCCTGATCGGCGCGCTGTCTCTCGACGGGCGCCTCGGCCGCGACCTAGGGTGGAGACATTCGTCGCGGGACTCGGGATGGTGCGTGCTCGGAACGTGCGCCCGCGCGGCGGAACACGCAGGTGTGCCGGGGATTTCGCGTCCGGTGACCGGTGTCCAGGAGGTGTGTGAGCGTGTGGGGTGAGGGGAGCGCGGTGACGAAGACGGTGGCGGCGGGCACCGGCATCGTCCGGCGGGTCGTCGGCGAGACCTACGCGGCGGGACTGGCGGTCCGGGCAGGCCTGGTGACCCCGGAACGGCCCGACCGGCTCGCCCGGATGGGGTTGGCGGTGGCGCGTTCGGGCCTGCTGGGCGGCCTGGCCACGGTGGCCGCGCTGCGGTACCGCGACCGCGCCGCGCTGATCGACGAGCGCGGCAGCGTCAGCTTCCGGGAACTCGACGAGCGCACCACGGCGCTGGCCAATGCCTGGCGGGCCCGCGGCCTGCGCGACGGCGAGGGAGTGGCCGTGCTGACCCGCAATCACCGGGGCTTCCACTATGCGGTGTTCGCCGCTGCCAAGTGCGGCGCTCGAATCATCTTGCTCAACACCGATTTCGGGGCCGGGCAGCTGCGCGAGGTGATGACCCGCGAACAGGTGGATCTGCTGGTCTGCGACGACGAGTTCACCGCGCTGCTCGGCGAGCACCGCCCGCGCCGCGGCCGCTATCGGGCGTGGACCGACAGCCCGGCGATCGACACCCTCGACAACCTCATCGCGGGCGGTTCGCGCGCCCCGGTTCGCAGCCCGCGCACCACTGCCCGGATCGTGCTGCTCACCAGCGGAACCACCGGAACGCCGAAGGGCGCCCCGCGCGGTGAACCGACCTCGCTGACCCCGCTCGGCGGCATACTCGGCCGAGTTCCGTTGCGCGCCGGACAGGTTGTCGAATGCCCGGCGCCGCTGTTCCACACCCTCGGCTTCGCGCACGCGATGATGGCGGTCGGGTTCGGCTCCACCTTGGTGATCCGTCGCCGGTTCGATCCGGGCGCGGTACTCGGCAGCCTCGCCGCGCACCGCGCCCACACCCTCGTCGTGGTGCCGGTCATGCTGGCGCGCATGGTCGACGCCTGCCCGGATGCGCGCGCCCGCTACGACCTGTCGCGGCTGCGGGTCGTGTTCGTCGCCGGCTCGCAACTGGGCGCGGCGCTGTACGAACGGGCGGTCGAGGCGTTCGGACCGGTGATCTACAACGTCTACGGCTCCACCGAAGCCGCCTACGCGACCATCGCGACCCCGGCCGATCTGGCCGCCGCGCCGGGGTGCGTGGGGCCTCCGGTGCCCGGTGCGGTTGTGAAGATCCTCGGCGACGACGGTCGTGAGGTGCCCGCCGGGCGGACCGGACGCATCTTCGTCGGCAACGACTACCAGTTCGAGGGCTACACCGGCGGCGGTGACAAGGAGCGGGTGCGCGGACTGATGTCCACCGGTGACGTCGGGCATTTCGATCGTGCGGGCCGGTTGTTCGTCGACGGCCGTGACGACGACATGATCGTCTCCGGCGGTGAGAACGTCTTCCCCGGCGAGGTTGAGGAATTGCTGGCCGCGCACCCCGCGGTGGCCGATGTCAGTGCGTTCGGAGTGGACGACGCAGAATACGGCCAGCGCCTGCGGGTGGCCGTGGTCCTCCGCGCCGGGCACGTGCTCAGCGCCGAGGACATCCGAGACCACGTGCGCACCCGGCTGGCCCGCTACAAGGTGCCGCGCGATGTGCTCTTCCTCGACGAACTGCCGCGGAATCCGAGCGGCAAGGTGCTGGTGCGACAGTTGCGCGAGCTGCCATGACCGGACGCCGGAGCGGCGAAAACCCGTGCCGGATCGGCGAAAACCTCCGAGGCCCGCGAAGCCGAGCCGGAGAACGGCGAAGGCCCGCCGCGGAAGCGGCGGGCCTTCGTGCTCGGGTGGAACTGCCGGATCAGACCGACGCGGCGGCGAGCGCCTCGGTGGACTGCACGGCCTGGCCGACGCCCGCCACGATCGCGGCGACGCGCAGCGACTCGAAGATCACCTCACGGGACACGCCCGCCTCACGCAGGGTGTGCTCATGCGCCTCGAGGCAGTGCGCGCAGCCGTTGATCGAGGAGACCGCGAAGGACCACAGCTCGAAATCGGCCTTGTCCACGCCCGGGTTGCCGATGATCTGCATGCGCAGACCTGCCCGCAGGTCGTCGTAGCGACCGTCCAGGAATGCCTTGCCCCGGTAGAACACGTTGTTCATGCCCATGATCGAGGCCGCGCCGAGGGCGGCGTTGTAGGCCTCCTCCGACAGCACGTCGGCAGCTTCCTCGGCGATCTCGCGCAGCGTGGTGGCCGAGCGGGTGGCCGCGGCCGAGGCGAGCAGGGTGCCCCACAGCTGCTGCTCGTTCAGCACGGTGGTCCGTGCGATGGAGGACAGATTGAGCTTGAGGTCCTTGGCGTACTCGGGGAGGGAGTTCTTCAGGTTCTCAACGCTCATTCTTCATGACCTCTTTCGCGATAGGCCGCCGTCCGTCGGGCGGCAGGGGTGGGAGCTCCCCGAAGGGAGTGGAGATGGGAGGGGTGGGTCGGTTCGACTCAGACGCTGGCGGCGAGCAGTTCGCCGGCGTTGATGGTCGGGTCGCCCTTCTTCCAGTTGCAGGCGCACAGCTCGTCGGACTGCAGGGCGTCGAGCACACGCAGCACCTCGTCGACATTGCGGCCGACCGAACCGGCGGTCACCGAGACGAACTGGATCTCGTTGTTCGGGTCGACGATGAAGGTCGCGCGGTCGGCGACGCCGTCGGCGTTGAGCACACCGGTCGCGGTGGCCAGCTCACGCTTGAGGTCCGACAGGATGGGGAAGGGGAGGGTCTTGAGATCCTCGTGCTGGGCGCGCCACTGGAAGTGCACGAACTCGTTGTCCACCGAAGCGCCGAGCACCTGGGCGTCGCGGTCGGCGAACTCGTCGTTCAGCTTGCCGAAGGCGGCGATCTCGGTGGGGCAGACGAAGGTGAAGTCCTTCGGCCAGAAGAAGACGATGCGCCACTTGCCCGCGTAGTCGTCGCTGGTGACCTGGGTGAAGTAGTCGTCGGGCTGCTGAGCGTCGACCTTCGACAGGTCACCGCCGATCACCGCGGTGAGGTTGTACGCCGGGAACTGGTCGCCGATGGTCAGCAGGGCCATGCTGTTTCTCCTCGTTCTATTCGGTGAATTCACGCTTCCGTACCAATCTTGCCGAGTACGCTTCAAAAGGTAAAGGTGATGGGTGGCACTAGACTGATAGGTATGAACGATCAGACTTATCAGCCGACCCTGTCACAGCTGCGTGCGTTCGCGGCAATCGCCGAGCATCGTCATTTCGGCACGGCCGCTTCGCGTTTGGGTGTGAGTCAACCCACACTCTCGCAGGCGCTCGCCGCACTGGAGAACGGGCTCGGACTGCAGCTGATCGAACGCAGCACCCGGCGGGTGCTCGTCACCGCCGCCGGAATGCGGTTGCTGCCGCAGGCGATCGCCACCCTCGAAGCCGCCGACCGCTTCGTCGCCTCGGCCACCGGCGACGTCCTCGGCGGGCCGTTGCGGATCGGCATCATCCCGACGGTGGCGCCCTACATTCTGCCGGGCCTGCTCCGGCCGCTGCTCGACCGGCTGCCC
This sequence comes from Nocardia higoensis NBRC 100133, assembly GCF_000308595.1. Lineage (GTDB taxonomy): Bacteria > Actinomycetota > Actinomycetes > Mycobacteriales > Mycobacteriaceae > Nocardia > Nocardia higoensis. The sequence continues at coordinate 5,916 of NZ_BAGA01000098.1, read as the reverse complement.
ACCCTGGTGCCGCAGATCGTGGAGGACCAGACCGCCCGGCTGCTCGAGGGGCTGCGCACCGGCGTACTCGACGTCGCGCTGCTCGCACTGCCCGGCGACGGGCCCGGGCTGACCGAGATTCCCTTGTTCACCGAAGAATTCGTGCTGGTCACACCCCCCGGACACCCGCTGGCAGGGCGGGCCGACCTGGCTCCCGCCGTACTGTCCGGGTTGCCCTTGCTGTTGCTCGACGAAGGGCACTGCCTGCGCGACCAGACGTTGGAACTGTGTCGCAGCACATCGGTGGATCCACCGCCCGCTGGGGGCGACACCAGAGCGGCCTCTCTGGCGACAGTGGTGCAGTGCGTGGCCGGCGGGCTCGGCGTGACGCTCATTCCCGAGATGGCCGTGGCCACCGAGACCGGGCGCGGGAGACTGGAAGTCGCGCGGTTCGCCGCCCCGGCGCCGGGGCGCACGATCGGGCTGGTGTTCCGGTCCTCGAGCGCTCGCGCGCCGGACTACGAATACCTGGCCGCGATCATCCGGGCGCACCGGCCGATGTGACCCGCGCGGCCGGATGCGCGAACGCGAACGGCGCCGGACAGCCGTAGCGGTCCGACGCCGTCGAGGCGGATTCGCGAGGGTTCAGCGACCCGCGCGCAACGAGTACGGTTCGATCGCACCGCGCACGAGGGCGCGGGCGTCGACCGTCTCCGGGCGGTACGGCAGGGTGACCAGGCGGTCGACCATGCCGGGCACCGGATCGTCGATCTTGTCGACCAGGCCGAACAGGAACGACCACTCGTGCTCGTCGCTGCCGTAGTGCACGACGGTGCCGAACTGCTCGTGGAACCGCTTCCAGGACCGTTCGAGGGTCTCGTTGCGCCACATCGTCGCGCAGCCGGCCTGCGCGCTGAGCACCCCGCCGGGCGCGAGCAGCGCTTTGCAGCGGGACAGGAACTCCGCCTCGTACAGACGGTTGTGCTGGGCATCCTCCACGCGCTCGTCGGGCAGGTCGATGACGATGACGTCGTAGCGGGTGCCCGACTGCTGCGCCTTCGCCAGGAAGTCCCAGCCGTCGGCGTAGTGCACGGTGATCGGCCCCTCGCCGCGCACGGCGGCGGCGAGTTCGTCGCTGGTGTAGCCGTAGGGCAGATGCTGCGCGCACAGCTCGACCTCGAGCTGATCGATGTCGACATGGTCCACGCGGGTGGCGCCCGCCGCGACCGACATCTGGCTGGCCACGCCCTCGCCGGAGCCGATGATCAGTACCGAGTCCAGCTTCTCCGCGAGCACGAAGGCCGGAACCATCATGGCCTCGTGGTAGGTGAGCTGGGAGAACTCGGTGGACTGACGGTCGTCGTCGGAGAACAGGCTGATGCCCTGCTCGGTACGCGCGATCACCATGTGCTGGAAGGGGGTGTTCGTATCGACGATCACCTCGTGCAGATCCCAGATCCTGGTCAGGCCTGCGCCGACCGGCTCTTCGATCCGCTGCGAGCCGTGCCCGCGCTGGATGACCCGGGTATGGACCGTCTTCGGGGACAGTGCGTCCCGCAGCAGGTCCACGGCCTTCGTCGCGCCCGCACCGATGCTGCCGCAGGTGAAGACGTCGACGAAGATCTCGCCGGACTCCGGATAGGTGTGAATCGAGGCGTGGGACTCCGACAACAGCGCGAGGACGGTCACCCCCTGCGGTTCGAACTTCTTGTGTACGACATCGCAGATGGTGACGCCCGCCGCGATCAGAGACTCACGCAACGCCGATTCGAGTCGTTCGAGATCGTCGCACAGGTCTGTGTCGACACCACCGAACTCGGCCAGCACATGCCAACCGGTGAATTCCGCCGTCATAGGCAAACTCACTCTCGCTCAGCGCCCGAGACATGAACGGTCAAGGGCGGAAAACCATTGAAGGACACCGACGAATAACTCGCGGTATATGCGCCGGTGTCGAGGATCTGGACGCGATCACCGGCTCGCAACGTGGTCGGCAGAAGGACCCGCGTGCGTTGATACAGTACATCGTCGCCGTCACAGGTAGGACCGGCCACTACCGCCTCGTCGACGGGGTCTCCGTCGCGTTCGGTGACGAATCGGTAGGCGATGTACTCGTTCTCCGTCTCGGCCATTCCGTTGTAGCGGCCGATGTCGAGATAGACCCAGCGCCGCCCGTCCGGCGCGATGCGCACCGCGACGACCTCGGCGTGGATGGTGCCCGCGTTGCCGACCAGCGCCCGCCCCGGTTCGACGACCAGGGCGGCGTCCGCGGGCAGGCAGCGCAGGGCGGTCTCGGTGATCACGGTGGCGATCTCGCCGAGGTCTGGCGCGGCGTCGGCGTAGGCGATCGGCAGCCCGCCGCCGATGTTCACCGAGGTGACCGGAATCTCTTTGTCGGCCAGCGCTTTCGCGATCTGCCCGGCCTGCTCGATGCCGATCCGCCAGGCGTTCGGGTCCAGTTGCTGCGAGCCCACGTGGAAGTACGGCCCGGCCGGAGACAGCCCGAGGTCGCGGGCGCGCACCAGCAGCCGCAGCGCTTCCTCGGGCGCGCAGCCGAACTTGGTGCCGAAGGGCGTACGCGACTGCGGGGCCGAGGCCAGGAAGCGGCACTCCACCTCCGAGGCCGGCGCGTGCTCGGCGATCCGGAGCAGGTCCTCCTCGGTGTCGAAGGCGTAGCGGCGTACCCCGTCGGCGTAGGCGCGAGCGATGTCGGCGGCCTTCTTCACCGTGTTGCCATAGCAGAGTTTGCCGGCGGCCACGCCCAGCTCGAGGCACAGCGCGATCTCGCCGATGCTCGCCACGTCGAACTCCGCGCCCTCGTCGTCGAGCAACCGGATCAGCTCCGGCACCGGACTCGCCTTCACCGCGTACCGGATGCGCGCACGACCGGACATCGCGGCATCGAGTGCGCGGTAATTCCGGCGGACACGCTCCGGGTGGATGACAAGGTACGGAGATTCGGGCATAGTTGAACTTTCGCGTGGGCACTTTCGCGTGGGCAGCAGCGCAGAGAGTATCAGCGGCCCCGACCCGGAAACGAATCCGTGGCCGCCGCTCGTCGGCGTCCGGCCGCCGACGCTTTCGCGGTCAGCCCGCCACTACCGTGACCTCGTCGAACACGACCTCGCCCGCCGCATCCGAGGCTTCCAGATCCACCACCGCGCGCACCGACCAGCCGTGATCGCCCGCCGGATCGTCGAGCGTCTGGCGCACATCCCAGAACCCCGCGCGCTGCTCGACCTGGAACAACCGCGGCCCCCGGGCGTTCTGATCCGTGCCGATGCCGTCGTACTCGGCGAAGTACGGTTCCAGCGCACTCTCCCAGTCCGGGCCGATGCCGTCTTCGTCGAGCGCGTCCAGTTCGTCCCAGCGCCTGCGGGCGGCCAGCTCCACGCGCCGGAACATCGCGTTGCGTACCAGCACCCGGAAGGAACGCTCGTTGGCGGTGATCGGCCGGACGCTCTCCGCGCCGAAGGCGACCTGATCCGCGTCGGTCTCCGCGCCGGGGTCGGTGAGCTGTTCCCATTCGTCCAGCAGGCTCGAATCCACCTGCCGGACGAGCTCGCCGAGCCACTCCACGATGTCGTCGAGCTCCTCGGTACGCGCCGCATCGGGCACGGTGCGGCGCAGCGCGCGATAGGCGTCGGCCAGGTAGCGCAGCACCACGCCCTCCGAGCGGGCCAGCTCGTAGTAGGAGATCAGCTCGGCGAAGGTCATGGCGCGCTCGATCATGTCGCGCACCACCGACTTCGGGGAGGGGGCGAATTCCGAGACCCACGGATGGCCGGCGCGGTAGGTCTCGTAGGCAGGCTCGATCAGCTCGGCCAGCGGCTTGGGCCAGGTCACCTCTTCGAGCAGTTCCATCCGCTCGTCGTAGTCGATGCCGTCGGCCTTCATCTCCGCGATCGCCTCGCCGCGCGCCTTGTGCTGCTGGGCCATCACCAGCTGGCGCGGATCCTCGAGCGTCGACTCGATCAGCGAGATGACATCGAGGGTGTAGGTGGGGGAGTCCTTGTCGAGCAGTTCGAACGCCGCCAGGGCGAAGGGGGACAGCGGCTGGTCGAGGGCGAAATCGCGCTGCAGATCCACGGTCAGCCGGGCGTAGCGGCCCTGAGCGTCGGGCTCGTCGAGTTGCTGCACGACGCCCGCGTCGCGCAGGGCGCGGTACAGCCGGACGGCGCGCACGATGTGCCTGCGTTGGGCCGGGCGCGGTTCGTGATTGTCCTCGAGCAGATGGCGCATCGCCCGGAAGCAGTTGCCGGGCCGGGCGATGACGTTCAGCAGCATCGCATTGGTGACCTTGAAGCGCGACACCATCGGCTCGGGCGTGGCCGCGACCAGACGATCGAAGGTCTCCTCGCTCCAGGAGACGAAACCCTCCGGCGGTTTGCGCCGCTGGACCTTGCGCTGCTTCTTCGGATCGTCGCCCGCCTTGGCCAGCAGCCGCGCGTTCTCCACCTCGTGCTCGGGCGCCTGCACGACCACCGAACCCACGGTGTCGTAGCCCGCGCGGCCCGCGCGTCCGGCGATCTGGTGGAATTCGCGCGCGTTCAGCCTGCGGGTGCGCACACCGTCGTACTTGGTCAGACCGGTCAGCAACACGGTGCGGATCGGCACATTGATGCCGACACCGAGAGTATCGGTGCCACACACCACCTTCAGTAATCCGTCCTGGGCGAGCTTCTCCACCAGCCTGCGGTACTTGGGCAGCATGCCCGCGTGGTGCACGCCGATGCCATGACGTATCAACCGCGACAGCGTCTTGCCGAAGCCGGCGGCGAAGCGGAAATTCCCGATGGCCGCCGCGATGGCGTCCTTCTCGGCGCGGGTGGCGAAATTGACGCTGGTGAGTGCCTGGGCCCGCTCCAGCGCGGCGGCCTGGGTGAAGTGCACGACATAGACCGGCGCCTGATGGGTGGTGACCAGTTCCTCGAGCGTCTCGGTGATCGGCGTGCGCACATACGAGAAATGCAGTGGCACCGGACGTTCCGCGCCGGCCACGATCGCGGTCTCGCGTCCGGTGCGCCGCCGCAGATCCTCGGCGAAGAAGTCGACGGCGCCGAGCGTCGCCGACATGAGCAGGAACTGCGCGCGCGGCAACTCCAGCAGCGGCACCTGCCAGGCCCAGCCGCGATCCGGGTCGGAATAGAAGTGGAACTCGTCCATCACGACCTGGCCGACCTCGGCGTCGGCGCCCTGGCGCAACGCCAGGTTCGCCAGGATCTCGGCGGTCGCGCAGATGATCGGCGCATCGGCGTTGACCGCCGCGTCACCGGTCACCATGCCGACCTTGTCCGCGCCGAACACCTCGCACAGCGCGAAGAATTTCTCGCTGACCAGCGCCTTGATCGGTGCGGTGTAGTAGCTGCGGATGCCCTGGGTCAGTGCGAACAGGTGGGCGGCCACCGCGACCAGTGACTTACCGGAACCGGTGGGCGTCGCCAGAATGACGTTGGCTCCGGCGGCGAGCTCGAGCACCGCCTCGTCCTGCGCCGGATACAGTGGCGTGCCCTGCTCGGCGGCCCACATGCCGAACGACTCGTACAGCGCGTCGGCGTCGGTCCCTGGAATGTCGAGCAGCTCGGTCAGATCCACTCCGAGCAGCTTACGGATCAGTCCTCGTCGTTGTCGTAACCGGCCTGCTCGGCAAGGAAACGTTCGAACTCCGCACCCAGTTCGTCGCCGCTGGGCAGCTCCTGATCGGCGGCGAGCAGGCTGGACTGGCGTTCCTGCGCGGTCACGAAGCTGTCGTACTGGCGCTCGAGCGCCTGCACCACGGTCTCGACCTCGGGATTGCCCGCGATGTGCTCGTTCACCTGCTCGAGCACCCGCGCCGCGGATTCACCCAGCGCGGCCAGCGGCAGCTCCAGGCCCGCATTGCCCGCCACGTTCTCCAGCAGTGTCTGCGCGGCGGCCGGGTAGGCGGTCTGGGCCAGG
>NZ_BAGA01000099.1 GCF_000308595.1 Nocardia higoensis NBRC 100133 | reverse complement strand
TGTGATAGCAAAGCGCGATGATGTCAACGGTTGCGCTCAAGCGTTCGTGGGCCGCGGATCTCGATACCGCCACCCTGTACCAGCTGTTGAAGCTTCGCGTAGAAGTCTTCGTCGTCGAACAGAAATGCGCGTACCCGGAACTCGACGGGCTCGACCTGTTGCCGGAGACGCGCCATTTCTGGCTCGACGACGAGGGCGAGATCATCTGCACGCTGCGGTTGCTCGAGGAGCACGAGAACGGCGTGAAATCCTTCCGCATCGGCCGTCTCTGTACGGTCCGGGAAGCGCGCGGGCACGGCTACACCACTCGGCTGCTGCGGGCGGCGCTGGCGGAGGCGGGGGAGTCGACGGTGCGGCTCACTGCCCAGACCTACCTGGTCGACATGTACGCCAAGCACGGCTTCGTGACCGACGGCGAGGAGTTCGTCGAGGACGGGATCAAGCACGTGCCGATGCGTCGCGGCTGACCGCGCACACCGATCGCCACACGGCACCGTCGCCGAAGGGGGAGTCATGGCTGCGGCCTGTGGTCCGGCGCACCTGTCGATCGTCGACGGCGACATCACCACTGTCTCGGCGGACGTGATCGTCAATGCCGCCGACCCCACACTGCGCGGGGACGGCGGCGGTGTCGACGGCGCGATCCACCGGGCCGGTGGTCCCGCCGTGCGGCGCGACTGCCTGGACAGGTATCCCACGGGCCTGGTGACCGGCGCGGCCGGGTGGACCACCGCGGGTAACCTGCCCGCCACCTGGGTCGTGCACGTCGCGGGCCCGAATTTCGCTGCGGGACAGCGTGATCGCCTGCTACTGGAAACCTGCTACCGGCGTGCGCTGCGGGTCGCCGACGAACTCGGCGCGCGATCGGTCGCCTTCCCGCTGATCGGTGCCGGGGCGTTCGGCCGGCCGCTCGACGAGGCGGTGGCCGTCGCGGTGGACACCCTCGCCACCGCCGCCACCCGGGTCGAGAACATCGAACTGGTCGCCTTCTCGCGGACCGCGTCGGCCGCCTTGCGCCGCAGGCTGTATCACCTGATCCCGCTGCGTCTGCTCGACGGCGTCGCCGCGCTGCACCGGCACGGCTTCCACCGGGTGCGCATCCTGCCCGGACTGAGCCCGTCGGGGACCAGCTGGCGGCTGTCGGTCGGCGCGGCGGACGCCATCGACACCGTGACGCGCGGATACGACGAGGCCGCCTGGAAGTCGGCGCTGCACTACACCTCGGCGGCCGGACCGGAGTTCGCGGACGCGTCGGTGACCCCGTCCTGGAGTGCGGACGAGGTTGCCGCGCTGATGCTCGCCGCACTGCCGGTGCTGCCGTCGCAGGCGCCCGACCCCGCCTACGTCACCTGGTACGAGGAGTTGCTGACCCTGGTCCGGCAGCGGGACGCGCTGCCCATCGCCTACGCCGACCACGACATCGGTTTCGGATGGCGCATAGACGAGCGGACCGTACCGCCGCCGCCGTCCCCGCCTCGGGCTCGCTGACCGCCGCGGCCGTCGGCCGCGTGGGGACGCAGGGTGGCGACCGACCGGGATGCGGTCCCGCCTAGGGTAGGGCCATGTCCTTGTCCCATGCCGAACGACGGCAGACCGGCGCCCTGCCGACCCCCGCGACCGGCTCCGAGGCCGGATTTCCGTTCTCCGCCGTGGTCGGGCAGGAACAGCTGCAGCTGGCGCTGATCCTGTGCGCGGTGCACCCCGGTATCGGCGGTGTGCTGGTGCGCGGGGAGAAGGGGACCGCGAAGTCGACGGTCGTGCGCGCGCTGGCGAACCTGTTGCCGCCGGTGGTGGACGAGACCGGCGCCCGTCCCGCGCGGCTGGTGGAGCTGCCGGTCGGCGCGACCGAGGATCGAGTGGTGGGCTCGCTGGATCTGGAACGGGTGCTGCGCGACGGCGAACAGGCGTTCCGGCCGGGTCTGCTGGCGGCGGCCCATCACGGCGTGCTCTATGTCGACGAGGTCAATCTGTTGCACGACCACCTGGTGGACGTGCTGCTCGACGCCGCCGCGATGGGCCGGGTGCACGTGGAGCGCGACGGGGTGTCGCATTCGCATCCGGCGCGATTCGTGCTGGTGGGGACGATGAATCCGGAAGAGGGCGAACTGCGTCCGCAGCTGCTGGACCGATTCGGGCTCACCGTCGACGTGGCCGCCTCCCGCGACGTGGACATCCGAATGACGGTGGTCCGCCGCAGACTGGACTACGAGGCGGATCCGGCGGCGTTCGCGGCCCGCTACGCCACCGCCGACCGGGAGATCGCCGATCGCGTCCTGGAAGCGCGTGACCGGCTCGCGGAGGTGGCGCTCGACGATGTCGAACTGCGCCGGATCGCCGCGCTGTGCGCGTCTTTCGACGTCGACGGGATGCGTGCCGATCTGGTGGTGGCCCGCACCGCCACCGCGCACGCCGCCTGGCGGGGTGCCGACGCGGTGGCGGAGCAGGATGTGCGGGTCGCCGCGGAGCTGGCGTTGCCGCACCGGCGTCGCCGCGATCCCTTCGACGAGCCGGGTATCAGCGAGGATCAGCTGGATCAGGCCATGCGGGATGCCGCGGACGCGGTCGAGCAGGCACAACCGCCCGCGCCCGAGCAGGATTCGAGCGACGATACGCCGGAGCGGGGCGAGGTCGGCCGGCCCGGCGACGACCGCGCCGATGACGACCGCGCCGATGGCGAGCGAGACGCCGATCGCACGAGCGACGATCGGAGCGGTCGCGACCATGACAGCTCCGATCCGGACGACGACCCCGACGGCCCGGCTCCGAACGGTCCCGGCGGTGGACGATCCGGCGAAGGACGCTCGGGCACACCGGTGTCCGGCGCCGCGCAGCCGCCGCGCTGGGAGGTTCCCGGCGTCGGCGAGGGCGCGCCGGGCCGCCGCTCGCGTGCGCAGACCCGCAACGGCCGGGTGGTGCGCGCGACCGCCGAACCCGGCACCGGACTGCACCTGCTCGGCACCGTGCTCGCCGCCGCCCCGCGCCAGCACCTGCGCGACAGGACCGACGGCAGGATGACCTTCGCGCCGGAGGATCTGCGCGGCGCGTATCGCGAAGGCCGCGAGGGCAACCTGGTGGTTTTCGTGGTCGACGCGTCCGGCTCGATGGCCGCGCGTGACCGGCTCTCCGCGGTGACCGGTGCCATCGTCACCCTGCTGCGCGACGCCTACCAGCGGCGCGACAAGGTGGCCGTGATCAGTGTGCGTGGCGCCGAGGCCGAACTGGTGCTGCCGCCGACCTCCTCGGTGGACATCGCGGTGCGCAGGTTGGCGGGATTGCGCACCGGCGGCAAGACGCCGCTGGCTGCCGGACTGCTGAAGGCCCGTGAGATCGTGCACCGCGAGCGGGTCCGTGATCCGCGCAGGCGTCCGATGCTGGTGCTGCTCACCGACGGACGGGCCACCGGCGGCGCCGACCCGGTGGGGCGGGCGAAAACCGCCGCCGGCCTGTTGGCGGGCGACGGGGTGACAGCGATGGTGGTGGACTGCGAGCGCGGCATGATCCGGCTCGGCCTGGCCGCCGAACTGGCGCGTGCCCTGCGCGGCAGCGTGGTGCGTCTCGGCGAGCTGACCGGCGAGGCCGTCGCCGAGGTGGTGCGCGCCGGGGCCGGTCGGAGCGCGACCGGGCGGTCGACGCGAGCGGCGTGACATCTGATCGACAACCGGCCGATCCGGCCGGTGGGACACGGGGATACGAGGAGTAGCGATGCCGAAGGGTGTGCCGGAAACGGTGCCCGACGACGGGCTGACCACGCGGCAGCGCCGCAACCAGCCGGTGCTCGCGGTGCACACCGGACCGGGCAAGGGCAAGTCCACCGCGGCGTTCGGCATGGCACTGCGCGCCTGGAACCAGGGCTTCGACGTGGCGGTCTTCCAGTTCGTCAAGAGCGCAAAGTGGAAGGTCGGCGAGGAGGCCGCCTTCCGCGCGCTCGGCGCGCTGCACGAGGAGACCGGCGCGGGCGGAGCCGTGCAGTGGCACAAGATGGGTGAGGGCTGGTCGTGGACGCGCAAGCAGGGCAGCGAGGACGATCATGCCGCTGCCGCGCTGTCCGGCTGGCGGGAGATCCAGCGACGGCTGGCCGCCGAGGAACACCGCTTCTACGTGCTCGACGAATTCACCTACCCGATGAAGTGGGGCTGGGTCGATGTGGACGAGGTGGTCGACGTCCTGGTCGACCGGCCGGGTAATCAGCACGTCGTCATCACCGGGCGCGACGCGCCGCAGGCCCTGCTCGACGCCGCCGATCTGGTCACCGAGATGACCAAGGTGAAGCACCCGATGGACGCGGGCCGTAAAGGCCAGCGCGGCATCGAGTGGTGAACGGCGCCGGGGAGCCGGCCCCTCCCGCGGTGGTGATCGCCGCTCCCGCGTCGGGGAGCGGGAAGACCACGCTGGCAACGGGTCTGATCGGCGCGCTGCGCCGGGCCGGGCATCGGGTCGCGCCGTTCAAGGTGGGCCCGGACTACATCGATCCCGGCTACCACGGGCTTGCCGCCGGCCGACCCGGACGCAACCTCGATCCGGTGCTCGTCGGAGCCGACCGGGTGGCACCGCTGTATCGGCACGGCAGTGCGGGCTGTGACCTGGCGGTCGTCGAAGGCGTCATGGGGCTGTTCGACGGCCGGATCGACGACGAGGTGCGCCCGGTGGCCGAGGGTTCGACCGCCCAGGTGGCAAGCCTGCTCGGCGCGCCGGTCGTGCTGGTCGTGGACGCGCGCGGGCACAGCCAGAGCCTGGCCGCGCTGCTACACGGCTTCGCGACCTTCGACAGCGGGATCCGGCTGGGCGGGGTGATCCTCAACCGGGTCGGCAGCGAGCGGCACGAGCAGGTGCTGCGCGCGGCCTGCTCCCGCGTCGGGCTGCCGGTGCTCGGCGCGCTCCCGCGCATGGTCGAACTCGAAGTCCCTTCCCGCCACCTCGGTCTCATCCCGGCCGTCGAGCACGGGTCCGCCGCGACCACGGCCGTCGCCGCGATGACCGACCTGGTCGCCGCGCACGTCGATCTCGCCGCCGTGGCCGCTCTGGCGCGTGGCACGGTGAGCGGGCCGTCCTGGAATCCTGCCGAGGAGTTGGCGAGAGCTGCGGAAATCGCCGGGTTCACGGCCGTGAGCCCCGTCGGTAGCGGGGGCCGGATCGGCGGTGACAGCGGGTCCGGTGACGACGGCGCTCTCGGTGTCACAGACGGTTCGGGCGGGGCCACCGTTGTCGGTGACGACAACCGATTCGATGGGGACGGTGGTTGCGGCGGTGTGGGCCCACTGGTGGCGATGGCGGGTGGTCCCGCGTTCACCTTCGGCTATGCCGAGCACCGCGAGCTGCTCGCCGCGGCGGGCGCTCGCGTCGTGGTCTTCGACCCGCTCCGCGATGAATTGCCCACCGGCACAGCAGGCCTCGTCGTGCCCGGCGGTTTTCCCGAGGAGCACGCCGCGGCACTGGCGGCCAATACGCCACTGCTGGAGCAGGTCCGGGCACAGGCGGGCGCCGGCCTGCCGATCCACGCCGAATGCGCGGGACTGCTGTACCTGACCCGCTCACTCGACGGCCACGCTCTGGCCGGTGTCGTCGACGCGGACGCCGAATTCGGACCCCGCCTGACCCTCGGCTACCGCGATGCCGTGGCGGTGGCGGACTCGCCGCTGTGGCGTGCGGGCGAACGGGTGCGAGGCCACGAGTTCCACCGGACTCGCCTGGTCCGCGCGGATACTTCCCGGCCTGCCTGGGGTTGGCGCGATCCCGCAGGCGCTGCGGTCCGCGAAGGACTGCTCACCCATCGTGTGCACGCCTCCTATCTACACACCCATCCCGCCGGAAATCCCATTGCGACAGCGCGATTCGTCGCTGCGGCAGCCGAATATGCGACCGCTCACGCGGTGCGCTGAACCGGGGCGCCCCCCGTCGCGACGCGTGGTCGGCGAGGCGGCGCGTTCGTCCGCCGTGCGCGGGCCGGCGTGCGCTGTCCGGCGGTCAGTGTGACGGACCGGCGCGTTTTCCGCGAGGCGGTCGCCGTCGGGATCGGCTTCCGCCCGGGGACGGGCGCGGACCGGATCCTGTCGGCGGTGCGGGCGGTCCTCGCCGACGCGGACTGCCGCTGCCTGGCAACGCTGGACCGGCGCGGTGACGAGCCCGGATTGCTCTGCGCGGCGGCGGAATTGCGGGTACCGGTGCGCACGTTCTCCGCGGCCGAGCTGGCCGGAGTCGAGGTCCCGCATCCCAGCGAATGTGTCGCCGCCGCGACCGGAACGGCGAGCGTGGCCGAAGCCGCCGCCGTCCTCGCCGCCCGGGGCGGACCTCTGGTGCACGCCAAAACCGTGCACGAGGGGGTCACCGTGGCCCTTGCTCAGGTATCGGGATAGCCCCTTCCGCCGGGCAGCCGTGGACGGACTCAGGGCGCGACCGAACCCCAATCCGCGAACCCGGTCGGATCGTGCCTGCCGATGCTGGCGTGTTCGAACAGGCCCCAGCCGACGACATCGCCGCAGCGGGCGCGCGCGACGTGGTCGGTCACGCCGTACGGGACGCGGGCCGCCACGGCGGGATCGATGAGGTTGTAGCGGCGTGCGTCCGACCAGCCGCGTCCCTTCCACTGGCCGTGCTGCCAGTCCGGATCGCCGCCGTAGCCGCACCCGACGTGCAGCGGCATCGCTGTGCCGGTGGCGATCTCGATGTCGAGCGGTGTGCCGTCGGGGGTGCTCAGGAACAGACGGGCGGCCACGGGGTGGCGGGTGCCGGTGCGGTAGTCGATCTCGACACGCGGCCAGCCGAGCTGCTCGACCCGGCCGTCCGGCCATACCCGCACCGCGTCGTTGAGGGTGCGATAGCCGTCGGGGTTCTCCTGCACGATCACCACCACGGCGAACTCCTCGAAACGCAGCGGCACGTACAGCCACCAGAAGCCGCCCGCGGGTTCGGCGGCCGCGCGGCCGGGCGGTTCGGCCTCGCCCACGGGGCGGATGCCCCAGGAACGGTCGCGGGTGCCCGTCCACACCCGCTCGTCGAGCGCGATGTCCGTGCCGTCGATCGACAGCGATCCCGACCACGAGCCGACCTGAGCGAAGCGCGAGGCCTCGATGATCGGGCGCCCGCCGGCGAGAATCAGATGCGGCTGCTCGGCGACCGCGGGAAAGGCGCCGGTCCAGGTCATGTCGCAGGACAGCTCGTCGTGCTCGCAGATCACGCGCAGCCGGTGCAGCGGCTCGAGCACCTCGATGCGGTAGCCACCCACCCGCAGGTCCATCCCGCGGTCGCCGAGCGCGTCGGAGAAGCGCACGGAGCGAACCTGCTCGCCGCGGCGCACCGCCAGGTATCCGTCGACGACGCCGAGATTCGGATACACGCCGAAACCGGTGACGGCCAGCGTGCCGCCGTCCCGGTCGTGGGCGTTGAAATAGCTGCGGTCGTAGAAGTTCCGGTCGCTCGAGGCCACCCGCGTCATCGGCAGCGGGGTCTGGTGGATGGGGTACTCGTCCAGCGGCGAGGGCGTCGAACCGGGGGTGCGGGGTGTGTTCACAGTGTCCTCAGTCCCATGCACAGGTGCCGTCGAGCATGGATTCCAGCAGTGCCCTGTGCATGACGTAGTCGTCGCGGTCGTCGGTATCGGTGTCCTCGCCGAAGTGCAGCATCCGGCGTTTGATCCTGGCCATCACGATGGCGTGCCGCAGGGCGGCGTAGACCAGGTAGAAGTCCATGTCGCGCACCCGATGTCCGCTCGCGCGTTCGTAGGTCGCCACCGTCTCGCCCAGGCGCAGGAAATCGGGCAGGCCCGGCTGGTCGAAGCGGGTGGCGATGTCCTGGAAGAAGCGGTGGATGAACACCGTCCAGGCCAGATCCACCTCGCGCGGGCCGAGCGCCGCCATCTCCCAGTCCAGTACCGCGGCTGGTTCGAAGCCGTCGAAGATGATGTTGCCCGGCCTGGCATCGCCCCAGCAGAGCACGTCCGGCCCGGGATCGGCGGGCCGGTGCGCCTCCAGCCAGTCGAAGGCGCGCTCGATGATCGGGATCCGGTAACCGTCGGCGGCCAGCGCCCAGTCGTACCAGTCACGGTGCCAGTCCAGGTGTCTGCGCAGCGTTTGGCCCGGCCCGTCGAGCATCGGGAAACGCGCGGCGGGATCGGGCACCGCGTGGATGGCGGCGATGGTCTCCACCGTCCTGGCCGCCAGCGTCGCCCGCTGCTGCGGGGTCGCCTCGAACAGCCAGCCGAGGAAGACATACGGCGGGTTGTCGGTCGGCACGCGGCCCTCGACGCGGCGCATGACGAAGAATTCCGTGCCGAGCACCGTCGCGTCGGTTTCCAGCCAGCACAGCGGCGGCACCGGGACCGTGGTCGCGGCGGCCACGCCGGCCATGACGTGGAACTGGGCGGTCAGGTCGTAGGTGTGGAAGACCGGGAAGTCGCGCGGGTCCGGCGCCAGCCGGGCGACGAACGAGCCGCCCTCGCGCATCCCGCCTGCCTGCCAGGTGGCGTCGAAGAACACCGACGTGCTCGACAACCCGGAGTTCTGCGGAATGCTCGCGTTCGTGACCACCGGCGCGCCCTCGGCGTCGGTGCGGGTCCGCAGCCAGGCGGAGAGGTCCGCGGCCAGGGCTTCGGGATCGCGTTCACTCACGGTGAGCTGCCGCCGTAGCGTCGGATCCGTGTCGTCGGTCATGAGCAACCTCCTTGGCACTGGGCCGGCCGCGCGCGTGGTCGCGTGGATCGAGTGCGAATGTAACGTGTTTCAGTTCCGTCGCGGTGGCGGATTCGGCGAAAAGGCCGGGTGACACGCCGCGTGGTGCACGGCCACCCGGCGCAGCGGTCTGGGTGCGGGCCCGCCCCGGCCTGGCCGTAGGCTGAACGACTGTGCCGAAAACGTCAGACACCAACGGAGACCAGGTCGCCGAGGCCGCAGCGGAGCCGAACTATCTCGTCGGACTCGACCTGCGCGGCCGTCGCGTGGTCGTGGTCGGCGGTGGGACGGTCGCCGCGCGCCGGCTCGGGCTGCTGATCGCCTCGGGCGCCGAGGTACACGTCGTCAGCCGGGAAGTGACGCCGACCGTCGAGGGCATGGCGAGCGCCGGGCAGATCACCGTGGCGCTGCGCGACTACGCCGACGGCGACCTCGCCGACGCCTGGTACGCGATCGCCTGCACCGACGAACCGCAGACCAATGCCGCGGTCGTCGCCGAAGCGGAACGGCGCCGGGTGTTCTGCGTGCGCGCCGACAACGCCCGCCTGGGCACCGCCGTCACGCCCGCGACCGCGCGCTACGAGGGCCTGGCGATCGGCGTGCTGGCAGGCGGCGCGCACCGGCGTTCGGCCGCGGTCCGCAACGGCCTGCTCGAGGCCCTGCAGTCGGGGACGGTCGCCGACGATTCCACACCGGTCGCTCCCGGCGTCGCCCTCGTCGGCGGTGGCCCCGGCGACCCCGACCTGATCACCGTGCGCGGCAGGCGTCTGCTCGCCCGCGCCGACATCGTGGTCGCCGACCGGCTCGCACCGCCGGAGCTGCTGGCCGAACTCGGGCCGCACGTGCAGGTCGTGGACGCCGCCAAGATCCCCTACGGGCGGGCCATGGCGCAGGAGGCGATCAACACCGCGCTCGTCGAAGGCGCCAAGGCGGGCAAGTTCGTGGTGCGGCTCAAGGGCGGTGACCCGTACGTGTTCGGCCGCGGCTACGAGGAAGTGGAAGCATGCGTGGCCGCCGGGGTGCCGGTCACCGTCGTGCCGGGCGTCACCAGCCCCATCTCGGTGCCGGGTGCGGCAGGCATCCCGGTGACCCATCGGGGCGTGACCCACGAATTCGTGGTGGTCAGCGGGCACGTCGCCCCGGATCACCCGGATTCGCTGGTCGACTGGCCCGCGCTGGCGCGGTTGCGCGGCACCCTGGTGCTGATGATGGCCGTCGAGCGCATCGAGCAGTTCGCCGACGCGCTGCTGGCAGGTGGCCGGGCGGCCGATACCCCGGCCGCGGTGATCCAGGAGGGCACACTGCGCACCCAGCGTGTCCTGCGCGCCGATCTGGGCACGGTGGCCGCCCGCGTCCGGACCGAAGGCATCCGGCCGCCCGCGATCATCGTCATCGGGCCGACCGCCGCGTTCGCCGTCGAAGACGCCGAAGTACTGACCGGATCGGAGAACGGGTAGCCGTACCCATGCGTACCGGCAATTGTTCACCCGTCCACTAAGGTGGCTCACCATGCTCGAAAACCCCGCTGCGACGACGCAGTCTCCGGTGAAGCAGCGGGCCCTCGGGCTCGCGATCCTCGTCCTGAGCGGGTTGCAGCTCATGGTCGTGCTCGACGGCACCGTGGTGATCTTCGCGCTGCCTCGACTGCAGGACCAGATGGGCCTGAGCAGTTCAGGCAGCGCCTGGATCGTCACCGCCTACGGATTGACCTTCGCCGGCCTGATGCTGCTCGGCGGTCGTCTCGGCGACGCCTTCGGCCGTAAGCGCATGCTCATCATCGGCGTCGCCCTGTTCACGCTGGCTTCGCTGATCTGCGGCCTGGCCCAGTGGCAATGGATGCTCGTCGCCGCGCGCGCTCTGCAGGGCGGGGGTGCGGCGGTCGCTGCCCCCGCCGCGTTCGCCCTGGTGGCGACCACGTTCGCGCCGGGCAAGGCGCGTAATCAAGCGATCGCCGTGGTCGGCTCGATGGTGGGCGTCGGCTCGGTCGGCGGGCTGGTCGTCGGTGGCGCCCTGACTCAGCTGTCATGGCGCTGGATCTTCCTGATCAACGTGCCGATCGGCGCGCTCATCATCGTCGGCGCGATCTACTGCCTGGCCGATACCGACCACCACCGGATGACCCTGGATATCCGCGGCGCGGTGCTCGGCACCCTGGCCTGCGCCGCCATCGTGTTCGGCGCGACCGAGGGCCCCGGGCTGGGCTGGACCAACCCGGCGGTCGTCGGTTCGCTGATCGGCGGTGCGATCCTGCTGGTGGTGTTCGTCGTCGCCGAACGCAATGTCGACAACCCGCTGCTGCCCTGGTCGCTGTTCGACAGCCGCGACCGGGTCACCACCTTCCTGCTCATCCTGCTCTCGGGCAGCGTGCTCGGCGCGATGACCTACTTCGTCGCCCAGTTCCTGCAGAACGTGCTCGGCTACGGTCCGCTGCAGGCGGGCACCGCCTCGATCCCGTTCACCATCGGTATCGGCATCGGCGGCGCGCTGGCCTCCAAGCTGGCCATGACCATCGCGCCGCGCTGGCTGCTGCTCGGCGCCGCGCTGGTCCTGGCGGGCGGCCTGATGGTCGGCTCGACGTTGCACGACGAGGTGTCCTACGTCTCGGTGCTGCTGCCGCTGCTGATCGTGATCGGCCTCGGGGTGGGGGTCGCGATGGTCGTGACGCCGCTCAGCGTCCTGGTCGGCGTGCCCGCCTCGGACATCGGGCCGCTCTCGGCGGTCGGCCAGATGTTCATGAATCTCGGCACGCCGATGGCGATCGGCATCCTCACCCCGGTGGCGGTCTCGCGCACCCTGTCCCTGGGCGGGTCGACCGGCCCGGTGTCGGGGATGACCGACGCCGAGATCGTGGCGCTCGGTGAGGGGTACACGCTGGTGCTGGCGGTGTGCGCGGGTGTCGCGCTGGTGATCGGCCTGATCGCGCTCACCCTGCGCTTCACCCCGCAGGACATCGCCCGGGCGCAGCACGCGCAGGACGAGGCCCAGCGCAGCTGAGTCCGACTCGTCGCGGCCGATCCGGACCGTGCGGCCGCGTGGTTCCGGCGCCGCCGGGTGGGATCCGGCGCGCCGGGGGCTTCACGCCTTAGATGCGGCTGACGACCTTGCGGGGCGTGACGCGCACGATCACGCGCTCACCGTCGTTCGCCGAGGCCGGATTGAATTCGGCGTAGGGCTTGCCGGTGTACTTCAGCGACAGCTGATCCGGCAGCGCCCGCTCCGGGTCGGGGGTGACGGTGGCGGTGCCGCGGATCTCGGCGTAGAGGTAGGGCTGCTCCGGCGGATTGATCAGCACGGTGATCCGGGGATCGGCCGCGAGGTTCTTGCCCTGCTGCCGGTCCACCGTAGTGGAGAACAGCAGATCGTCGCCGTCGCGGGCGAGCCAGACCACGGTCAGGTGCGGATGACCGTTCGGGCCGAGCGTGGCAACGCTCGCGTACACGTGGTTGTCGTCGATGTGGTTCTTCAGGGTCTCGGAAAGCGTTGCGGTAGTGGTCACGTGGTGAGCAACACACCGATGCCGTGCGCTGATTCCCGGCTCAGGTGAGAACGAGAAGTTCCGTTGGGGAGGCGATCTCGATCCGCAGTCCCGCCCTGGTCGCGACCTTGGCCAAGCCGCGGACA
Organism: Nocardia higoensis NBRC 100133; assembly: GCF_000308595.1. Lineage (GTDB taxonomy): Bacteria > Actinomycetota > Actinomycetes > Mycobacteriales > Mycobacteriaceae > Nocardia > Nocardia higoensis. The sequence continues at coordinate 7,088 of NZ_BAGA01000099.1, read as the reverse complement.
TCCGTCGGCTCGGCGCGGGTGAGCACCAGCGCGCGGGCCAGCAGACCCTTGTGGTGCTTGTTGAAATGGCTGACCACGGTGCGCGAGCCGTCCGGGTGCTCGGTCAGCACGTTCGCGGTGACGGCGCCGGGCACGCGGCCGAGTTGCTGGTAGACGCCCGAGCGCAGATCGACGACGAGTTCGCCTGCCGTCTCCCGCGCCAGTGCGGCGGGCAGGTCGTCACGCCAGAGCGCCGAGAGAGTCGGCAGGCCGGGCAGTTTCGAGCCGCCCGAGAGGCGATAGGCGGGAATCGGGTCCACGGCCCGGACCACGCCGAACAGCGCCGACCCGATCGCCAGGCGGGCTCGCGCCTTCTCCCGCTGGACCTTGGTGAATGCCTTCGCGTCGAGCGCGTCGTAGAGCACGCCGGTGTAGCGCTCCAGTGCGGGCCGGGTGGGGGAGGTGCGCAAGGCGGCGTTGCGGGCGATCTCCGCCTCGGCCCCCTTACCGAGCCCGAGCGCCGCTCGGCTGGCTTCCGGATCGGCCGCGAGCCCGATCAGCTGGTCGACCAGCTTCGCCCGTATCGGCGTGAGCTGTGGCATCGACAGAGCATCCAGGTCGAGGGCAGCGCCCGATCCGCCGTCGGACTTGGTTTCGGAGGGAGGCAACAGCACCAGCACGAGCGGATACGGTAATGCCTTTGAGCGCGCGATCGGACGGGGACTACGCTGTTCGCCGTGATCACCCGCCTGTCTCACCTCTTCCTGCGCACCCTGCGCGACGACCCCGCCGACGCCGAGGTGCCCAGCCACAAACTGCTGGTTCGCGCCGGATACGTGCGCCGCATCGCCCCGGGTGTGTACAGCTGGCTACCGTTGGGCCTGAAGGTGCTGCGCAAGGTCGAAGACGTCGTGCGCGAGGAGATGAACGCGATCGGCGCCCAGGAGATCTCGCTGCCCGCCCTGCTGCCGCGCGAGCCCTACGAGACCACCAATCGCTGGACCGAGTACGGCGACGGCCTGTTCCGCCTCCAGGATCGCAAGGGTGCGGACTACCTGCTCGGGCCCACCCACGAAGAGCTGTTCGCGCTCACCGTGAAGGGTGAGTACAACTCCTACAAGGATCTTCCGGTCACGCTGTACCAGATCCAGACCAAGTACCGCGACGAGGAACGTCCCCGCGCCGGCATCCTGCGCGGGCGCGAGTTCATCATGAAGGACTCCTACTCCTTCGACCTCGACGAGGACGGCCTGAAGGCCAGCTACAACGCGCACCGCGAGGCCTACCAGCGCATCTTCGAGCGTCTGAAGGTGCAGTACGTGATCGTGGCGGCCACCTCGGGCGCGATGGGCGGCAGTGCCTCCGAGGAGTTCCTGGCCGACAGCCCGGTCGGCGAGGACACCTACGTGCTCTGCCGGGAATCCGGCTACGCGGCCAATGTCGAAGCGGTGATCACGCCCGCGCCCGCGCCGCAGCCGATCGAAGGCAGGCCCGAGGCCGTCGTGCACGACACCCCGGACACTCCCACCATCGCCGCGCTCGTTGACTGGGCCAACGCCGCGGGCATCGCCGAACAGTTCGGCCGTCCGGTCACGGCCGCGGACACTCTCAAGAACGTGATGGTCAAGCTGCGCCACCCGGACGGCAAGACCGAGATCGTCGGTATCGGCGTGCCCGGCGACCGCGAGGTCGACGACAAGCGCCTCGGCGCCTCCGTCGAGCCCGCCGAGGTGGAACTGCTCACCGACGCCGACTTCGCCGAGAATCCCTTCTTGGTCAAGGGTTACATCGGCCCGAAGGCGCTGCAGGCCAACGGCATCCGCTATCTCGTCGACCCGCGGGTCGGCACCGGTACCTCGTGGATCACCGGCGCCGACATCCAGGGTAAGCACGTCGTCGGGCTGATCGCCGGACGCGACTTCACCCCGGACGGCACCGTGGAGGCCGCCGAGGTCCGCGACGGTGATCCCTCGCCGGACGGCCGCGGCACCCTCGTCTCGGCGCGCGGTATCGAGATCGGCCACATCTTCCAGCTCGGCAACAAATACACCGACGCCTTCGAGGTGGACGTGCTCGGCGAGAACGGCAAGCCGGTGCGCCTGACCATGGGCTCCTACGGCATCGGCGTCTCCCGCATGGTCGCGGTCGTCGCCGAACAGCAGCACGACGAGAAGGGCCTGCGCTGGCCCGCCGAGATCGCGCCGTTCGATGTGCACGTCGTCATCGCCAACAAGGACGCCGCGGCCCGCTCCGGCGCCGAAGAGGTGGTCGCCGGCCTGCACGCGCAGGGCTTGGACGTGCTGTTCGACGATCGCACCGCCTCGCCCGGCGTCAAGTTCAAGGACGCCGAACTGCTCGGCATGCCGTGGGTGCTGGTGGTCGGCCGCGGCTGGGCCGACGGCACGGTGGAACTACGCAACCGCTTCACCGGCGAGGCCGAGGAAGTGCCCGCCGCGGAGGCGGTCTCCACGGTGGTCGCGCGCATCCGCGGCTGAGTCCGGACCGACGCGCCCCGGTCTGCACGTCGCGGACCGGGGCATTGTCGTGTCCCGGCCCCGGCGCTACGGCCGGATGCCGCCACCTTCTCCGGTGCCGCCGCGCGAAGACGCGAGACAAGGCCGAGATGCGGGGGCGAACGCGGTGTGGGCCGCCGCTGTCTCAGAGGTCGGTGTAGTCGCGGACGAGGTCGTTCGGGTGCCCGGTGGCGTGGGCGGGACCTGCGGTGCGGAATGCCGTGACGGCAGCGGCCAGGACGATCAGCAGCACACAGGCGTGGCGTACAGCGCGACTCATCGAATCCTGTCCTCCGGCAAGCTGATCGGGCGACAACGCTACCGAAGGCTATTCGCCGCGTGCCCGGCTTCGGATGGGAGCCGGTTCAGACCGCGCCCGGCAGCGCGTTGCTCGGTGTCCCGAGGATGTTCTGCCAGGTCGCCAGGCGTAGCGCGCTCTCGGCCAGCGCGTCGACGCCGAGGCGGCGATTCTGCTCGGTACTGCTCTGCTCGACCACCGCCCGCCAGGCCACGGCGGCGTCGGCTTCCACGGTCTCGGCCAGACGGGCCGCGTCGACCGGATTGTCCACCGGGAACGGCACCGTGTAGGCCGGGTCCGGGGTGGGCGCTTCCACGCCCGCGGCGCGCAGGGTGTCGAGAGTGGCGTCCCGGCGGGCGCGGTGGGCGGCGGTGTGCTCGGCGACCAGGTCACGCCGTTCGGGCGATGCGTAGGCGGCGATCACGCCGTAGGCGTAGACGGCGATGTACTCGGCGCGCAGGGCGTCGAGCACGGTCTGGCGTTCGTCGGTCATGCGGTGGCGAGTCCTTCGGCGTGCACGGCGCAGGCGGCGCTGATGGAGGCGAGCAGGCCGGCGCGGTAGCCGGACAGGGCGACGGCTGTGTCGGCGGTGGCCCGCCGCGAGCGGGACAACTGCTCGCGCAACTGCTCGATGCCGGGCGCGGAGACCGGTGCCGGGGTCGCGCTCGGCGGTCTGGTCTTGTGGACCGGGGTGGTCCCGTCGCCGTAGACGCCGACCAGGCGGGCGATCTCGGCGGCGAGGATCTCGGCGTGCTCGGTGCGCTGGGCGGCGATCGTGCTCAGGGTGGACTGCAGGTGCGGTGCGAGGGCGATCGCCGCGCTCGCGGCCGCGGCGTCGGCGCGGGCCTGCAGCTCGTGGACGGCGAGCGGGTCGGGGTCGTGCACGGGGTCCTCGGTGCAGGCGGCCGTCGCCGCGAGCGCGAGGGCGCCGAGCGTGCCCGCTCCCGCGGCGCGCAACGCGGTTCGTCGATCGAACGACAGCGTCTGCCTCCGCGCGGCGCTCGGGCCCGAACTCCGGCCGCCGGATCCTGCCCTGGCGGAATCGGATCCTGTTGCGGCGCCTACTCGTTCGGCGCCATGACCGTTTCCCGCGCCGAGCGGGCGGTGATCGTCCCAGGCGGTCTGCGAGGTGACGTGCCGGTGCACGAGGGGGAGGTCGGGAAGCCCGGCCTGCGACGGCGTGGAGAGGCGGAATGGCACCCGACCATCGTGCCAGATTCGCCGCCGCGGGCTCGCCGCCGAGCCTGCGCCGGTCACCGCCGCCACGCCGGGAAAGCGCGCCACGCCAGCGGCTTGTCGCCCTGGGCCGATGGTCCTATACACTCCCCGGGCGCGTTACGCTAGAGATTCGGTACCGGATTTCTCGCCGTGTCACACCACGACCGTGCCACAACTGGACCGCGTCACAACTGAACCAGGAGCCGCCGCACATGCCCATGCCGACCGAGGAGAGGGTGAGCCAGCTGGTTGCTGGGCTCGTCGAACGCCGGGGTTTCGACCTCGAGGGCGTGCAGATCATCGCGGCGGGCGGCCGTGCGGACGCGCAGACCAGGCTCACGGTGATCGTGGACAGCGACGGACCGGCCGACCTGGACTCCGTCGCCGAACTCAGCTCGGAGATCTCGGTAGTCTTGGACGACGCGGCCGTTTTCGGCGAGTCGCCGTATCTCCTCGAAGTCACCACCCCCGGCGTCGACCGTCCGTTGACCGCGCCCCGGCACTGGCGTCGCGCGCAGGGCCGCAAGGTGCGGATCACGCTCCGGCCCGGCGCCGAACCACCCGACCCCGGCGGATCGGCTCGCTTCGAGGCGCGGGTCGGCCGGCTCGGCGAGGGAACGGTCGCGCTGGTGCTCGGCGGTAAACAGAAGCCGCACCGGGTGCACGTGCCGCTCGCCGACATCGAGCGCGCGGTCGTGCAGGTGGAGTTCTCCCCGCCGGGAGCCAGGGAACTGGAACTCGCGGGCGGGGTGGCGCCCGGCCGGCCGCAACCGGCTCAGGACGAAGGTCTCGTAGTACCGGCAACACCAGCGTCACCAGCAACACCAGCGTCCGAGCCGAGTGAAGGGATCGTGGAATGAACATCGAAATCGAAGCCCTGCGGGCGATCGTCGCCGACAAGGGGATCTCGATCGAGACGGTGATCTCCGCGATCGAGTCGGCACTGTTGACCGCATACCGGCACACCGAAGGGCATCAGCCCAACGCGCGTGTCGACATCAACCAGAAGACCGGCGCCGTGCGCGTCATGGCGGTCGAACTCGACGCCGACAACAATGTCGTCTCCGAGTGGGACGACACCCCGGAAGGGTTCGGCCGTATCGCGGCGACCACGGCACGCCAGGTGGTGCTGCAGCGGCTGCGCGACGCGGAGAACGAGAAGTCCTTCGGTGAGTTCGCCACCCATGAGGGCGACATCGTCGGCGGCGTGGTGCAGCGCGACGCGCGGGCCAATGCCCGCGGCACCGTCGTGGTGCGTATCGGCAGCGAACTGCACGGCACCGAAGGACTGATCCCCGCCGCCGAGCAGGTGCCCGGCGAGACCTACGAGCACGGCGATCGCGTCAAGTGCTACGTCGTCGGCGTCTCGCGCGGCCCACGCGGCCCGCAGATCACTCTCTCGCGCACGCACCCGAACCTGGTTCGCCGGTTGTTCGCCCTCGAGGTTCCCGAGATCGCCGACGGCTCGGTGGAGATCGTCGCGGTGGCCCGCGAGGCCGGGCACCGCTCCAAGATCGCGGTCCGCGCCACCGTGCCCGGGGTCAATGCCAAGGGCGCTTGCATCGGCCCGATGGGGCAGCGGGTGCGCAACGTGATGAGCGAGCTGGCGGGGGAGAAGATCGACATCATCGACTACGCCGAGGATCCGGCGACGTTCGTCGGCAATGCGCTCTCCCCCTCGAAAGTGGTTTCGGTCACCATCGTCGATCCGGACGCCCGCGCCGCACGGGTCGTGGTGCCCGACTTCCAGCTCTCGCTGGCGATCGGCAAGGAGGGGCAGAATGCCCGTCTGGCCGCCCGATTGACCGGGTGGCGCATCGATATCCGCAGCGACGCCGCCGGTGACGTGGACGACAGCGCCCGCACGGAGGCGCATCGCAGTTGAGCGCAGCGCACGGCGCGAGCCGGGAATCGGCGGCCGCGCGGGATGGATTCGTCACGCCGAAAGGGGACGGGTTCGGTGAACGGGGCGTCCCGGCTGTAGAGTGGACAGAGGTTCGACTCGAGCCCTCGGCTACTTTGCCCGGGCGCACCATCGAGCAGCACCGGACGTCTCCGCGCCGGTCGGCTCCGGTGCGTACGTGTATCGGATGCCGTAAGCAGGAGTCGGCCGTCGAACTGCTACGGATCGTGGCACGAGATCGGGACGCCGGCGACGGATCCAGTATCGTCGTGGTCGTTCCCGATCCGCGGCGCAGACTTCCCGGAAGGGGTGCCTGGTTGCACCCCCTTTCCGTTTGTTTGACCGCAGCGGTTCGACGCCGAGCATTCGGCAGAGCACTACGAGTGTCCGGACATCTGGATATCTCAGCCCTGGAGCAGTACCTCGAGAACAGGCACGAGCACTCATGAGCACACCGTGAAGTACCAACGATGAACGTCCATCGGAGATAACCCGAGGTCGTGCGGGCCGCCGTCCCTGAATCGGTGGCGCTGCTCGACCTCTCAGTGAGGAGAGCAGTGGCAGGCAAGGCCCGCGTGCACGAGTTGGCCAAGGAACTCGGTGTCACGAGCAAGGAACTACTCGCAACGCTCAAGGAGCAGGGCGAGTTCGTGAAGTCGGCGTCCTCGACGGTGGAAGCACCCGTCGCGCGTCGTCTGCGCGAGTCGTTCGCGCCGAAATCGGCCCCCGCGAACGGCGCCAAGACCGGTGCGAGGCCCGGTCCTTCGTCGTCGGCCCGCCCGGGCCCCAAGCCCGTCCCCGGCGGCCCCCGTCCGGGTCCGCGTACCCCCGCCGCCCCCGCTGCCGCTGCCGCGCAGCAGGCCCCCGCGGAGCAGGTCGCACGTCCGTCCGAGGTCCGTCCCGGCCCGTCGGTCAAACCCGGACCCGTCCCGGCTCCGCGCCCCGCGGCGCCGGAAGCCCCCGCTGCCAAGGCCGCTCCCGCGGCGCCATCGGCTCCGGCGGGCCCACGCCCGACTCCGGGTGGCCCGCGCCCCGCGCCGCAGCAACAGCAGCAGCGTCCCGGCCAGCAGCAACAGCAGCAGCGTCCGGGCGCCCCGGCGCAGGGCGGCCCGCGTCCCGGCCCGAAGCCGGGTCCGAAGCCCCCGCGTGTGGGCAACAACCCCTTCTCGTCTGCTCC
>NZ_BAGA01000100.1 GCF_000308595.1 Nocardia higoensis NBRC 100133 | reverse complement strand
TCTCGACGAGATCGTGTTCACCGTCGTTCCCGAATCCGGGGTGCGGGCGGGCAGTGTGCGGTCCGGGCAGGTGGATGTCGTGACCGGTCTCGGCCGGGCCGACGAAGCGGGCCTGCGGGGCAGCGGCGTGACCTGGATGACGCGGCCGCGTCCCGGCGCGGTGTTCAACCTCGGCCTGAACAACGCGCGGCCGATCACCCGGGATGCCCAGGTGCGCAGAGCCATCCAGGCGGCGGTCGACCGCGCGCAGATCGTGGAGGCGGTGTTCCCCAGCGGCACGGAGCCGGCGACGAGCATCCTGTCGCGCACCACGCCCGGCTACCAGAACCTGTCCGCCGAGCTCGCCGCAGACCCGGCGAAGGCCGCCGCGCTGCTCGACTCGGCGGGCTGGGCGGTCGGCGGTGACGGCATCAGAACCAAGGACGGCGCCCGGCTCAGCCTGAACGTGGTCTGGTTCAACAACTTCGAGAACACCCGTTCCGCGCTGGAGCTGCTCCAGCAGCAGCTCAGGGCGGTCGGCGTGGAGCTGCGGCTGCAGGAGCTGCAGGTCTCGCAGTTCGCGCAGATCGTGCAGTCCGGTGACTTCGACGGCTTCTGGGGCGGTGACCTGAGCCGCGCCGATCCCGACTGCCTGCGCACGCTGTACTCCACCCAGCTGGTCAACGCCTACCGGCTGCCGCCGAGCCCGCTCGACGGCCTGCTCACCGAGCAGGCGGCGACGGTCGAACCGGCGAAGCGCCGGCCGCTCACCGAGCAGGCACAGCGGCTGGTCGTCGACAACGCCTATGTCGTCCCGATCGTGGAACTCGACACCATCCTCGCGGTGGCGAGCACCGTGCACGGCCTGGCCTTCGAGGCGTCGAGCCGGATCCGGCTGCACGACACCTGGCGGAGCTGAGCGGTCCATGCGACGGTACGTGCTCAGACGTGTCGCCCAGGCGGTCGTGGTGTTGTGGGCCGCCTACACGGTGTCGTTCGTCGTGCTCGACTATCTGCCCGGTGATCCGGTCGCCGCGATGGCGGGCGGTGGGCTGACCTCCTCGCCGATCGACCAGGCCGAACTCGACGCGCTGCGGGCGCAGTACGGCTACGACCGGCCCCTGCTGGTCCAGTACGCCGACGGCCTGGGCAAGGCGCTGGTCGGCGACTTCGGTGACTCGGTCGCCACCGGCCGCTCGGTGAGCGGCACCATCGCCGCGGCACTGCCGCCGACGTTGCAGCTGACCGCGGCGGCGGTGGTGCTGGCCGTGCTCTTCGGCGGCGGACTCGCGGTGCTGGCGACCTACACCACCCAGCGCTGGCTGCGCCAGGTCCTGCTGTCGATCCCCGCGCTGGCGATCTCCATTCCCGCGTTCTGGATGGGATTGATGCTGGTGCAGCTGCTCTCGTTCCGGGTGCCGCTCTTCCCCGCGTTCGGCAACAACGGCCCGGCCGGACTGGTGCTGCCCGCCGTGACGCTGGCCGTCCCGACCGGCGCGTTGATCGCGCAGGTGCTGGCGAAGAGCCTGCTGACCACCTTGGACGCGCCGTTCGTGCAGACCGCCCGCGCCAAGGGGGCGGGACGCATCCGTGTCCATCTGCGTCATGCCCTGCGCAACGCCTCGCTGCCGGTGCTCACCCTGGTGGGTCTGCTCGTCGGGCAATTGCTGGCCAGCGCCGTGGTCGTCGAGACGGTGTTCTCCCGCAACGGACTCGGCCGGGTGACCGCCGACGCCGTCGGCGTGCAGGACATCCCGGTCGTGCAGGGCGTGGTGGTGTTCGGCGCGTTCGTCTTCGTCGTGGTCAACCTGATCGTCGACCTGATCTATCCCCTGCTCGATCCGCGGATCGTGGTCGGGAGCCGAAGGAGCCTCGCGTGACCGACTCCCTGCTGACCCCGACGGTCCTCGGCGGGACCGAATCCGGCGCTCGCGCCGATCCCGGCGCGGGCTTCGACGCCCGTCGGCTGGCGCGATTCCTGGTGCGCAGGCCCGGCCTCGTGCTCTCTGTCGGCGTTGTTGTCGCCGTGGTGCTCGCCGCCATCCGGCCCACCCTGTTCACCTCGCGTGATCCGCTGCTCGGGGTGCCTTCGGAGATCTTCCGGCCGCCGAGCGCGCAGCACTGGTTCGGCACCGACGAACTCGGCCGCGATCTGTTCGCCAGGATCGTGCACGGCACCGCGTTGTCGTTGCAGGCGACCGTGATCGCGGTGGCTGTGGCCTTTCTGGTGGGCGGCGCGATCGGCCTGGTCGCGGGATTCGTCGGTGGCTGGGTCGACGACGTGCTCATGCGGATCGCCGACGTGCTGCTGGCCATTCCCGCGTTGTTCCTGTCGCTGGCCCTGGTGACCGCGCTCGGCTACGGCACCGTCAAGGTCGCTGTCGCGGTCGGTGTGGCAGGAGTGGCCGGTTTCGCCAGGGTGATGCGCGCGGAGGTGCTGCGGCTACGGCAGGCGGTGTTCGTCGAGGCGGCCTGGTCCTCGGGGGCGCGCTGGTTCACCGTGCTGGGCCGTCACGTCCTGCCGAATTCCATCGGGCCGGTGGTGGTGCTGGCCACCCTCGATCTCGGCACCGCCGTCCTCGCGGTGTCGGCGTTGAGCTTCCTCGGTTTCGGCGCGGAACCGCCGCAGCCGGAGTGGGGGATGCTGATCTCGAGCGGACGCAACTATCTCGCCAACGCGTGGTGGATCTCGACCTTCGCCGGACTGATGGTGGCTCTCGTGGTCGTGGCGACCAACCGGATCGCGCGGGCACTGGACGGGGAGTGGGCGAGCAGCCGATGAGCGGAAATCTCCTGGAACTGCGCGGCGTCTCGGTCTCGTACCAGACCCGCACCGGGCCCGCGCGGGCCGTGCGATCGGTCGACCTGGACATCGCGCCGGGCGAAATCGTCGCCCTGGTAGGCGAATCCGGCTCGGGAAAGAGCACCACCGCGCACGCGATCATGGGTCTGCTGCCCGCGACCGCCCGGATCGACGCCGGCCACATCCGGTTCGGCAGCCTGGACCTGGCCGCGCTGTCGGAGAAGGAACTGCGCGCGGTTCGCGGCACGCGCATCGGCCTGATCCCGCAGGACCCGAGCGTGTCACTGAACCCGGTGCAGCGCATCGGCGCCCAGGTCGCCGAGGTCCTGCTGATCCACGGACTGGCGACCCGGCGCACCGCCTGGCACGACGCCGTCGAACTGCTCGAACGGGCGGGGATGCCCGATCCGGCGGTGCGGGCGCGGCAGTATCCGCACGAGCTGTCCGGCGGTATGCGCCAACGCGCCCTCATCGCCGTCGCCATCGCGGGCAGGCCGGAACTCGTCATCGCCGACGAGCCGACGAGCGCGCTGGACGTGACTGTGCAGCGCCTCATCCTCGACCACATCCAGCATCTGACCGAGGAATTCGGCACCGCCGTCCTGCTGGTCACCCACGATCTCGGGGTCGCGGCCGACCGCGCCGGGCGCATCGCGGTCATGTCGCAGGGCCGGATCGTGGAGCGCGGCCCGACGCACGCGGTGCTGCGCGACCCGAAGGAGCAGTACACGCGCCGGCTGTTGCGCAGCGCTCCCAGCCTGACCGTCACGCCGCCGCCTCAGCTCCAGCAGGCCGCCGACGGCGAACGACCGCTGCTCGTGGTCGAGAACCTGGTCAAGGAGTTCCCGCTGCCCGCGGCGGCGGGTGCGGAGAAGTCGTTCCGCGCGGTCGACCAGGTCGGATTCGCACTGCGCCGAGGGGAAACACTGGCGCTGGTCGGGGAGTCGGGCTCGGGCAAGTCGACCACCGCCCGGCTGGCGCTGCGTCTGGCGCGGCCCACCTCGGGCCGGATCGTCTTCGACGGCGAGGACATCACCGGGAGCAGAGGCGCACGGCTGCGCGCTCTGCGGCGCCGCGCGCAGCTGATCTACCAGAACCCCTACGAGTCGCTCGACCCGCGCTATTCGATTCAGGACGTCGTCACCGAGCCGCTGCGCGTGTTCCGCGTGGGCAATCGGGCCTCGCGGCTCGCGCGTGCCAGCGAACTCGTCGACCGGGTCGCGCTGCCCGCCTCGGTCCTGTATCGCAGGCCCGCCGAACTCTCCGGCGGACAGCGTCAGCGGGTGGCGATCGCCCGCGCGCTGGCGCTGGAACCGGAACTGGTGGTCTGCGACGAACCCGTCTCGGCGCTCGACGTGTCCGTGCAGGCGCAGATCCTCGACCTGTTCGCGGAGCTGCAGGCCGACACCGGTGTCGCATACCTGTTCATCTCGCACGATCTGGCCGTCGTCCGGCGGATCGCGCACCGGGTGGCGGTGATGCGGCGCGGACGCATCGTCGAGATCGGACCGACCGCAGAGCTCTTCGACGCGCCCGCCCACGACTACACCCGTGAACTGCTGGCCGCCATCCCCGGTTCCCGCGTCGTGGCCGATCCGCGCTAGCCGGTCAGACGCCCGCCAGCCGACGCACCACCGGCTCCAGCTCGCGGGCGGCCATCTCGTCGAGAACGACATAGGAGATGCCGAACCGATCACGCAGGCGCAGTAGATGATCGACGACCTGCTCGGCCGAGCCGCCGAGCAGGTTCGGGGAATCCGCGGGAATGGGCGGCCCCACGGTGCTCGACGGCGTACTGAAGCGCAGCGCCAGTTCCAGGTCGGTGAACCGGGAGCCCGCCGCGTCCGCGAGCCATCCGACCTGAAGGGCGATCCGGTCGGCGGAGAAGGTGCTCAGGGCGACGGTGTCCGCTTCGGCCGCGGCGAGTTCCGTCGCCCGCCTGCCGCCCGCGGCGATCAGCAGCGGCGGCTTGCGTGCCGGCGGGGGCTGCAGGGATGCGCCCGCCACGGCGTAGTGCCTGCCGGTGACGTCGACGCGCTCGCCGCGCAGCAGAGCGTTGACGATCCGGACCGATTCGGCGAGCCGCTGGACCCGCGTGGCACCCGGCTCGACCGGGATTCCGAGGGCCTCGTACCCGTTGGCCGGCTGGCCCGCGCCGAGTCCGAGCCGGAATCGTCCGCCGGAGAGCAGATCCAGGGTCGCGGCCTCGCGCGCCACCACCACCGGATTGCGGAAATCGTTGGCCAGCACCCAGGTACCGACCTCCAGCGTCGTGGTCACCGTCGCGGCCGTCGCGAGCGCGGTGAACGGTGCGGGAACCGGCGCGGGCAGATCGGGCAGCAGCAGTGACGCGAAACCGGCGTCCTGCGCCCATCGCGCGGTCGCCGTCCACTGCGCACCGTCGACGGCCGACACCGCGACCACGCCGAAACGGAAAGGATTCTGGCTCATGGGTTCTCTGGTGCTCCATACGCGCGCAGGAAAGTGTCGACAGCCGCCGTGGCCACGGCCCGCATCTCGGCCGTGGACGCCTTGCGGGTGCCCAGGAGTGTGCGGCCCTCCATCGGACCGGTGATCAGGACGAGGAACTGCTCGGCGGCCAGGGCCGGATCGCACGGACGCAGGAGCCCGGCCAGCGACAGGCGGGCCATGCGATCGGCGAGGGCATCGGCCAACCGTCCGGACGTGCGGCTCATCACCAGGTCGATGAGGTCGGGGAACTGGGCGACCTGGCCGTAGGTGAGCCAGCGCAGCGAGCGTGATCGCTCGGAACAACAACTGCGGATCAGCCGATAGGCCTGGTCCTCCAGGGCGGCGCGCAGATCCGGCCCCGGCTCCCGCAGCCGATCCACCACGGCCAGGTTCTCGGCGAGCACCGCGTCGGCCGCCGCCGCCAGCGCGTGCCGGAACAGGGTCTGCTTGTCGTTGAGGTGGTTGTAGACGGTCGGTTTGGCGACCCCGGCCTCCGTCGCGATCTCCTGCACGCCCGCCTGCGCGTAACCCCGGCGCGCGAAAACGGTGAACGCCGCGTCCAGGATGGCCTGCCGTTTGTCGATCCGGCCGCGGGAGGTCGTCTGCTCGGTGGTCGGCGTCGCTGTGCTCACCTCGGCAGTCTAACCGTCTCCAGGTGTGAATTTAACCCGCTGGTTCAATCACATGAACCGCCTTGAAAGCTATCCAAGTGAACATTAGAGTGAACCGGCGAGTTCAATTGCTGTTCGGTTCGGCTTCGGGGAGTGCCATGACGCGACCGCTGATGACCATCGGCCCGGAGCGGTGGCTCGAAATCCTGCAGGCGCCCGAACGTGATCGGTCGACCGTGATCGAGGTGTGCCGTCGCTACGGCGTCTCCCGCAAGTCCTACTACAGTCACCTGGCTCGATACCGGGCCGAAGGGATGGCCGGGCTCGCCCCGCGCTCGTGCCGTCCCAAGACTTCGCCCGGCCGGAGTTCGTCGGAACTCGAGGCCGCCGTGGTGCGCCTGCGGCGCGAGCGGCCGCGGTGGGGCGCCCGCAGAATCCGTGCCGAACTCCTCCGGGACGGCTGGGATCCGGTGCCCGCACTGTCGACGGTGCACGCGATCCTGCGGCGACACGGGTTGATCGCCGAACGCGGGGAAGGCGCCGATCCGCAGGAGCGCGAAAGGGTTTCCCGGGCCGCCGCGACTGTCCGGCGGGTGAACACACACCGCGTCAACTCCCAGGGCACGATCAGCTACCGCAAGCGCAAGATCCAGATCGGCGCGCAGCTGGCCGGGGAGACCGTGCGAACCGTCGAGGCCGGTGGAACCGTTCGCGTCTACCGCGGCCACGACCTCGTGCGCGAACTCGTGCTCGGCCCGGCGGGCACGTATCACGGCAACGGCAGAAAGCCGAGCGGACGGCCCCCGCGCACACAGAGCGCGTAGACGAGTCCGCGGCCGCGGCGCTCAGCGCAATCCGGAGGCGACCTTCGCGCCGAGCAATTCGATGCTGTGCAGCACCTTCTCGTGCGGCAGGGTGCCGACGCTGGTGTGCAGCATGAAGCGGTCCAGGCCGAGAGTGTCGCGGATCGTCTCGATCTTCTCGCCCACCTGGTCGGGAGCGCCGACGAACAAGGAACCCTGCGGCGAGCGCAGTTGCTCCGAAGTGCGCCTTGGTCATCGGGCCCCAGCCGCGTTCGCGGCCGAGCCTGCCCATCGCGACCGCGTAGGAGTCGTAGAAGTCGGCGACGGCCTGCTCTTCGGTATCGGCGATGTAGCCGTGCGCGTGCACCGCGACGGGCTGCTTCTCGTGTCCCCCCTCGGCGAGGGCGCGATGGTAGAGCTCGACCAGCGGCTTGAACCGGGCGGGCTCGCCGCCGATGATGGCGATCGCCAGGGGGAGGCCGAGCAGGCCCGCGCGGACCACCGATTCCGGGCTGCCGCCGACCGCGATCCACACCGGCAGCGGCCGGTTCTCGGTGCGCGGGTAGACGATGGTGTGGCGCAGTGCCGGACGGAACTTGCCGGACCAGGTGACCGGTCCGTCCTCGCGCAGACGCAGCAACAGACCCAGCTTCTCCTCGAACAGCTCGTCGTAATCGGCCAGGTCGTAGCCGAACAGCGGGAAGGATTCGGTGAACGAGCCGCGGCCCGCCATCAGCTCGGCGCGACCGTTCGACAGCGCGTCCAGGGTCGAGAACTCCTGGTAGGCGCGCACCGGATCGACCGAGCTGAGCACAGTGACCGCGCTGGTCAGCTGGATGCGTTCGGTGCGGGCGGCGATGGCGGCCAGGACCACCGCGGGCGCGGAGGCGGCGAAATCGACGCGATGGTGTTCGCCGACGCCGTAGACGTCCAGGCCGGCGGCTTCGGTGGCCACCGCTTCCTCGACCACTTCGCGCAATCGCTGCGCGGCGGTCGGTGCGGGCCGGTCGCCGACGGGATAACGCTCGGCGAAGGTCGTGAGTCCCAGTTCCACAGCGGCGTCCTATCTCGGAAGTTTCTATGTCAACCACTCTGGTGAACGGCTCGTGGTCCGGCGATATTCCGGCCGGTGCCGCTGTGGAACTGCCGGGTTCAGAGTCCGATCGCGGTTCGGGCCGTACGGGCCGGGTGTGTGCTCCGTCGGGTTCGTCGCCACGCGTGGGTACGCAGGTGCGGTGAGGACGGGCGGACGTGCGCCTGGAGGTATACGCCGTGCAGCAGGTTGTGCCCGTCGGCCGCGACCAGTCTCTCGCCCAGGCGTGCGAGCCATGCCGGATCGCGCTCGAGCGAACGCAGCCAGAAGGTGTCGACAAAGGCGATGTGACCGTCGAGATAGCCGATGCCCTCGCTGCGCAAGCGGTGGCCGGTGTGCTCCACGTCGACATCCGTGGCGACCCAGAACCTGTCGAGATCGTGGAGTTCCCGCACTGCTGTTCTCTGCCGCTCGATATGGATGTACATGCTGCCCTCGCTGGTCGTGGATGAGGCGTGGCCGAGGCGTCCGGCGGGACGGGTTCGGCCGTGGGTTCCACACGAACAATATTATCGAATTGAGTTCGATTCAATAGACTGTGGCGCCCGGATTCGGCCGCGGTACACCTCCGAAGGCGTGATGGTCAGCCGCCGTCCGGTCATCGGATACGGCCGCGGTGTTCTGCATGGCGAGAGCTCGGGCGAAGTATGGATGTGCGCGGTCTGTCCTCGGCGCCCGCCGTGCCCGGGCGTGGGCGGACATGCGTGCCCTCCGGAACCCGGCGGGCGGCCGATAAGCTGATCGCATGTCCGTGCGCACTCGTCAGCCCTTGGTACCCGGCACACTCTCACCTGTCAGGGAGGTGCCGCGCGCCATCGAACGTCCCGAGTACGCGTGGAAGAAGACGGCCAGGGAGGCGCAGGGCGAGCCGTGGGTGCAGACCGCGGAGACCATCGAGAAGATGCGGATCGCGAGCAAGATCGCGGCGCGGGCGCTCGACGAGGCGGGCAAGGCCGTCGCGCCCGGCGTGACCACCGACGAACTGGACCGCATCGCCCACGAGTACATGTGCGATCACGGCGCCTACCCCTCGACGCTGGGCTACAAGGGTTTCCAGAAATCCTGCTGCACCTCGCTCAACGAGGTGATCTGCCACGGCATTCCGGACTCGACCGTCATCCAGGACGGTGACATCGTCAATATCGACGTCACCGCCTACATCCACGGCGTGCACGGCGACACCAACCGGACCTTCCTCGCCGGTGAGGTCGACGAGGAGGTGCGGCTGCTGGTCGAGCGCACCGAGGAGGCCACCAACCGGGCGATCAAGGCGGTCAAGCCGGGCCGGGCGATCAATGTGATCGGCCGGATCATCGAGTCCTACGCCAACCGGTTCGGTTACGGGGTGGTGCGCGACTTCACCGGCCACGGTGTCGGCCCGACGTTCCACAACGGCTTGGTGATCCTGCACTACGACCAGCCCGCGGTGGAAACCGTCATCGAGCCCGGCATGACCTTCACCATCGAGCCGATGATCAACCTGGGCGGCATCGACTACGAGATCTGGGACGACGGCTGGACCGTGGTCACCAAGGACCGCAAGTGGACCGCGCAGTTCGAGCACACCCTCGTCGTCACCGAGACGGGCGCGGAAATCCTCACCCTGCCGTGAGCGCGGTCGCCGCCGAGGCGGTCCAGCGGTGAGAGGCGCGCTGCTGGTCGCCGGCACCACCTCGGACGCGGGCAAGAGCGTGGTGGTCGCCGGGTTGTGCCGGATGCTGGCCCGGCGTGGAGTACGGGTGGCGCCGTTCAAAGCGCAGAACATGTCGAACAATTCGGTCGTCACCCTCGACGGTGGGGAAATCGGCCGCGCCCAGGCGTTGCAGGCGCGCGCGTGCGGACTGGAACCGAGCGTGCGTTTCAATCCGGTGCTGCTCAAGCCGGGCAGTGACCGGCGATCGCAGTTGGTGGTGCGCGGCCGTGCGGTCGACACCGTCGGCGCGGCGGACTATTTCCGGCATCGCACCGCACTGCGACAGGTGGTCGCCGATGAATTGGCCTCGCTGCGCGCCGAATTCGACGTGGTGATCTGTGAAGGCGCGGGCTCGCCCGCCGAAATCAATTTGCGCGCCACCGATTTGGCGAACATGGGGTTGGCGCGGGCGGCGAACCTGCCGGTGATCGTGGTGGGCGATATCGACCGGGGCGGAGTGCTGGCCCATCTTTTCGGCACGGTGGCGGTGCTGGAACCCGAGGATCAGGAATTGATCGCCGGTTTCGTGGTCAACAAGTTCCGCGGCGATGTCGATCTGCTCCGGCCCGGGCTGGATCAGCTCACCGCGCTGACCGGGAGGCCGACCATCGGGGTGGTGCCCTTCGCCGAGGATCTCTGGCTCGACGCCGAGGACTCGCTCGGCACCGTCGCCGACGCGCCGGTCGGGCGTCCGCGACCGCCGGCCGGGGGCCGGTGGCTGACCGTCGCGGCCGTGCGGCTGCCGCGCATCTCCAATTCCACCGATGTGGAGGCGCTGGCGTGCGAACCCGGCGTGGCGGTGCGCTGGGTGAGCGAGCCCTCGCGCCTGGCCGACGCGGACCTCGTCGTGGTGCCCGGCAGCAAGTCCACCGTCTCGGACCTGGAGTGGTTGCGCCGCACCGGAATCGCCGCCGTGCTGCGGGAGCGGGCGGCCCGCGGACGGCCAGTCCTGGCGGTCTGCGGCGGGTACCAGATGCTGGGGCGCCGCATCGTGGACCGGGTGGAGTCGGGGGCGGGCGAGGTCGAAGGCCTGGGGGTGTTCGATCTGGACATCGAATTCGACGAGCCGAAGGTGCTGCGGCGGGTCGAGGGCAAGGACCGGCAGTCGGCGACGGCCTGGCACGGCTACGAGATCCACCACGGCCGGGTGCGGCGCACGGGTGATCCCGGCTGGCTCGAACTCGACGGCGCGCCGGAGGGGTCGGTGACGGGCGCGGCGTGGGGCACGCATGTGCACGGACTGCTGGAGAGCGACGAGTTCCGCCGCGCCTGGCTGGGCGAGGTCGCCGAGCGCGCCGGACGCCCCGATTTCGCGGTGGCGCCCGATACGTCGGTCGCGCGGGTGCGTACCGGACAGCTCGATCTGCTCGCCGACCTGATGGAGCGCCACCTGGATCAGGACGCGCTCGAGCGCATCGTCACCGGTGGCGCGCCCGGCGGACTGCCGGTGCTGACCGTCGGCCGGGCATAGCGCGGTCATCGCCCCCCGGTGGGGCACTCGCGGCCGGACGCGGCGGTGTACCGTTCCGGCATGGAGACCCGCCGGATCACGGTCGGCGACCGGGCCTTCACGGTTCGCGTCGACGGCCCGGAAACGCGCCACACCGTGCTGTTGCTGCCCGACGTGGACGACCCGGTCGACGGGTACGACGAGGTGGTGTCCCGGCTGACGACCTCCGACCTGCGCACCCTCGTGGTCGAGTCGATCGAGGGTCTCACCCCGGCCGATGTGCCCCTTCTGCTCGACGAGCTCGGCGTGCCCTACGCGCATGTCGCCGGCCGCGGCGCGGGCGCCGAACTGGCCTGGCGGACCTGTTCCGGGCCTTTCGGCCGCTACATCAGCATGGTGGTCGCCGACCGGGCCCACCCCGCCGTGCCCGGACCCGGGGGCGCGCCCGGCGATCCGGACTGCCGTCCGCTGGAACTGCCGGTGACCGTGCTGGTCACCAAGGGGCTGGATCGGGCGGCGGCCGAGGCTTCCGGACGGTTCGTCTACGGCGAGTTCCGCATCGTCGAGATCGAGGCCGACAATGTGGCTACCGACGCCGCGCACGAGTTGGCCACCGAGATCGTTTTGCGCACCAGCCTCTGGTGAGTTCGGGCCCGGCCGGCCCGGGACGCGCCGGTCCGCGTCTCGGTCACAGGGGGTGTCCGACGCGGCGTGAGTCGCGCGGAATTCGAGGTCGAACTCAGGATTGCGCGAACTCGCCCTGCTCGGCCCGCCGGTAGTCGTCCAGCCAGTCCAGCCACTGGTCCAACTCGGCGAAAGCGTGGGCACGCGGCTGTTCCGAGGAGAGGAACACGTCGTGGCGGGCACCGTCGATGGGCACGATATTCGTACGGCCACCCAGGCAGCCGGACCAGCGCTGGATCTGCTTGACGTCGAGCACTGTGTCGGCCACATCGGCGGCCGGGCCGTACTTGCGCAGGAACTTCGTCAGCTTCGAGCGCAGGATCAGCGCGGGCACGCCGATGTCCAGGCCCTGGTGCAGCCGGAAGTGCCCGCGCCGGATCGCGCGCAGCCAGCCGAAGCGGACCGGCGCACCCGACAACGGCTTCCAGTCCAGGTTGTAGTCCCATTCACCGGCGACCGTGTGGTGCAGGCTGTCGCCATAGGTACTGATGCCGCCGCCGGGCAGGCGGGAGGTCGCCCGGAGGCGGCCGAGGGATTCGATGAGCGGGGTGCCGATGGTCCGGTAGTAGGACGGGCCCTGCAGGTCGAACCAGGGGCTGTTGAGGACGAGGCCGACGATCCCGGCCTCGGCGACGCCGCCCGCGCGGTTGAGCCGGTCCAGCCACAGCGGCACGATCAGGCCGCCGGTGGAGTGCGCGACCAGGAGTACGTTCGCGCCGGTTTCGGCCCGGACGATGCGCAGTGCCTCGTCGAGCTCGGCGTCGTAGAAGGCGAGATCGGTGACATAGTGCGGGCTCTGCCCGGAACGCAGCGAGCGGCCGCACTTGCGCAGATCCAAGGCGTAGAAGCGATGCCCGCGCGCCGCGAAATGCTCGGCGAGATGGCGCTGGAAGAAATAGTCGGTGAATCCGTGGACATACAGCACGGCGGTCGCGGCTGTTTCGGTGGTCTCGCTCCCCGAGTCGGGCAGGTGCCGGACCAGGGTCGCGACCACCTCGCCCTCACCGTCGGGATCCTCGCCGAGGGCGATGGTGTGCTGCTGATAGCCGTCGCCGAGAACATCCGTGCGCCACTGCGCCGCGCCGCGCTCGGCGGCCGAATTCGTCTCGGTGATATCGGACACGCCCGCTGGGGTTCGCTCGGTCACGCGAACCAATCTAGGCCAGCTGCACAGCGGAATACAGACCCGCCGCCACCAGCGGCGGGAGAGGAATCTTTATCACATTCGAAGGGTCCGTTGCCGAAATCGAAGGGTATGAGGTGCACAATTGGGCACAGGTGAACGGCGGGTAACCTTTCCCCGCCGAGTCACGCCAGGCTCGCTACAACCAAGGCAGGCCAACGGGGGCCGCGCCGCAGAAGTGACAAGGAAGTCGATCAAGCCGTGCCGAACGCTGCCATGACTGAAAAGACCGATGTGGTGCTCATCGGCGCCGGAATCATGAGTGCCACCCTCGGTGCCCTCATCAGCCGGTTACAGCCGGAATGGTCGATCTCGCTGTTCGAGCGGCTCGACGCCGCCGCCGCGGAGAGCAGTGATCCGTGGAACAACGCCGGTACCGGCCACTCGGCGCTGTGCGAGCTCAACTACAGCCCGCAGAAGCCGGACGGCTCGGTCGATGTGACCAAGGCCATCGATATCAACGAGCGCTTCCAGGTCTCGCGGCAGTTCTGGGCCTATGCCACCGAGAACGGCGTCCTCGGTGATCCCTCGCGGTTCATCAACCCGATCCCGCACGTCAGCTTCGTCCACGGTGCCGACGACGTGAAGTACCTCCGCAAGCGCTACGACGCGCTGGCCCCGCACCCGCTGTTCGAGGGCATGGAGTACATCGACAGCCCCGACGAGTTCTCCCGCCGGCTGCCGCTGATGGCCAAGGGCCGTGACTTCTCCGACCCGGTCGCGCTGAACTGGACCGACAACGGCACCGATATCGACTTCGGTTCGCTGACCAAGGAACTGCTCGGCTACCTCGGCTCCGTCGGCGCGGACCTGGCCTTCGGCCACGAGGTGCGCAACCTGTCCAAGCAGTCCGACGGCAGCTGGAAGCTCACCGTGCGCAACACGCGCACCCGGCAGTCGCGCACCGTGCTGGCCAAGTTCGTGTTCGTGGGCGCGGGCGGCGGCGCGCTGCCGCTGCTGCAGAAGTCGGGCATCAAGGAGATCAAGGGCTTCGCCGGGTTCCCGGTCAGCGGCCAGTTCCTGCGTTGCACCAACCCGGCGCTGATCGACAAGCACGAGGCCAAGGTCTACGGCAAGGCCGCCGTCGGCGCCCCGCCGATGTCGGTGCCGCACCTGGACACCCGCGTCATCAACGGCAAGCCCGGCCTGCTGTTCGGCCCCTACGCGGGCTGGACCCCGAAGTTCCTCAAGGACGGCAGCAATGCCGACCTGTTCAAGTCGATCCGGGCGGGCAACCTGGCCCCGATGCTCGGCGTCGGCGTCACCGAGCTGTCGCTGGTGAAGTACCTGGTCTCCGAGCTGCTCAAGTCGCAGTCCGGCCGGGTCGTCACGCTGGAGGAATTCGTCCCGCGCGCCCGCGGCAACGACTGGGAGCTGATCACCGCAGGCCAGCGCGTGCAGATCATCCGCCGTAAGGGCGTGGGCGGCGTGCTCGAGCTGGGCACCGCGGTCATCGCGGCCCAGGACGGCTCCATCGCCGGTCTGCTCGGCGCCTCGCCGGGCGCCTCGACCTGCGTGACCGCCATGCTCGACGTGCTGCAGCGCTGCTTCCCCCGCGAGTACGCCGACTGGACCCCGCGCCTGCGCGAGATGATCCCCTCGCTCGGGGTGAAGCTCTCCGAGGACAAGGCTCTGTTCCACGAGGTCTGGAACTGGACCAACAAGGCCCTTCGCCTGACCGAGTCCAACTCGGCGAACACGCCGCAGCCGGTAGGGGTCGCGCCCAGCG
>NZ_BAGA01000101.1 GCF_000308595.1 Nocardia higoensis NBRC 100133 | reverse complement strand
GGAGGGCATCGGCGACACCATCCGCGTGTCGCTGTCCGCGCCGCCCGCCGAGGAGGTCAAGGTCGGCGGTCAGATCCTGCAGTCGCTGAACCTGCGGCCGCGCAAGCTC